>CALAGF010000217.1 GCA_937892345.1 uncultured Rhodocyclaceae bacterium | reverse complement strand
TTTACGGCAAGGTTTAGCGGCTGCTGCTTGCCTGAGGTGTTGTGCCGAGTTTCTGGAAAATCTCGGTGATCAGGCCGTTCATCACGACCTTGGCATCGTGGAAGCCATGCAGATGCCCGTCTTCCCAGTCACCCAGGGCGAGGATATCGCCGGTTTTTGCATCGGTCACTTTCACGGTGAGCCGCTTGAGGTACATGGCAAGGTCCCAGCGCCAAACGTCAACATAGCTGACGAGGGCGTCTACATCGGCAGCGCGTCGGGTGCCTTTGGGCTGTGAGGGGCGTACTGCAAGGCCGTTGAGTTGAAGTGCGCTGGTGAGATTGGCGTCCATTTGGCTGGAATTACCTTCATCCGGTACCGTGGCGACCGAGCGAATACCCGGTTTTGCTTCGTGTTTGGTGAGGGTGACTTGCTGGGTAGTGCCGCAGCCGATGAGTGCCAACGTCATCGCCAGGGTGGCTAGAATTCGGAGAGAACGCATACCTTGATCTTTCATTTGGATAAAAGAATAAGTATATGTGGTTATTTATATAACATGCCGGATTCTGCTTTTCGGCACGGGTTTTATGCGTGGCACTGCATTTGTGACGTGAATTTTTCGTACAAAAAAGCCGGCAGGGAAGCCCTGGCCGGCATTTTTTGGCGATGACGATCAGGCAGCGGGGCGAACCGGCGGCATCATCAGACATTCGCCTTCGATCACCGGCTTGCCACCAACGGTGCATACCGTGTCGAGAATGACGCGGTTCTTGGCGACATTGACTTCGCGGACGGTGACGGTGGCGGTGACGGTGTCACCCGGCTTGACCGGTGCCTTGAACTTGAGGGTTTGCGACAGGTAAATGGTGCCGGGTCCGGGCAGTTTGTTGGCCAGCGTGGCCGAAATGAAGCCAGCGGACAGCATGCCGTGGGCGATGCGGGTGCCGAACATCGTGCCCTTGCAATATTCCTCGTCGAGGTGGGCCGGGTTCACGTCGGTGGAAATGCCGGCAAACAGGACAATGTCGGTCTCGGTCACGGTTTTGGACGTGCTGGCGGACATGCCGGGTTGCAGTTCGTCAATGTGATAAGCCATGCTGGAACTCCTCGTGCAGTTATTGAAATTTGAGCCTGAACTCTAGCATACGTTAGCGTATGGTGGTGGCAGCTGCCTTACTCGGTACGCAGGGCTTCTACCGGATCGAGTCGCGCGGCGCGGCGGGCGGGTAAGACGCCGGCGGCAAGGCCGATGGCGATGGCAATGCCTTCGGCCAGCAGGACGAAACTGAGCGGGGTGTGCACAGGCAGGGCGGGAAGCAGCCAGTGAATTACTTGGGCCAGACCGAAGCCGAGCAGAAGGCCCAGTGCGCCGCCCAGTGCCGAGAGGGCGACGGCTTCGCCAAGGAAAAGGCCGAGTATGGTGCGCCGGGGAGCGCCAAGGGCAACCAGCAGGCCGATTTCGCCGGTACGCTCACTGACGGCAATGGTCATGATGGTGGCGATGCCCACGCCGCCGACCAGCAGCGAGATACCGCCCAAGGCGCCAACCGCCATGGTCAGCACGTTGAGGATATTGGAGAGTGTCTTCAACATCTCTTCCTGGGTCACGATGGTGAAATCCTCACGCCCATGCCTTTGCAGTAGTTGCTGACGAATATGCTCGGCCACGCGTGCCGCCGGGACGCCTTCGCTGGCAGCAATATTGATCTCGTCGCAGCCTTCACGATTGAACAATTCCTGGGCGCGACTGGCGGGGATAAAGGCGGTGTCGTCAAGATCGATACCGAGAAACTGCCCCTTGGGCGCCATGACGCCGATGATGCGGAAGTGCAAGCCGCCGATGCGCAGGCGCTGGCCGAGCGGGTTGTCGCTGCCAAACAGTTCGTCTTTCAGCTTGCTGCCCAGCACCACAAAGGCGCGCGCGTTGCGGACATCGTCGTCGGGCAGGAATTGCCCGGATTTCACGGTCGACCGGAAAACGACCCGAGAATCGACGTTGACTCCGTAGACCAGTGTGCGCCGGGTTCGGCCATTGCCTTCCACTTCGGCGTTGCCGCGCACATTGGGGGTGACCGCGACCACATTGGGCAGACGCTTGAGCGATAGCGCATCATCAAGTGACAGTGGGCGGGCGCTTGAGGGCAAACCGGACGGTGCGCCACCCGTCTTGGTTTTGCCCGGGGCAACCGTGATCACATTGGTACCGAACTGGCCGAACTCGCCGAGAACGAAACGGTGGATGCCTTCGCCGATCGAAGTCAGCAAGATCACCGAAGCGATGCCTACCGCAATACCGAGCAAGGTGAGAAAGCTCCTCAGGCGTTGGGCGGTGACCGCGCGAATGGCGAGGCGGATGGCGTCGGAGATCAGCATGTCAGTGCTTCATCAGGGCTTGCACCGGATCGAGCAAGGCCGCGCGCCGGGCCGGCAGATAGCCGAACAGCAGCCCGGTCCCGAGGGCGGTGCCGAGGCCGGCAATCACGGCCCAGTCCGGTGCGTAGGCGGGAAAGACCGGAAACAGCTGACGCAACACGAAAGCGCCGGTTTGCCCGAGCAGGTAGCCGAGCAGCGCACCCACGGCAGACAGCATGGCGGCTTCAGCAAGAAAAGCCAGCCGGATGGTGCGGTCTGGTGCGCCCAGTGCCTTGAGCAGCCCGATTTCACTGGTGCGCTGGCTCACCGCGACCAGCATTACGTTCATCACCAGAATGCCGGCGACGGCCAGGCTGATTGCCGCGATGCCGGCAACCGCCAGGGTGAGTGCCCCGAGCAGTTTGTCGAAGGTGGCGAGCACCGCATCCTGGGTAATGACCGTCACGTCCTCCTCGCCGCGATGTCTTTGCTTGAGGATATCCAGCGCTTGCTCGCGCGCCAGCGGAATGGTCTCGCGACTACGGGCTTCGATCAGCACGCGGAACAAGGTATTGCTGTTGAACATGGCTTGCGCCAGCGACACCGGCACGATGGCCAGTTCGTCCGTATTCATGCCCAGACCTTGGCCGACCGGCTTGAGGACGCCGATCACGCGCACCCGGCGATCGCCGATGCGAACCAGTTTGCCGATGGCCGATTCATTGCCGAACAGCTCCTCGCGAATTTTTGCGCCAATCACCACCACCGATGAGCCGCGCTGCCAATCCTCTTCGGGGAGCGGCCTGCCTTGTGCCGTGACAAAGCTGCGAATGGCAAAGTAGTCGGCCGTTGTGCCGGCGACCATCACTTCACGCAAGCGCCCGCCGGCACTGATTTCAGACGTGCCTACCGTCAGCGGTGCAACACGCTGGACGGCAGGCGCCCTTTTGAGTGCTGCCGCATCGTCGACCGTAAGATCGCGCGGCGTGCTGGTGATGGCGGTGGCTGGATTGAAACCGCCGGTGCCGGTTCGGCCCGGCAACACAATCACCAGATTGGTCCCGAGTGAGGAAAATTGGCCGACGACATAACGTCGGGCACCATCGCCCAATGCCGTCAGCAGGACCACGGCGGCGACGCCAATGGCCATGGCAATGACCGAGAGCGCTGTGCGCAAGGGATAGCCCGTGGCCGCATCGCGGGCAAACCGCAGCAGATCAGTCGGACGCATGGCCGGCACGATCCTGCTTCAGACTGCCATCTTCCATGACCAACTGGCGCCGGGCACGGGCGCCCATCACCGGGTCGTGGGTCACGACAATCAGCGTCACGCCGCGGGCATTCAGGGCTTCCAGCAAATTCACCACTTCTTCGCCGGTATGGCGGTCAAGGTTGCCGGTGGGTTCGTCGGCCAGGATGAGGGGGGGCTGCATGATCGTCGCCCGAGCGATCGCCACCCGCTGGCGCTGGCCACCGGAAAGCTGGTCGGGCTTGTGGTCGGCGCGGTGGTCGAGACCAAAATCCTTGAGCGCCTGCACGACGCGGCGCTCGCGCTCGCTCGGGGCGATACCGGCCAGGGTCATTGGCAAGGCAATGTTTTCGGCGGCGCTGAGGCGCGGGACGAGGTGAAAACTTTGAAATACGAAACCGATCCGCGTGCTGCGCACCTTTGCCTGTTCGTCAGGTGAGAGCGTGGTGACATCGCGCCCTTCCAGCGAATAGCGGCCTTCGTCGGGGCGGTCCAGCAGGCCGAGCAGGTTGAGCAAGGTGGATTTTCCGGAACCGGAGGGCCCCATCACCGCCACGTATTCGCCCGCTTCGATGTTCAAATTCAGCCCGGCGAGCGCGTTGACCGTGGTATCGCCCAATTGGAATCGGCGGCAGATGCCGGTAAGTTCAATCAGTGCCATCTACTTGGCCGGTTTGCTGTCGACAACCGCCTTGACGCCGGCTTTGACCCCGCTGCGCTCGAGCGAGGTGACAACTTGATCGCCGGCCTGCAGGCCTTCGATGACTTCGGCGAATTCCCAGTTGGCCAGTCCGGTCTTGATCTGGCGTTCTTCAAGCACGCCATCCTTGAGCAGCAAGACCTTGCTGCCTTCCTGAATGGCTGAGGCCGGCACGCGCAGAACCTGCTGACTGCCTGCCAGCACGATTTCGACATCGGCGCTGTAGCCCACCAGCAACTTGCCGGCTTCCCCCGGCTGATCGAAGTCGACTTCGATATCCACCGTACGCGCCTGTTTTTCAACAGCCGAGACATAAGGCGCAATGCGCCTCACCTTGCCGGGCAGCGTGCGGCCGGGCAGAGCGTCGAGCGAAATGCGCACCGGCTGGCCGGGAATGATTTTTGGCGCGTCGACTTCATCCATCGGCGCTTTGACATAGAGACAGCTATCGTCGATCAGATCAATAGCCGGCGGGGTGGGCACCCCGGGGGGCGATGGCGTGGCGTATTCGCCCAGTTCGCCGACGATCTTGGCGACAATGCCGTCAAAGGGGGCATAGAGTGCAACTCGCCCCTGTTCGACACGCGTCGCCTTGAATTTGGCCTCAGCCTGAGCCACATCCGCCTTGCCCGTATTGCAGGCGGCACGGCGAACGGCGGCATCTGTACGCGCGCTGTCTTCCTTGCTGGGTGAAACGAAGCCGCGCGCCCGGAGATCGGCCTGCCTTTTTGCCTCGTTTTCCGCGTTGACCGCGGCAATGCAGGCTTCCTCGCTGCGTTTGGCCGAGAGCGTGATTTGCGCCTGTGCCAATGCCGCGTTGGCCTGCTGATCATCGTTCCAGAGTTTGAGCAGCAATTGTCCCTTCTTGACCTTGTCGCCCTCTTTGACCCCGAGATACTCAATCCGCCCACCCATGATGGTGGACAGCTTGGTGCGCTGGCAGGCCTCCACTGTGCCGGCCCTGGTGTTGGCCAAAGTCGCCTCGACTTTGCCGTTGTCAACTTCACGCACACTGACCGAAACCGGTTTGGGCCGGGTGAACCAGAACAAGGCAGCGCCAAGCAGCGCAAGGATGAGGATGAGGGGAATGATGCGACGCATGATGCTCCTAACGGAAGCCGGGCAGCCAGCCCGATTGTTCGTGGCCCCAGACCGGCTCCAGCGTGCCCTGATACAGGGCTTCGATCACTGGGGGTTCCTGCCAGGGTTCGTTCATGAAGGTCAGACCGATTTCTTCAACGGTGCGGCCGGACCAATAGTGATCGGCCACTTCGTCCAGTGCCGACAGAGAAAGACTGTGCGGTAGCCGCAGGTAATCGAGCCAACTGGCATCGTGGAAGGAGCAGATATAGGCACCCTTGGTGCGTGAGCAAGAGAGGTTCTTGCCAAAAACGCGATCCGGGTGCTTGAAGCGGAAAGTCATTGCATCGGTGCGTGTGGCAAATTGCAGTAACGCGTGCAGGCGACTGGGGAAATGGTTGTAGCGACGTTGCCGGAAGTATTCCAGATGGTATTCGGCGAAGTAGTTCTGTACGTGCAGCAATTGGTCGCCGGCATTGGGCGCGCCGCCCTCGGGAGCGGCAAGCGTGGCGCCGAAAGGGCTGCCTTTGAGAATGTCCCAGCCCGGCAACTCGGCACCGGCGTCGAGCCAGCAGAAGAGTTCCAGCGTGGCAGTATCCTTGATCAGGTTGTCCATGATCCGGCAGGAGCGGTAAAGCGAATATTTTCGCCGATTGCCGAGTTTTGACCAATGCGTTTTTGTAAGGTCACCTGCCTCGCAAAAAAATAAAAACTGGCTATGGATTTTTTCGCCGCAAAGGCATAGTCTGCAGCTGTCGGATGTGCAGCAAGTCCGGCAAGCAGTCTGAAGCTGCTGCGTTGCAGGAGAAACTATGGCCGTTGTCGAAGGAAGCAGTTCTTGAGATTACAGAGCAGTACTCCATGACGGCGTAAAGCCGATTTCCCTGGCCTCCGAGCCGGGGTTGCAGCAAACCGAAGCCCATGCCCAACCCGCATGGGCTTCACGTTTTTCAGGGGGAAATATGTCGATTCAGCGTCACGGCACCACAGCGCGTTATTCGGACAGTGTGGTGCACGCGGGTACGGTTTATCTGGTTGAAGTGCCAGCCAACCTTGAGGCCGATGCCGGCGCGCAGACCGCCAATCTGCTGGCCAGTATCGAGCGCCTTTTGGCGCAGGCCGGCAGCGACAAGTCGCAACTGTTGATGGTGACCATCTATCTTGCCGACATGGCAGATTACGATGCCATGAACGCGGTTTGGGATGCGTGGTTACCTGAAGGCTGCGCTCCGGCGCGGGCCTGTGTTCAGGCACGGCTGGCTCGGCCCGAATATCGTGTCGAAATGGCGTTGACCGCTGCGCTCGCCTGAGGCCGGTTCAGCGACTGATTTCGCTGCTGCAGTCGCAGCCGCTGCCAGCAGAAATCCAGCGAGCGAACAGCCGTTTGGCCCATCCTCTGCCGCTGATGGGTAGGCAGCTGATGTAGCGTTCCGGTGCGCTCAGCAGACCGCAGCGATAGCGCTGCTCCGGGGCATGCCACTCCAGTGCCGGACAGGGGCCGCCAGCTTGCAGGAAACGCAGGCGTCCGGCGGGGCAGGTTTCTTGTGCACAACAGAGGCCGCAGCCGTTGCAGGGCTCGCCAACGGCCGGCTTGCCCGGTGCTGCGTCATGCAGGTAAACGATTTTCGCGCGCATTTCAGCGCGTCAGAAAGAGTTCCGGATCGACCGGCGTATTGTTGAGAATCACCGTCCAGTGGAGGTGCGGGCCGGTCGCTCTGCCGGTTGAGCCCACTGTGCCGATCTGCTCTCCCTTGCCGATCTGCTGCCCGACCCGGACATCGATGCGGGACAGGTGCATGTAGGCGCTGATCAAGCCCTGTCCGTGATCAATGAAGACGGTATTGCCGTTGAAGAAGTAGTCGCCGGTATCGGTGACTACGCCTTCGGCCGGGGACTTCACCGGCGCGCCGCTGCCTGCGGCGAAGTCGAGTCCGTTGTGCGGATTGCGCGGCAGGCCATTGAAAATGCGTTTGAGTCCGAAACGTGACGACAGGCGTCCGCTGGCCGGGGCGGCAAAACGGGTGTCCGGCGTCCGCGGGGAAAATTGCTGCTTGATTTGCGCGGTATGCGCTTGTTCGCTCTCAATGCGTTGTATGTCTTCGGGTGCCGGTTCCACCTTGCGCTGGTTCTTGATGCTCAGGCGCTGTTCCGGATAAGCCTTGCTGCCGATGGGGATGCTGATCTTGCGTACGGTCGACGGTCCGGAAACGTTGATTTCCAGCGGTACCGGCAAACTGTCGAGCGGGATGCCGAAAAGTGCGATCCAGCGCTGACCTTCCCGGACGACTGCCAGTGCTTGCTGGTCCCAATGGGCTTCGGGGCGCGGTGCACTGGCTGGCCCGAGGTCAATGACGGCGACCCCGCCAGGGACCGGCGTGTGTGGTGGCAGGGCAAAGGCGGGGGCGGCAAAGAGGCCGCAGGCGGAGAGCAAGAGGGCAGCAAGGCTGCGGTGGGGATGGTGCCTCAACGGCTGGCCCACCACAGACGCAGGCGCAGGCCGAACTCGCTGGTGTAACCCAAACTCAGGAAGCGGATGTTGCCGTCCGGAGCGATGATCATGAACAGCGGCACAGCCGGCAGACCGTATTTTTTCCAGGCCTCGCCGCTGGCATCCACCAGGGTGAGCCAGGTGTAGCCGCGTTCCGCCATGACTCCGGCGACTTTGGCTGCGTCACCCGAGTCGACTGCCATGGTCGCAACCGGCCAATCCTTGGCGACAGCGCTGACATTGCCTGCGGTCCGGGTGCAGATAGGACACCAGTCTGCCCAAAAATAGAGCATGACGGCTTTGCCGGGGTGCTCGGCCCGCCATTGCGCAAGATCGAAGGCCCGACCATCGACCAGCGTGCCGGTAATCGCCGGTGCTTCGCCGCGGACCGTGTCGCGCAGTTGCCACATCTGAAAGGCGATGAATGCAGCGATGAAAATCGCAATTTCCAGCGCCCAACGGCGCCAGCGCGGCTTTTTTGCCACGGCGGGGGCGTCGTTCATGGTCAGAGCTGCGCCGCCTTGAAGGTGTTGCACTGGTTCATGTCGCCTGAATCAAAGCCCCGCTTGAACCAGCGCGTGCGCTGTGCCGAGCTGCCGTGAGTGAAGCTTTCGGGAACGATGCGCCCTTGCGCCTGTTGTTGCAGGCGGTCGTCGCCGATGGCCGTGGCTGCGCTCAGGGCGGCTTCAAGATCGCCGGGCTCGAGAACCTGCTTCATGGTGTCGGTGCGTTTGCCCCAGACGCCTGCCAGGCAGTCGGCTTGCAGTTCCATCTTGACGGAAAGGGCATTGGCTTCGACTTCGCTGACCCGGCTTTTTGCCTCATGCACCTTGTCGGCGATCCCCAGCAGGTTTTGCACGTGGTGGCCGACTTCGTGCGCCACCACGTAAGCCTGGGCGAATTCCCCGGGCGCTTTGAAACGATCTTTCAATTCGCGGAAAAAGCTCAGGTCGATGTAGACCTTCTGGTCGCCGGGGCAGTAGAAAGGGCCCATGGCAGACTGCCCGGTGCCGCAGGCGGTGGGCGTGCTTCCGGAAAAGAGCACCAGACGCGGCTCCTGGTATTGTTTGCCGATGCCCTTGAAGGCTTCTTGCCAGGTGTCCTCGGTGGATGCCAGCACCTTGGAGACGAATATTGCGGTTTCGTCGCGGGCCGGTGGACGGCTGGCTGCGGGTGTGCTTTGCTCGATGGCCGGCATGCCGCCGCCACTCAGCAGGTTGATGACGGTCAACGGGTTGATTCCGAGAAAATAGCTGGCAACCAGGGCAATCGCGATAGTGCCCAGCCCCATTCGGCCCCCTCCCAGTCGCAGCCCGCTGCCGCTGCGGCTACCTCGCCGGTCTTCGATATTGTCGCTTTCGCGGTAGTCATCCATGCGCATGAGGCGTTTTCCTTAGCGATAGCGGTTGATGGCGTCGCGGGTTTCCTGCGCCACCCGGCGGGCGCTTGCAGCAAAGTCAGCGTCCTTACCGGCATACAGAATGGCGCGCGACGAGTTGATCATCAGGCCGGTGGATTTTGCGGTTTTTCCCGCGTTGACCGTTGCTTCGATATCCCCGCCCTGAGCACCGATGCCCGGTACCAGCAAGGGCATGTCGCCGACCAGTTCGCGCACACGGGCGATTTCCGCGGGGAAGGTGGCGCCCACCACCAGACTGATCTGGCCGCTGCTGTTCCAGTCATTGGTCGCCAGTCGGGCGACGCGCTCGTACAGTTTTTCACCGCCGACATCGAGGAACTGCAGGTCCGAGCCGCCTGCGTTCGAGGTGCGGCAGAGCAGAATCACGCCTTTGTCCGGGTAAGCCAGATACGGCTCGACCGAATCGCGTCCCATGTACGGGTTGACCGTGACCGCATCGGCCTTGAAGCGCTCAAAGGCTTCGACAGCGTATTGCTCGGCAGTTGCGCCGATGTCGCCGCGCTTGGCGTCGAGGATCACCGGAATGCCGGGGTGCTTTGCGTGGATGTGGGCGATCAGTGCTTCCAGCTGATCTTCAGCGCGGCGGGCGGCAAAATAGGCGATCTGCGGCTTGAAGGCACAGACCAGGTCGGCAGTGGCATCCACTATCGCGGTACAGAATTCGAGAATGGCATCGTCGCGGCCCTTGAGGTGGGCGGGGAATTTTGCCGGATCGGGATCAAGGCCGACGCAGAGCAGGGAGTTGTTTTTTTGCCAGATGGCGTTCAGTTGATCGATAAAGGTCATGCGGCGTCCTTGGACGGTAAATAGCGGGAAAACTTGTCAGGCAGCAAACAGGTTTGCAGGCTGCGCTGGGTGAAAATGAAGCGGCCATCGCAGATGAAGCCGAGTTCCTGCCAGTCCACTTCGTGATTGAGCATCATGGTGCATTCGATCAGGTCGCGCCGACTGATTTTTTCGTTTTTCAGGAAGAGCGCGAGAATCGAGCCGTCAAACGCCCGGCAGTCATGCAGGAAAAATGGCGCGGGCTTGCGGGTGCGACCATTGACGTAGATGCGGGGTTTGTCATTGATTGGAAAATGGCGACCCCACTGCCACCAGTTGCTTTCATCGAAAGTGCGCACGCGGCGCCGCAACAGGGCCGCCTTGTGCTTTTCCAGATGCGGGTGCTTGATGCCATAGAGCATTTGCCGTGTGAGGCCGCTTTCGGCCGTACGGGAATAGACAAATTCCATGTTGCCGGCGGGGTGCTGGTAAATCGCATCTGCCCCGGAAACTGCACCAACCTTGACACTGAATACATCGGACAGGCGCACGGTGTAATTGTCGCGCAGGAACATCAGTTGTCCATCAACCTGGGTGAAGCGGCGATCATCCGCCATGCGGCGGTCGGTGCGTCCTTTTTCGAAGCGAAAGATGGCGCAGTTCGGCGTGTGGTCGCCAAACACCCGGACATCGCCGGTTTCATAAAAGTGGGTCACGCTACCCTGCTCAAATAACCAGGCATTGAGTTTGCGCGCCGCGGTCAATTTGATGAACTCGCGCGGCACGATAAAGATCAGCTCCCCGCCCGGTGCGAGATGGCGGATGCATTTCTCAATGAAAAACAGGAAGAGATTGCTGCGCTTGTCGAACAAGGGGCATTTCAGCTTGTTTCGGGTGCCGGCTGAAATGTCCTGATAGCGCACATACGGCGGATTGCCGACGATAGTGTCGAAGGTTTCGCTTTCCGGGAGATTGAAAAAATCCATGACCCGGGCGCCGGCGGGGGCGACCCTGCTGTCAATTTCTATGCCGGTCACATTGCTGCCACGCCGCTTCAATTCATTGTAGAAAGCGCCATTGCCGGCAGAGGGTTCGAGCACCCGGCCGCTGTTGCGACACAGGCCAAGCATGAAGTCCACCACGTTGGGCGGCGTAAAAACCTGGCCGAGGCGGGCAACGTCGAGCGGCATCAGTGCGAGATGTTTCCGGCGTCCTTGCGCAGCAGGGTGCTGCTGTAGTCCAAGAACTCGTCAAGGTGAATTTCGATAATACGCACGGTAATCGGCAATTGCAGCGTTGCGTAGTCGTGTACCGCCATGTTGCGGAAACCGACCATGCGTTTGAGCGATTCGGCCAGTTCACCAGTGATCCAGTCGCCGTGTGCCAGTAGCGCAAAGACGTCGCGGGCGCTTTGCGGCACCCCCAAGCGTTCACGCCGGATCAAATGTTGCCCCATGTCCAGTGCGGCTTCGCAGGCGCGTTGAATGTTCAGAATGGCGGCGTCCTGTCGCGTGTAGTTGCTGGCAAAGCTGGCGGGGTCGGCTGCGTATTCTTCGCGGGCACGGCGAACGCAGCGCTCGATAATTGCTGCTTTGTTGATCAGTACGTCATCGACCATGGATGCGTCCTTCACGCTGGATATCGGCGATCAGCGGTGCGCGCGCTGTGTCGAGCTCGGTTTTGTCACTGAAGATTCCGGCCTCATAGGCGTCGACCGTTGTATTCAACGCCCACCAACGTTGACCGGTGGTCAGGATGCGGTATTGCATGACGGTGGAGGCTGCCCGGAAATCAAGGAGATCGACCGGGCATCCCGCAAGGTCCGCAAGCTCGCCGGATAGCATCCAGAGTTCCAGTGGCGCTGCATAGCCGGGTAGCAGGACCGCCAGGTCGAGGTCGCTTTCCGCTCCGGCACTGCCTTCAATCTGGCTGCCGAAAGCATAGAGAGCCAACAGGCTGGGAAGGCTGGCGTGGATACGCAGTTCGATCGCTGGGCGATTCATGATGAAGTTTCTGCCGGTTTGCTCTGATCGCGCGCTTTTTTTTCCCAGTACCGCTCGTTCTTGCTTTCATCGACGAAGCGGTACCTGCCGTGGAGCTCACAGCCTTTCATGCCGGGATTGCACGGCAGATTGTTGACCTTGGTGCAGCGGTCGTTGATTTCATGCGGGCAACCCCAACTGCCGGCCATCTCAGCTTCCTTTGCTCCAGGAGTCCTTCAGGGTCACCGTCCGGTTGAACACCGGCGCACCTGGTTTCGAGTCGATGCGGTCGGCAACGAAGTAGCCGTGGCGCTCGAACTGAAAACGCTGCTCTGCCTGTGCATTGCTCAGCGCCAGTTCCAGTTGTGCGGTGATGCTGCGTACCGAGTCGGGATTGATGTCGTCGAGGAAGTCACGCTCAAGGTCGGGCGCGTCGCCTTCGCGCCGGGCGCCCGGTGCAGGTACGTTGAACAGGCGGTCGTAGAGTCGGATTTCAGCAGTGCAGGCGTGGGCAACTGAAACCCAATGCAGATTGCCCTTGACCTTGACGCTGTCGGCGCCCGGTGTGCCTGATTTGGTTTCAGGCAGATAGGTGCAGTGGACCGCAGTAATGTTCCCGTTTTCGTCCTTGTCGCAGCCGGTGCACTCCACGACGTAGCCGTAGCGCAGGCGGGCCTTGTTCCCCGGGAAGAGGCGGCGGAAGCCCTTTTGCGGCACTTCCTGGAAGTCTTCGGCCTCGATCCAGAGTTCGCGTCCGAAGGGCATGATGCGCTCGCCCTGCTCAGGATGCAGCGGATGGTTGGGGGCGTGACAGTCTTCGAATTGCCCTTCCGGGTAATTGTCGATGATCAGTTTGAGCGGATCGAGTACGGCAACGCGACGCTGGTCGGATTCATTCATGACCTCGCGCATGGCTTCTTCAAATAGCACGTAGTCGATCAGCGAGTCGTTTTTGGAGACACCGATGCGCTCTGCAAAAAGGCGGAAGCCTTGCGCCGAGTAGCCGCGACGACGGGCGCCAACCAGTGTTGGCATGCGTGGATCGTCCCAGCCATTGACGCGCTGCTCTTCCACCAATTGAATCAGCTTGCGTTTGGAAAGCACCACATAAGTCAGATTCAGACGGGAGAACTCGATCTGTTGCGGCAGGGGTTTTTGTAACAGCCCGCCTTCTCCCAGTCGCGCCAGCAGCCAGTCGTAAAACGGGCGTTGATCTTCAAATTCCAGGGTGCAGATCGAGTGGGTAATGTTTTCCAGCGCATCCTCGATCGGGTGCGCGAAGGTGTACATCGGGTAGATGCACCACTTGTCACCTGTGTTGTGGTGTGTGGCATGGCGGATACGGTAGATCGCCGGGTCGCGCAGGTTGATATTGGCCGCTGCCATGTCGATTTTGGCGCGCAGAATGTGTTGACCGTCAGCAAATTCGCCGGCCTGCATGCGCTTGAAGAGATCCCTGTTTTCTTCCACGCTGCGTGTGCGGAAAGGCGAATCCTTGCCGGCTTCGGTCAGGGTGCCGCGATTGGCGCGCATTTCCTCGGCTGACTGGCTGTCCACGTAGGCGTGACCGGCCGAAATCAGGTATTCGGCAAACTGCACCATCCAGTCGAAATAGTTGGAGGCATAGTAGAGATTGGTTTCCCCGTTGTCTTCCCAGGAACAACCCAGCCATTTCACTGCGTCGATGATCGAGTCGACGTACTCCTGATCTTCCTTTTCCGGGTTCGTGTCATCAAAGCGCAGATGGCAGCGACCGCCGTATTGTGCGGCAAGACCAAAGTTCAGCAGAATCGACTTGGCATGGCCGAAATGCAGGTAACCGTTGGGCTCCGGCGGAAAGCGGGTGCGAATTTTTGCCGGGTCAAGCGGGCCGGCGGCGTGGTCGCCAGCCGTTCCGGGATGGCCTGCCCAGCGGCGCTGGGCGTGCTTGCCGGCCGCGAGGTCGGCTTCAACGATATTCGTGATGAAATTGCTTGCTGGCGATGTGGTCGTGTTATCGGAGGTCATGGGCCGGTTGGGGCGGTTCGGTAAAACAGCATTCTACCAGTGCACCGGTGTGGCAAACGACACGGACCAGCACCAGAACGGGTCCGTGATCCGCTTCGTAGCCTTAAAGGATCAGTCGGCCGACATACCAGGCTATTGCCGCCATGAGTGCGCTGCAAGGAATGGTCAATATCCAGGCCCAGACAATGCCGCCAGCCACGCCCCAACGGACCTGGCGGGTGCCGCGCGTCGTGCCGACGCCGGCAATGGCGCCGGTGATGGTGTGCGTGGTGGATACCGGGATGCCGAAGGCAGAAGCTAAAAACAAGGTTGCGGCACCGCCGCTGTTTGCACAGAAACCGCGAGCCTGATTCAGTTTTGTAATACGGTTGCCCATGGTTTTGACAATGCGCCAGCCACCGAACATCGTACCCAGACCCATTGCCGTATAGCACGCAAGGACAACCCAGGACGGGATTTCCGAGGTGGTGGTCGACAGTCCTGCAGTGATCAGGATCATCCAGATGATGCCGACGGTTTTTTGTGCATCGTTGCCGCCATGGCCAAGGCTATATGCAGCAGCTGAGAGCAGCTGGAAGCGACGAAAATGCTTGTCAACCTTGCGCGGCGCCATGTTTCGACAAATCCACGAAAGGCCTACCATGAGGGTTCCGCCGATGAAAAATCCGAGTAGCGGTGCAACAAAGATAAAGGCGATGATCTTTAGCACGCCAGAAGCAATCAGGCTGCCAAATCCTGCCTTGGCAACGGCTGCGCCGACCAGTCCGCCGACCAGTGCATGGGATGACGAGGACGGAATCCCGTAATACCAGGTGATGATGTTCCAGATAATGGCGCCGATCAGTGCCCCGAAAATCACATAGTGATCGACGATGCTGGGATCGATTGTCCCTTTGCCGATGGTTGCGGCGACCTTGAGGTGAAACAGGAAATAAGCCAGGAAATTAAAGGCCGCAGCCCAGAGAACTGCATGATGCGGCTTCAGTACGCGGGTCGAAACGATGGTCGCAATCGAGTTTGCTGCATCATGGAAGCCATTCATGAAGTCGAACAGCAACGCGATAACCACCAAGGTGATTACGACACCCAGGCTGATGTTGAGGGTTTCCATGCTGAGGACTCAGGAGTTTTCGAGGACGATTGCCTCGACTGTCCCGGCAACGTCCTTGCACCGATCGGTCACTGATTCAAGCAGCTGGTAGATTTCTTTCAGTTTGATCACCTCGCGAACATCGGGCTCTTCGCGGAATGTTTTCGACATTGCAGTGCGCAGCAAGCGATCAACATCGGATTCCATCACATTGATCTCGTTGCAGATTTTCAGGATTGCAGCGCCGTTGTCCATGTTGTGCAGCAATTTGACCAGGTCAGGGACTCGCTGGCAGGCGCGTTCGGTGATCTCAGCCATGGCTGTTGCCTCGGCAGGGATGCGATGAACGTCGTAGAGCGACATGGCCTCGGCAACGTCTTGCATCATGTCGAGAATGTTGTCCATGCCGTTGATTAACTCGTGGATTTCGTCACGGTCAAAAGGGGTGATGAATGCACTGTGCAGATTGGCAAGGACGTCATGAGTGATCTTGTCGGCCTCGCTTTCGAGGCGGTCAATCTCATCAGCCAGCTTCTGGATAGTGGCCTCGTCTTCACCGCGGGCAAGCGCCGCGATCAGGCCCAAGAGCGTTGTGCCACCTTGGGCGATGAGTTCGCCGTGAGTATTGAAAAAGTCGAAATACTTGCCCTCTTTGGGCATCAGAGCGCCGAACATGATGGTTTCGTTTGCTTTTTGTGACAAAGCGTTATTTTAGCATCCGGCCCTGTACTTTTAGAGTTGAATTGCTCGGAATGCATCTACTTTGATGGTATTCAGGCATGTACCAGGCCGAAGATCATGAAATAGATCATCGCAGCAATGATCGCTGAAGCCGGTACGGTGACGATCCACGCAGCTGCAATCTTGAAAACAGCGGTGCGCTTGACCAGTTCGTTGCGATAAACCTTGCGTATCTGTTTGCGTTCGCGCTTGCTCCGGTCGGCATGAGCGGTATGTGCCTTAAATTGTTTGAGCATTTCCTGCTTTTCATCGATGCCGGCCTTGTGGAATCGATGCAGGAAAGCGTCGACCGCCTCTTTGTCCTCGTCGGGATGGTGCTCCTTGATTTCATCCAGCATCTTCGAGAAATTGGTCTTGATGAATTCGCGCAGGAAGCCCACGCCGAATACGCTACCCAAAGCGATGTGTGTGGAGCTCACCGGCAGGCCAAGTTGCGAGGCAAAGATCACGGTTACTGCTGCCGACATGGCGATGCAGAAGGCGCGCATCTGGTCGAGTTCGGTAATTTCGCTGCCTACCGTGTGGATCAGTTTTTGGCCGTAGAGCGATAGTCCAATAGCGATGCCGAGCGCTCCCACCATCATCATCCAGAGGGGGGTGACGGCATTTTCGCCAATCTGGGAATGCGTTATGGCGTCGGCAATCGCAGCCAATGGCCCGACGGCATTGGCGACATCGTTCGCGCCGTGGGCAAAGCTCAGCACAGCCGCAGCGCAGATCAGCGGGGCGGTGAACAAGGTGTTGATGCTGGCCTTGGTGTTTTCCAGGGAGGGCGTACGGCGGGCAATATGCTTGGTCATGAGGAAGTAGGTCAGGATGCCAATGGCTGCACCAAGCAGGCTGGCGCTTCCGACATCCACTTTCCAGATCT
>CALAGF010000216.1 GCA_937892345.1 uncultured Rhodocyclaceae bacterium | reverse complement strand
GACTGGAGTTCAGACGTGTGCTCTTCCGATCTCGCCTGCTCGACGAACTGGACACTGCTGGCTGCCCGCTACACCGCCTCAACGTCGGCCGGCAGAATCTCGAACAGCTCTTCATGCGCCTGACCCGGCGCTCGCTGCGAGACTGAGCGATGAAACGCCTGACCGCCCTGTGGCGCAAGGAAACCCTGGCCCTGTTGCGCGACCGGCATGGGCTGGCGGCGCTGTTCCTCATGCCCGTCATTTTCATCCTGGTCATGACCATGGCGCTGCACGATGCCTTCATGCCCGGCGCCGCAATCGATGTGGCCTATGCGGTGGTCGACCTCGATCACAGCCCGCAATCCGGCGCACTGATCAAACGCCTTGGCAAATCCGGCTCCTTTCGGCGCGTTGCACTGATTGAATCCACGGAGGCAGCCCGCAATGGCATCCGTAACGGCCAGCAAGCGCTGGTGCTGGTCATTCCGGCAGGTTTCGGCAAACGCCTGCTGACGCCGGGCGGGGTCGATGGCCAGCACAGCGAACCCTTGCAACTCCTGCTTGACCCGGTCCTCAATCCCGCCCTGCAACTGGCGTTTCGCACGCAAACCGCGGCCGTCCTCGGCACGCTGCGCGCCGACGAACTGACCCAGCGCGCCGGCAAACTGTTCGGCCTCCCGGTGGGTACCGGCGAACGCGAGTGGCCGGATGAAATTGTCAGCATTGCCGTGCAAAACCAGCGCAGCGTCCGACCGCCTTCATCGGTCCAGCAAAACGTGCCGGCCTGGCTGGTTTTTGCCATCTTCTTCGTGGTGGTCCCGATTTCCTCCATCTTCATCATCGAACGCCAGCAAGGGACCTTGCAGCGACTGGCCGCGATGGGCTTGCCCTTCCGGCTGGTGCTCGTCGGCAAGCTGCTGCCCTTCTTTGCGGTCAACCAGATACAGGCGGTCTTGATGGTCATGGTCGGCATGTACATTGTTCCCTTGCTGGGAGGTGAGGCCTTGCAGATGCCCGGCGGCAGCGGCCTGTTCAATGCCTGGCTGGTCGCTGCGGCAGTAAGTCTGGCAGCGGTTGCCTGGGCCCTGCTGGTGGCCAGTCTGACGCGAACCCCGCAGCAGGCTACGGTGCTGGGTGGCGTCGGCAACATCCTGATGGGCGCCATCGGCGGCATCATGGTGCCAAAGTTCATGATGCCGGCTGCGATGCAGACATTGGCTGCCTTTTCTCCCATGGCCTGGGGCCTCGACGGCTTTCACATCATCATGCTGCGCCACGGCAGTTTTGCCGACATCCAGACCATCCTGCTCCAACTCCTGGCATTTGCCGTGCTTGCGCTGGCAATCGCCATTCCCCTGAACCGGACCCGAACATGAGTCGTGATCTGCGCACCGCACTCAAGGCCCTCATCATTGAAGCCTGCGACAAGGACTGCCCCCCTGAAACCATTGGCGATGACGATCTGCTGTTCGGCCCGGAGGCACCGCTGCAACTCGATTCACTCGATGCCTTGCAGGTTTCGATGGCGATCAAGAAAACCTATGGCTTGCGCCTGCCAGACAGCAAGGACACCCGCCGCATCATGAGCAGCGTGGCAAGCCTGGCCGATTACTTGGCCGATTATCAGGCCAAATCGCAGGCCGGCCGGGCATGAGCCGTGCCGTTTACTTTGGCAGCAGCGCCATTGCCTGCGCTCGCGGCCTGAGCCCGGCCAGCGTCGCGGATGCGCTCTGGCAAGGCGGCTATGCACCGGCCGCCGCCGGCCCGGACACGCTGAATCATCCGTATTTCTCCATCGCAGCCATTCGCGGCAACTGGCGGGAACGCGCGGCGCAGGCGGTAGGCGGCCTCACCCGATCATTGGGCAAGCTGGCGCCGGAGATGCCGCTGTTTGTGGCCTCATCCTCTTTCCAGATTGGCGAATTTGAAACCTTGCCAGTGCCGCGTGAACTACCCAGTGCCTGCGCCTCATTGACGCCGGATATCGCTGGCTGGCTCGGCCTGAACGGCCCTTGCCACAGTTTTTCCAGTGCCTGCACTTCGGGCAATGCCGCCCTGCAGGCTGCAGGCGAACTGATCGCCGATGGCTTGATTGACGAGGCGCTGGTGCTGGGTTTCGAGCTGGCCAACCGCAGCACCCTGGCCGGATTCATTGCCATGGGGCTGCTTTCCCCGGATCTGGGTCGCCCCTTTGACCAGCAGCGCAACGGCCTGCTCCTTGGTGAGGCAGTCGCCGCCGTGCATCTCACAGCTCGCCCCGGCCGCTGGCGCCTGACGGCACAAACGACAGGACTGGATGCCCACACCCTTACCGGCCCGACGCCTGATGGCAGCCGGATTGCCGCACTGGCGGTCGACTGCCTTGAACAGGGAAAAATCACGGCTGCCGACCTTGATCTGATCAAAGTCCATGCCGGTGGCTCCCCGACCAGCGACCTTGCCGAAGCACGCGCCCTGCACACCGTGTTCGGCCCGCATCTGCCGCCACTGCTCTCCTTGAAACCAGCGCTGGGACATACCTTGGGTGCCAGTGCAATCGCCGAACTGGTCACACTGCTTGCTTGCCTGGATAGCGGAATGCTGCCCGGCACCGCAGCCTTTTCCACTACCGACCCTGAAATCAGCCTGCAACCACAGGTCGACCGTAGCAGGATGACGCCAAAACACGTACTGACGCTCGGCCTCGGTTTTGGCGGCGGCATGGGCGCCATGCTGATTTCCCGATCATGAACATTCCGTTTGCCACCTTCAGCCAGCACCTGTCGCCCGCCGACCTGCCGACCTGCGTCCGCAACACCCTGGGGCAAAGCTTGCGCCGATCTGCGGCGTACACCCAACTGCTGGCCTGCGGCGCTTTCAGCCTGCTGCCGCCAGCGGCTCGCGTGCGCAGCGTCGCGCTGCTCTGGCAATCCAGCTGTGGTCCGCGGATGGAAACCAACGCGCTGCTGGACGAAATCTGTGATGGCAATGGCGAACCCATGCCCTACGACTTTCTTGCGACCCAGCCGGCCATTGCCGCCGCGCAATTGCAAGCGCTGTTGCCCGGCCTGGCCCTTGCCCAGTACTGCCCGCTCGATAGCACGGTCAATGCCGATTGGCAGCTCCTGCTGCTGCAGGCCAGCGGCTGGCTCAGTCGCGCACGATACGAGCATGTCCTGTGCGCGCACATCGACCTCTCGCCAGATGCCTGCACAGCGCACTGGCTCCGACTGGACGCCAACCCTCTTGAAAATTGCGGTTGGCGCCTCAATCTGACAGATATTTCCGTCCGTGCAAGCGCTCAGGCAATCGCCGACACCCCCGATCTTCCCGCGCAACTGGTTTCGGCAAACGCCCCGAAACTGGCACTGCATTCCCGCCATTCCCTGCATCGAACGGTAGAATTCGTCCGATCACAACCTGTCAGGTAAGCCACCATGTCCCAATTCGCCTTTGATGTTTCCATTGAAGATTTCGAAGCCAAAGTCCTGCAAGCCTCGCTGGAAGTCCCTGTCGTCGTCGATTTCTGGGCACCGTGGTGCGCACCCTGCCAGACATTGAAGCCGATGCTGGAAAAACTGGCCGAGGAGTACCAAGGCCGCTTCCTGCTGGCCAAGGTCAATTCCGACGAAAACCAGGAATTGGCGGGCCACTTTGGCGTGCGCAGCATTCCTTCAGTGAAGGTGGTTTATCAGGGCCAACTGGTCGATGAATTCAACGGCGCCCTGCCCGAAGGCCAGGTCCGTGAATTTCTCGACCGCATTGCCTTGCCGGCAGGGCCGGGAGGCAACCTGCGCGAAGAAGCCGCCGCCCTGGTCGCAGACGGCAAACTCGACGAAGCCCTTGCCAAACTGGTTGAAGCCAGCCAGGCCAATCCGCAGGATCAAGCTGTTCAGCTCGATGCCATCGATGTACTGCTGCAACTGGGGCGCAGCGACGAAGCGGCACAACTGCTGGCCGGTGACTACGCCAACGAACCGGATCGCGCCAACGCCCTGCGTGCCCGGCTGGCGCTGGCACAAAGTGCGACCGACACCGCGCCGCTGGAAGCCCGTCTTCAAGCCAATCCGGATGACCACGCAGCGCGCCTTGAACTGGCCAAGGCCTATGCCGCGCAAAGCCGTTTCCGTGAGGCACTGGAAGCCGCCATCGAAGTCGTGCGCCGTGATCGTTTCTTTGACGAAGGCGCCGGCCGCAAAACGCTGCTGCAATTCTTCGATGCGCTGACCGGCGAACAATTCGATGATCTGGTCCGTGAATTCCGCCGCAAGCTGTCGGCCACACTGAACTGACAGCTGTCCGGACCCATGTCACGCTCAACATGACCCAATTGCCCGGCCAACGCTCTCTGCAAACCCGGATTACGCTCAGCGTAATGTTTGCAACCCTGTGCATCGTCTGGCTGACCGCGCTGACACTCAGCCAGCAATTGCGCAAGGATATGGAAACTGCGATTTCAACCCAGCAGTTTTCCACCGTAGCCCTGATTGCCGGAGAAATTGACCGTTCGCTGCGTGAACGGGTCCGTATCGTGGAATCGATGGCAGTTGAATTGAGCAAAGCCCCTTTCGGTGGTTCGACCAGTGCTCAGACCTACCTCGATGGACGAACCATTTCCAGTGCGCTGTTTAACTGGGGCATCATTGTCACCGATACGCAGGCGACTGCAATTGCCAGCATTCCGCAAAAGCTGGAACGCAAAGGCTGGAACTACGGATCTTACGATTTCATCCAGCGTGCACTTAACGAAGGCAAGACGCAGATTTCCGATCCGGTACGCAGCCCGCAAAGCGGCGTGCCGGTATTCACCATCGTCGTACCCGTACTGCGTGACGGTAAAGTCCAGGGACTGGTGATCGGCGTTACCAATCTCGACCAGCCCAATTTTCTTGATGAAATCGGCCAAGCCAAATACGGCAATACCGGCGATTTCCTGCTCACGGCACCGCGTAGCCGGGTTTTTGTGGCCTCTTCCGACAAGGCACGCGTCATGCGCGCGGGGCCGCCTGCCGGCGTCAACCCGGTTTATGACCGTTATATCGACGGCTACGAAGGCTCCGGGGTAGCCAAGAGTTCACGTGGTGTGGTCGAGTTGTCGTCAAACAAGATCATTCCGACCACGGGCTGGTTGATGCAAGCCGTGCTGCCAACCGAAGAAGCCTTCGCACCGATCCGCGCGATGGAGCGCCATGTCGTGATCACCTCGGGCATCCTGAGCCTGTTGATGCTGCTTATCTCGACCCTCTGGCTGCGCCGCCAGTTCCGACCGCTGGCTGAAGCCTCCAGCCTGATCCGGCGCATGCGGGATGGGGACATTCCTCGGCAGGCGCTCCCCGTCCACCGTCAGGACGAAATCGGTCTGCTCAGCGAGGCATTCAACGGGCTACAGGAGGCCATCGTCGCCGAAGAGGCCAAGGCGGCCGAAAATGCAGCAAATACCCGACTGCGCCGCATCGTCAGCCAGGTACCCGGCGTGGTGTTCAAGTATCGTTTTCACCCGGATGGCCACGGCAGCTTTCCATTTGCCAGCGACGGCGTCAGGGAAGTTTTCGGCGTTGCCCCTGAAACGCTGACCGAGAATACCGAAATCCTGCGGCAAATGACCCATCCGGACGACAGGGACATGTTCTTCGATTCGCTGCGTCAGTCTGCACGCGATCATTTGCCATGGCGGGTCGAATACCGCGTCTGCCCCAAGCATGGCCCGACCAAGTGGCTGCTGGTCAATGCCGTACCTGACCCCGAAGCCGATGCCACCAGCGACATGACCTGGTACGGTTTTATCGCCGACATTTCCGACACCAAGGCCATGCAGGCCGAAATCCAGAATTATCGCGACCATCTGGAGCAACTGGTTGCCGAGCGTACGGCTGATCTGGAGCAGGCTCGCGCACAGGCGGAAAAACTGGCGCAGGCCAAGACCGAGTTTCTGGCCAAGATGAGCCACGAAATCCGCACACCGCTCAATGGCGTTCTCGGCATGGCTCACGTCGGACGCCGCGATGCAACCGTCGGCAGCAAGGCCTGGGATGCGTTCACCAAAATTGATCATGCCGGCCAGTTACTGCTCGCCATCATCAACGACATCCTCGACTTCTCGAAGATGGAAGCCGGCATGCTGAAGATCGAGCGCGTCCCGATTGACCTGCGGGAAATCATTGATGAGTCCATTCTGCTGATGCAGGAAAAAGCGCTCGACAAAGGCCTGATCATCGCGTCGGATGTTACTCCCGGATTCCCCCGTCGCTGTGTTGGCGACGCCTTGCGCCTGCGTCAAATCCTGCTCAACCTGCTCTCGAATGCGGTGAAGTTCACCCAACAGGGCATGATTTCGCTGGAAGCCCACTGTGATTCGCGGCAACTGGTGCTGCGGGTCATTGATTCCGGCATCGGGATTTCGCCTGAACAGGCGGAAAAAATATTCCGGCCGTTCGAGCAAGGTGACAACTCGACCACGCGAAAATTTGGGGGTACAGGGCTGGGACTGGCCATTACCGAACATATCGTCCGCCAGATGGGCGGCAGTATCCGGCTGGAAAGCGTCCCCGGCACCGGAAGCTCCTTTGAAGTCCGTCTGCCCTGTGAGCCGGTGACCGATGAGCCCTGTCCTGTGCTACTGCATCCCGTCGCGGCCCCCAATCATGACGCCCTGCAAGGCATGAAGCTTTTGGCGGCAGAAGATATTCCGTTGAATCAGGAAGTGTTGATGGAAATGCTCGCATCGGCAGGTGCCAGCGTCGTGATGGTGGCGAACGGGGAAGATGCCGTTGCCAGCGTCCGAGAAAACGCCGGTACCCCGTTTTCTGCGGTGCTGATGGATATCCAGATGCCGATCATGAATGGCCTGGACGCCACGCGTGCCATCCGAGAAATCGACCCCGGCCTCCCGGTCATCGGCCAATCGGCCCATGCATTACCCGAAGAACAACAAGCCAGTTTCGATGCCGGGATGATTGCCCATGTGGCCAAACCGCTGAATCCGGAACAACTGATCGCGACGATTCTCCGTCACGCCCGTCACCCCGCCCCCAACGCGGCCACCAGCCAATGAGCCAGCCACTTTGCCGGGCGAGCACACTGCGCCGCCTTGAAGCCCGCCATGCGGACAGCCCGTTGATGCAAAGAGCGGGTCGGGCCAGCGCCGATTTTGCCCTTGAGTTGCAGGTTGACCGTAAGCATCCGGTATTGGTCCTTGCGGGTCCCGGCAACAACGGAGGCGATGCCATTGAGGCCGCTCGCCTGCTGCACGGGCATTTTCCCGAGATTTGCGTCGTCATGGCGGGGGATCCCGCTGCGCTGCCGCCGGATGCTGCCGCTGCCTTCGCGCGCTTTCGTGCAGCAGGCGGCCAGACACTCAGCGCCATCCCGGATGTGCCGCGCTGGAGCCTGATTATCGACGGTCTTTTCGGCATTGGCCTGAGCCGGGCACCGGACAGCCAATTCAGCCAGATGATCCTGCGCGCCAACCAGCTCGCCCAACGCGACCAATGCCCGCTGCTGGCACTCGACTGTCCGTCCGGCCTGAATGCAGATACCGGCTGCGTTCCGGGCGCCGTGATTGCAGCGACCCATACCCTCACTTTCATTTCCGGCAAACCCGGCCTGTTGACCGCAGATGGCCCCGACCATTGCGGCGAGATCCGGATCGCCACGCTGGGTATCGGCCCGGACGAAGAAACTGCCGCTGATGGCGCGATCGTCTCCACCCAGGTGTTTGCCGAACGCCTGAAGCCGCGCCAGCGCAATTCGCACAAAGGCAGTTTCGGTGGCGTGGGCATTCTGGGGGGCAGCAAATCAATGTGCGGTGCAGCGCTGCTGGCAGGTCGTGCTGCACTCAAGCTCGGTGCCGGCCGCGTCTATCTCGGCATGCTCGATCCGGATGCACCGGCGGTAGATCTGTTTCAG
>CALAGF010000215.1 GCA_937892345.1 uncultured Rhodocyclaceae bacterium | reverse complement strand
GCCTTCATCATTCTCGACGAAGCCCAGAACACCACGCCGGAACAAATGAAAATGTTCCTCACCCGCATCGGCATCGGTGCCAAAGCAGTAGTCACCGGCGACATTACCCAGGTCGACCTGCCCAAAGGGCAAAAAAGCGGCCTCAAGGAAGCCATCGAGGTGCTGCACGAGGTCCGCGGCATCGCCTTCACCCAGTTCAAAAAGGAAGATGTGGTCCGCCACCCGCTGGTTGCCCGCATCGTGGAAGCCTATGAAAAACGTCAGCAAGCGTCTTAATCTCTCCGTGCAATATGCCTGTAACCGTGAGGGACTACCCTTGCGGGCGGATTTTGTTCGCTGGGCGCGCGCAGCACTCCAGGGTGGCGGGGAAATCACCATTCGTCTCGTGGATGCAGAAGAAGGCCAGACCTTGAATGCCGAATACCGCAACAAGGATTACGCCACCAACGTGCTCTCCTTCCCGTACGAAACCGAGCCCGTGGTCATGGGGGATCTGGTCATCTGTCCGGAGGTTGTTGCCCGCGAGGCCAACGAACAAAACAAGCCGCTGGCAGCGCATTACGCCCATCTGACGGTGCATGGTATGCTGCATTTACAGGGCTGGGACCACGAAAACGACGAGGATGCCCGGCAAATGGAAGATGAAGAAAAGGAGATACTGGCCGCATTGGGTTATCCGGACCCGTATGCGGACTGAAAATCATGGAAAGTGACAGTAAGCCAGGTTTTATCGAAAGACTGACGTCCCTGCTTCTGCGGGAACCTGAAGACCGCGAGCAACTGCTCGCCACCCTTTACTCTGCCTACGAACGCAATCTGATGGATGCCGATGCGCTGACCATCATTGAAGGTGCGCTCGCCGCCTCCGATACACGCGTCAGCGACGTGATGATTCCCCGGGCGCAAATGGATGTCATCCAGATTGATGACCCCATGAACGAAATCATCCCGGTGGTGATTGAAGCGGCACACTCCCGCTTTCCGGTGATTGACGGCGATCGCGACAACGTCCTCGGCATTCTGCTCGCCAAGGACCTGCTGCGCATTCATACCGAAGAAAGCTTCAGCCTGCGCAACTGGCTGCGTCCCGCCGTGTTCATCCCCGAATCCAAGCGTCTGAATGTGCTGCTGCGCGAATTCCGCGTGTCGCGCAACCACATGGCCATAGTGGTTAACGAATACGGCAGTGTCGCCGGATTGGTCACCATTGAAGATGTGCTGGAACAGATCGTCGGCGACATCGAGGATGAATACGATTTCGACGAAGCCCACGACAATATCCGCCTCGACTCGGCCGGTTGTTACCGGGTGAAGGCACGCACCGAAATTGAAGACTTCAACCTGGCGTTCAACACCAAGTACTCCGACGAGGCATTCGATACAGTCGGCGGCCTGATCCTGCGCCACCTCGGCCGCGTGCCGAAGCGCAACGAAAGCATCGAGATCGACGGCATGCGCTTCCAGGTCCTGCGGGCCGACAGTCGCCGTCTGTACACCCTGCTGGTCGATCCGCCCAAGCCCGAGACTGCTGCCGAGCATGCTTCTGCCTGAACGGGAGGCGCCAGCACGCCTGCTGTCGCTGGCGGCCGGCGCCTGCGGTGTATTGTGCTTTGCCCCCTTTGGCCTTTTCTGGCTGGCACCACCGCTGTGGGCGCTCTTTTTCCGCTTGCTGCCTGGTGCAGCGACACCCCGGCAGGCCGGGCTGCGTGGATTTGCGTTTGGCGCCGGCTTTTTCCTCAGCGGTGTTTCCTGGGTCTATGTCAGCCTGTCCACCTTTGGCGGCATGTCTTGGTGGCTGGCTGGACCGGCAACCCTGATCTTTTGCTGCACCGCCGCCCTTTACCCGGCCTTTGCCGGCTGGGCCTTCAAACGCTGGCAGCCCGCAAGTTTCTGGCAACAAGCGCTATGGTTTGGCGGCTTGATCGCTGCGGTCGACCTTGCCCGAGCCCATATTTTTACCGGCTTCCCCTGGCTCAGCCTCGGCTACAGCCAATCGCCCCCCAGCCCGCTGGCCGGATTTGCGCCCCTGATCGGCGTATTCGGACTGTCCTTGCTGGTCGCCCTGAGCGCCGCCTGCCTCACGCGCTGGAAAAGCGGGCTGGCCATCCTGATCATGCTGGTCGTTGGCGGGCAAACCCTGCGCGGGATCCACTGGACCACGCCGAATGGCGCCCCGGTCAGCGTTGCGCTGATTCAAGGCAACGTGCCGCAGGAAATGAAATTCCGGCCGGAAAGCTTCATTCGCACGCTCACCAGCTATCGTGACCTGATTGCCGCCAATCCCGCCCGCCTGACGCTACTCCCGGAAACCGCCCTGCCCGCTTTCATCGATCAACTGCCTGACGATTACCTCGATGAACTCAAGGCACTCGCCCGCCGCGCGGGTGGCGACCTGATCGTTGGCACACTTACCGGTGACGGGACAAATTACTACAACAGCGCAGTCAGCCTGGGCAGTTCGCCGGCGCAGATCTACAGCAAGCAACATCTGGTGCCTTTCGGTGAATTCATTCCGCCCGGCTTTGCCTGGTTCATGGCGCAAGCGCAGATTCCGATGTCGTCATTTTCTGCGGGCGCCGACATTCAGCCCCCGCTGCAATTGGGCGATCAGGCGGTAGCGGTCAACATCTGTTATGAGGATGTTTTCGGACATGAAATCATCCGCGCGCTGCCGCAAGCGGGGATTCTGGCCAACCTTTCCAACACCGCATGGTTCGGCCGTTCGCTGGCACAGGAACAGCATTTGCAGATTGCCCGGCTGCGTGCGCTGGAAAGCGGCCGCCCCTTGTTGCGCGCGACCAATACCGGCATGACGGCAATCATCGATCCGCAAGGCGAGGTCATCGCTCAACTCAAGCCTTTCGAAACCGGGGTTCTGCGCGGCGAAGTGCGCGCTCACACTGGCAGCACACCCTACATCAGATGGGGCGACTGGCCCGCCATCCTGCTGATCCTGAGCTGTCTGCTGGCCGGTTTTGCCGGCCGCCGAAAACGCTAGCGCAGCAGCGCCGGAAAGCCGCGCCTCACCTTTTCCACCTTGGGCGCCACGACGGCCATGCAATAGCCCTGATAGGGATTTTTGCGGAAGTAGCCGTGATGGTAAGCCTCGGCAATAAAGAAATGACCGACAGGCAACAGCTCGGTCACGATGGGGGCGCCGATGAAACAATCCCTCCCCAGTCGTTCGATCATGCTGGCTGCGAGCGCTTGCTGCTGCTCGTCATGGTAGAAAATTACCGAGCGATACTGGGTACCCACATCATGCCCCTGACGGTTCAGGGTAGTCGGATCGTGAATGGCAAAAAATACGGTCAACAGCGATTCGACATCGATTTTCACCGGGTCGAATTCAATCTGCACGACTTCCGCGTGGCCGCTATCTCCGGCGCAAATCGACTCATACGTCGGTGCCGGATCATGCCCGCCCATATAACCGGGCAGGACTGAAACAACGCCCTCAAGGCGTTCGAACGCGGCCTCGACACACCAGAAACAACCACCCCCAAGGGTGATCAGCGAACGGACGGGATTCATTCAAAGCTCCTGCAAAGGGCGGGTTCAGCATCAGACCGGCGTGCGTCCCGGCGGTTCCCCAGGCACGGGATCTGGCCAGCACTGCGACTGATCGACACTTTGAACCCTGCTGCCATTTTCCCAAAACGAAGACATGCCGCGACTGGATGCGCGATGGCCATCCTCTTGCATGCCAGCGGACCCGGATTCGTCCTGCCGAAGGGCAGCAAAAGCTTGTAAAATCCGGGGCTTTCCGTCTTTCCAAGTGCGTCCCATGACCACCAGCACCACAACTGCAAAAAAGCCCACCTTCCAGGAAATCATCCTGCGCCTGCAACAATACTGGAGCGACAAGGGCTGCGCCCTGCTCCAGCCGTACGACATGGAAGTCGGCGCTGGCACCAGCCACACCGCCACCTTCCTGCGCGCCATCGGCCCGGAGCCGTGGAAAGCAGCCTACGTGCAACCGTCGCGCCGCCCCAAGGACGGCCGCTACGGCGAAAACCCGAACCGGATGCAGCATTACTACCAGTTCCAGGTCGTCCTCAAGCCGGCCCCGGACAACATTCTTGAGTTGTATCTCGGTTCGCTCGAAGCGCTCGGCTTCGACCTGAAGAAGAACGACGTCCGTTTCGTGGAAGACGACTGGGAAAACCCGACGCTGGGCGCCTGGGGCCTGGGCTGGGAAGTCTGGATGAACGGCATGGAAGTGACGCAATTCACCTACTTCCAGCAGGTCGGCGGCATCGACTGCAAGCCGATCACCGGCGAAATCACCTACGGCATCGAACGCCTGGCCATGTACCTGCAGGGTGTAGAAAACGTCTATGACCTGACGTGGACCGAAGGACTGACCTACGGCGACGTCTATCACCAGAACGAAGTCGAGCAATCGACCTACAACTTCGAGCATTCCGATGTGGACTTCCTGTTCCACGCCTTCGGCGCGCACGAGAAGCAGGCCCAGCACCTGATGAGCACCCAGCTCGCGCTACCGGCCTACGAGCAGGTACTCAAGGCCGCCCATACCTTCAACCTGCTCGACGCGCGCGGCGCCATCTCGGTGACCGAGCGCGCCGCCTACATCGGCCGCATCCGCAACCTGGCCCGCGCCGTGGCGCAAGCCTACCTCGATTCCCGCGCCCGCCTTGGCTTCCCGATGGCGCCCAGGGAATGGGCCGGCGAAGTGCTGGCCAAGCTCGAAGAACAGAACGCCAAGAAAGCTGCCTGACATGACCGCCAAGAATCTCCTCGTCGAACTCTTCGTTGAAGAACTGCCGCCCAAGGCTTTGAAGAAGCTGGGTGAAGCCTTCTCTACCGCACTGGCCAATTCGCTGAAAAAGGACGGCCTGACCGGCGACAACGCCGCAGTGACCGCCTACGCTTCGCCGCGCCGCCTGGCCGCTCATGTGACCGGCGTACTCGCCGTGGCCGCTGACAAGCCGGTGGTGCAGAAGCTGATGCCGGTCGCCGTCGGCCTTGATGCGAGCGGTAACGCCACGCCGGCCCTGCTCAAGAAGCTGTCGGCGCTGGGCGCCGATGCCTCTGCGGTTGCCGCCCTGCGCCGCGAAAACGACGGCAAGGCCGACATCCTGTTCTACGACAGCCTGGCCAAGGGCGCCACCCTGGCCGAGGGTTTGCAGAAGGCGGTCGAGGCCGCGCTGGCCGCGCTGCCGATTCCCAAGGTGATGAGCTACCAGCTGCAGGATGGCTGGAGCAGCGTCAACTTCGTGCGCCCGGCGCACGCGCTGGTCGCCCTGCATGG
>CALAGF010000214.1 GCA_937892345.1 uncultured Rhodocyclaceae bacterium | reverse complement strand
CGCGAAGGTGGCCGTACTGTCGGCGCCGGCGTCGTCGCCAAAATCATCGAGTAATCGGTAGTGGTTCAGTAATTAAAGCGCTTCGGGTGACCGAAGCGCTTTGATGTTTTTGCAGCAGGGGTGTAGCTCAATTGGTAGAGCAACGGTTTCCAAAACCGTAGGTCGGGGGTTCGATTCCCTCCGCCCCTGCCACTCTCTTTAAAGATCGCGAACGTCATGGCTGACAAGATCAAGTTTGCGCTGGCGCTGGTTTTACTGGCTGCTGGCGTGGCTGGCTTCTATCTGCTCTCTGAGCAGGCAATGATTTTGCGCGTCCTGGCGGTTCTCGTTGGGCTTGCGCTTGCTGCTGTTGTGGCCTGGAAAACAGAGCCTGGGCAGCGCTTCTTCACGTTCGCAAATGAGTCCGTGATCGAAGCCAAAAAGGTGGTTTGGCCTTCTCGCAAGGAAACCATGCAGACCACGGCAATGGTATTTGTCTTTGTTGTCGTGATGGCGGTCTTTCTCTATGTCACCGACAAGAGCCTTGAGTGGGTCCTTTATGACCTGGTTCTGGGTTGGAAAAAATCATGAGTAAACGCTGGTACGTAGTTCATGCCTATTCCGGCTTCGAGAAGAGCGTCATGCGCGCAATTCAGGAGCGGATTAACCGTCTTGGCATGCAGGACAAGTTTGGCCAGATTCTTGTTCCGGTCGAAGAGGTTGTCGAGATGAAGGGCGGCCAAAAGGCAATTTCCGAGCGCAAGTTTTTTCCGGGCTATGTTCTCGTTGAGATGGCGATGGACGACGATTCTTGGCACTTGGTGAAAAATACTCCCAAGGTGACGGGTTTTGTCGGGGGAACTGCCAACAAGCCGACGCCCATTTCCCAAAAGGAAGTCGACAAGATCATGCAGCAAATGCAGGAGGGTGTTGAAAAACCCCGTCCGAAAGTGCTGTTTGAGGTGGGCGAAGTGGTTCGTGTCAAAGAAGGTCCCTTCACTGACTTCCACGGCTCTGTCGAAGACGTCAATTATGAAAAGAACCGTCTGCGTGTGTCCGTTACGATTTTCGGACGCGCAACGCCGGTTGAACTCGAATTTGGTCAGGTCGAGAAGGCCTGATTGCTTCAGGGTAAGCTGATGGCCCAAATCATCAGCAAGAGGAGCGCACTTGGCATGGTTACGGTCAACGCGCGTTAAAACTCATTTTTAGGAGTCATTATGGCCAAGAAGATTATTGGCTTTATCAAGCTGCAAGTGCCGGCTGGTAAAGCAAATCCGTCGCCCCCGATCGGTCCTGCCCTGGGTCAGCGCGGTTTGAATATCATGGAGTTCTGCAAGGCGTTTAACGCGCAGACCCAAGGCGTGGAACCGGGCCTGCCGATTCCCGTTGTAATTACCGCATTTGCCGACAAGTCCTTCACTTTCGTGATGAAGACGCCGCCGGCTACCATTCTGATCAAGAAGGCTGCCGGTATCAAATCCGGTTCTGCCAAGCCGCACACCGACAAGGTCGGCAAGATCACCGTGGCTCAGTGCGAAGAAATCGCCAAAACCAAGATGCCCGATCTGACCGCTGCCGACATGGACGCAGCGATCCGTACCATCGCGGGTTCCGCCCGTTCGATGGGTATCACTGTTGAGGGGCTCTAAGATGGCAAAACTGACCAAAAAACAACAGGCTGTTGCTGGCAAGATCGTTGCTCAGAAGCTGTATCCGCTTCAAGAGGCGCTGGTGCTGGCCAAGGAAACTGCAACTGCCAAGTTCGACGAATCGATCGACGTCTCTGTCAACCTTGGTGTTGACGCACGTAAATCTGACCAGGTTGTGCGCGGTTCTGTCGTGTTGCCTGCCGGCACCGGCAAGACTGTTCGTGTTGCAGTGTTCGCTCAAGGCGAAAAGGCCGAAGCCGCCAAGGCTGCTGGTGCAGATGTCGTTGGTTTCGATGATCTGGCCGCGGAAGTCAAGGCAGGCAATCTGAATTTTGACATCGTTATTGCGACCCCGGATGCAATGCGCATCGTTGGTCAGCTGGGCCAGATTCTCGGTCCGCGCGGTCTGATGCCGAATCCGAAAGTCGGTACTGTCACGATGGATGTGGCTACCGGTGTGAAGAATGCAAAGGCAGGCCAGGTGCAATACCGTACGGACAAGGCCGGTATCATTCACGCTACCATCGGTCGTGCCTCTTTCTCGGTTGAAAATCTGGAAACCAATCTCAAGGCGTTGATTGAAGCTCTGAACAAAGCCAAGCCGGCAACTTCAAAGGGGCAGTATCTGCGCAAAGTGGCTGTTTCTGCCACGATGGGTCCTGGTGTCCGCGTCGATCAGGCTACTCTGGTCGGCTAATAGAACTTTGGGTCGATGCATCTATAAAGGTGCATCGAATCGTCAAAGACCGCTGGCGCATCCTTATGGATGCTTAATAGAAATTAGCCAGCGCAGACGGTGTCCCCGAACACGATTTTCTATCGCCCTCTAGGGGGCGATGAGCTTCTGGTTCAGGTCGCCGTAGGGGCGGCAGAATTTCTCTGCCGTATTATGACTTGATAGGAGGAAGGGCCCGTGGGTCTCAATCTGAACGACAAAAAAGCCGTCGTGGCTGAGGTGTCGGCACAAGTAGCAAGCGCTCAGACGATCGCGATCGCTGAATACCGTGGTATTGAGGTCGGTGACCTCACCGTGCTGCGGAAGAAGGCTCGTGAGTCTGGCGTTTACCTGCGCGTGTTGAAGAACACCCTGGTGCGTCGCGCCGTGGAAGGCACTGAATTTGCTGCCCTGGCCGACCACATGGTTGGTCCGCTGATTTACAGCGTATCTGCCGACCCGGTGGCAGCGGCAAAAGTCTTGAATGACTTTGCCAAAACCAATGACAAGTTGGTTCTCAAGGCCGGTTCCTATGCCGGCAAGGTGCTCGACAAAGCTGGTCTGCAGGCGCTTGCCTCCGTACCGAGCCGTGAAGAGCTGCTCTCCAAGCTGCTGTATGTCATGCAAGCCCCGGTTGCCGGATTTGTCCGCGCGCTGGATGCCCTTGCGAAGCAGCGCGAAGAAGCCTCCGCTTGATCCTTACCGCATACGAACTGATTTAGGAGTTTATTGAAATGGCAATTAGCAAAGAAGACATCCTGGAAGCCGTTGGCTCCCTTACCGTTATGGAACTGAATGACCTGGTTAAGGCATTCGAAGAGAAGTTTGGCGTTTCTGCCGCTGCCGTCGCCGTTGCCGGCCCGGCCGCCGGTGCTGCTGCTGTCGAAGAGCAAACTGAATTCACCGTCATCCTGACCGGTCCTGGCGACAAGAAGGTTGAAGTGATCAAGGTTGTGCGCGCTGTAACTGGCCTGGGTCTGAAGGAAGCCAAGGATCTGGTCGATGGCGCACCGAAGCCGGTCAAGGAAGGCATCGCCAAGGCTGATGCAGAAGCCCTGAAGAAGCAACTCGAAGACGCAGGCGCCAAGGTCGAAATCAAGTAATCGACTCGCCTCGATGGGCTGGTGGCGAAGCCGCCAGCCCTTTTCTGCATGTGGCTGATTTTTTTGATTAATCGATACTGGATAGCTTGAACACCGTTCAAACGGCAAACGCAAACGCTTTTTTCTTGTGCTGAAAAGCACAAGAGAGCGTTTGCGTTTGCCTGTTTTTGGCTTGATATCCGATTTTACCTTCACGGAGTTACCATGACTTACTCCTTCACCGAGAAGAAGCGCATCCGCAAGAGCTTCGCGAAACGCAACAGCGTACTCGAGGTTCCTTTCCTGCTGGCGACCCAGTTGCAATCCTTTACCGAGTTTCTTCAGGCTGAAGTGCCTGCAGACCGGCGCAAGAATGAGGGCTTGCAAGCTGCTTTCACCTCAATTTTTCCGATTGTTTCGCACTCCGGGAATGCGCGGCTTGAGTTTGTAAGTTATGTGCTCGGCGAGCCTGCATTTGATGTTGTTGAGTGTCACCAGCGCGGCTTGACTTTCGCCGCCTCCCTGCGTGCCCGCGTCCGTCTGGTGATCATGGACCGCGAAGCGCCGGACACCGTGAAGGAAGTGAAGGAGCAGGAAGTCTACATGGGTGAAATTCCCCTGATGACGACCAATGGCTCCTTCGTGATCAACGGTACCGAACGGGTCATCGTCTCCCAGTTGCACCGTTCACCCGGCGTGTTTTTCGAGCATGATCGGGGCAAAACCCACAGCTCGGGGAAATTGCTGTTCTCCGCCCGTGTGATTCCTTACCGCGGTTCCTGGCTGGATTTCGAATTCGATCCGAAGGACACCTTGTTCTTCCGCGTGGACCGTCGCCGCAAGATGCCGGTTACCACATTGCTCAGGGCTATCGGCATGTCGTCCGAAGAAATCCTGGAGCAGTTCTTTGACTTCGATATGTTCCAGATCAACAAGGAAACAGTCGAATTTGCACTCGTACCCGAGCGTCTGCGTGGAGAAGTTGCGCGCTTTGACTTTGTTGGTAGCGACGGCAAGGTGATCGTAGCCAAGGACAAGCGCATTACCGCCAAGCACATTCGTGACATGGCTGCCGCCGAACTGAGGCAGATTGCCGTGCCGGAGGAGTTCATCCTTGGTCGCGTGATCGCGAAGAATATTGTCGATCAGTCCACCGGTGAAATCGTTGCCAACGCCAACGATGAAATCACCGAAACGCTTCTGGCCAAGTTGCGCGAAGCGGGCATTACGACGATTGAAACGTTGTACACCAATGAGCTTGATCGCGGCGCGTTCATATCCAATACCCTGCGTGCAGACGAAACTGCTACACGCCAAGCGGCGCGGATCGCGATTTACCGCATGATGCGGCCCGGCGAGCCGCCCACGGAAGAAGCGGTTGAAATTCTGTTCAACGGCCTCTTCTACTCCGATGAGCGCTATGACCTTTCCGGCGTTGGCCGGATGAAGTTCAATCGTCGCCTCGGCCGTAACGACGTGGTCGAGTACAAGGTATTGGTCAAGGGATTGGCTTCCCGTGCTGAAGCCGCTTTGAAGAATCTGGCAGAGGCGACTGGATTTGCTCTGTCCGCAATTCAGGATCTGGTCTCCGGTCTGCCGTTTGGGTCACGTTCGCTCTGCGAAAACATGACCCAGGAAGATGCACAAGCACTCGCCGCCAAGATCAAACCGCTGGGCGCCAATGTTGACGTTCGCGAACAGCTGACGCTGTCTCCGCGTGACATCGTAGAAGTCATCAAGATTCTTGTTGAACTGCGCAATGGCCGCGGCGATATCGATGACATCGATCACCTTGGCAATCGGCGCGTTCGCTCGGTCGGCGAATTGGCAGAAAATCAATTCCGTGCTGGTTTGGTTCGTGTCGAACGAGCTGTCAAGGAACGTCTGTCTCAGGCAGAGTCAGACAACTTGATGCCGCATGACCTGATCAATGCCAAGCCGATCAGTGCAGCAATCAAAGAGTTTTTTGGTTCCAGCCAGTTGTCCCAGTTCATGGATCAGACAAACCCGCTGTCGGAAATTACCCACAAGCGCCGTGTATCGGCTCTTGGCCCGGGTGGTCTGACCCGCGAGCGTGCCGGCTTTGAGGTGCGCGACGTGCATCCGACCCATTACGGTCGTGTTTGCCCGATCGAAACGCCGGAAGGTCCGAACATTGGTCTGATCAACTCCCTGGCTGCCTATGCGCGCACCAACCAGTACGGCTTCCTCGAGAGCCCGTACCGTGTGGTGAAAGACGCTCTGGTCACCGACGAGATCGTGTTCCTGTCCGCCATCGAAGAAGCTGATCACGTGATCGCTCAGGCTTCGGCCACGATGAACGACAAGAAAGTCCTGATCGACGAGCTGGTAGCTGTTCGTCACTTGAACGAATTCACCGTCAAGGCGCCGGAAGACGTCACCTTGATGGACGTTTCGCCGAAGCAGGTAGTTTCGGTTGCAGCGTCGCTGATTCCGTTCCTCGAGCACGACGACGCCAACCGTGCGTTGATGGGTTCGAACATGCAGCGTCAGGCTGTACCTCTTCTCCGTACGCAGGCACCGCTTGTCGGTACCGGCATGGAGTATAAGGCAGCCTGCGACTCTGGCGTCATGATTCTTGCAAAACAGGCTGGTACCATTGAAACGGTAACGGCTGATTATATTGAAATCCGCGCTAAGAATGGTGAGCTCAAGCGCTATAAGCTGCAGAAATTCCTGCGCTCCAATCAGGGTACCTGTATCAATCAGGTTCCTATCGTCCATAAAGGCGAGGAAGTCGTTGAGAAGCAGCCGATTGCTGACGGCCCGGCAACGGACCATGGCGAGCTGGCACTGGGCTACAACATTGTTGTTGCCTATATGCCTTGGGAAGGCTACAACTACGAGGATGCTGTCCTGCTGTCTGAGAATCTTGTGAAGCGTGATCTCTATACTTCCATCCATATCGAGGAGTATGAGTGCGATGCACGCGATACGAAACTCGGACCTGAGGAAATCACGCGG
>CALAGF010000213.1 GCA_937892345.1 uncultured Rhodocyclaceae bacterium | reverse complement strand
ATCAAGCGGCCGATGGTCATTACCTACAAGATCGCCAAGTTCTCCTACTGGTTGATGAAGCGTATGGCTTATCTGCCCTATGTTGGTTTGCCCAACGTGCTGTGCGGACGATTCGTGGTACCGGAAATCCTTCAGGATGATGCCACCCCGGAACGACTGGCGGAGGCGCTGGTTGCACTTTATGAAGATAAGGACAACGCACGGGCTGTGGAATCAACCTTTACCGAGTTGCATGTACTGCTGCAGCAGAACAATGCAGAAAAGGCCGCTCGGGCAGTTATCGAATGCCTGCGCTGATTGTTCCGGCAGGATTGGTCTGCGGCGTTGATGAAGCCGGTCGCGGTCCGCTGGCCGGGCCGGTCGTCGCTGCGGCAGTTATTCTTGATCCGGCCCGACCCATTGCGGACTTGAACGATTCCAAGAAATTGTCGGCGCGCAAGCGCGACGCATTGGCAATCGAAATTCGCGAAAAAGCCCTGGCCTGGGCCGTGGCCGAAGCCAGCCTTGAGGAAATTGACAAGCTCAATATTCTTCATGCCAGCATGCTGGCCATGCAGCGTGCGGTGGCTGCGCTCCCGGTGGCGCCTACCGCGGCATTGATTGACGGTAATCGTTGCCCGCAACTGCCCATGCCTGCCGAAGCCGTCGTTCAGGGGGACGGCAAGATTGCGTCGATTGCGGCAGCTTCGATACTCGCCAAGACGGTACGTGACGCAGGCATGCTCCTGCTGCATGCACAGTGGCCGCAGTATGGCTTCGACCGTCACATGGGTTACCCAACGCCTGTCCATTTGGCCGCATTGGCCGAGCATGGGGTATCTCCGGTTCATCGGCGCAGCTTTGGCCCGGTACGCAAGTTGTTGGACCGGCAATGAAGCATATCCAGTCCCGCGATAACCCGTTTTACAAACAGCTTCGGCGCCTTGCTGACTCTGGTCGGGAAAGGCGCAAAACCGGCATGACGCTGCTTGATGGCTTACATCTGGTGGCCGCGTGGGAATCAGCCTTCGGCCCGCTTGAGCCACTGATCGTCAGCGAATCTGCCCTGTCCGGCGGTGAAATCGCAGACTATCTTGCCGGCCGTGAAGTCACCGTATTATCCGATGCGCTGATGCGCGAACTGGGGATTGTCGACACGCCCAGCGGCCTCCTGGCCATGGCGCCGATACCTCATGGAAATACTGCGGTCGACCTCGATCAGGATATGGTTTTGCTAGATGGCGTGCAGGACCCGGGCAATCTGGGCAGCTTGCTGCGCACTGCCCAGGCATCCGGTGTTCGTCAGCTAGTGCTGTCTGCGGCATGCGCCTCTGCGTGGTCGCCCAAGGTTTTGCGCGCCGGGCAAGGCGCCCATTTCGCACTCAGGATTATCGAACAGGCCGATCTCTCGGCCGTCATGCAAGCCTATCGGGGTACGACGCTGGTGACCTGTCTGGAAGGTGCGTCGTCCTTGTATGAAGCGCAATGGCAGGGGCCGTTGGCCTGGGTCTTCGGCGCTGAAGGGCAGGGGGTTTCACCGGCCTTGATTGCCCTTGCGCAACACAAAATCCGCATTCCCATGCCGGGCGGAATCGAGTCCCTGAATGTCGGTGCAGCGGCCGCTGTCTGCCTGTTTGAGGCGCTGCGCCGCCGGCTTGCCTGATTCTGCTTAACGCAGTTTCAGTTCCTGCAGAATGGTGGCCGAGATTTCCTCGATCGACTTGGTCGAAGAATCCAGCCAGCGGATACCCTCGCGGCGCATCATTTTTTCCGCCTCGGCAATTTCATAGCGGCAGTTCGCCAGCGAGGCATACTTACTGCCCGCCCGACGCTCTTCGCGAATCTGTGCCAGTCGCTCCGCCTGGATCGTCAAGCCGAACAGCTTGGAGCGATGCTTTTCCAGTGTTCCCGGCAGTCGACCGCGATCAAAGTCTTCCGGAATCAAGGGGAAGTTGGCGGCCTTGAGGCCAAACTGCATGGCCAGATAAAGCGAGGTGGGGGTTTTGCCGCAACGTGAAACGGCGACCAGAATCACGTCGGCAGCCTCCAGATCACGGTCGGTGATGCCGTCATCGTGGGCCAGCGTGTAATTGATCGACTCGATCCGCTTCTTGTAATCGGAACTGTCAGCTGTGCCGTGCGAGCGCCCCACCGTATGGTTTGACTTCAGCCCCAGTTCGGCTTCAAGCGGTGCCAGGAAGGTCTCGAAATAGGGCAGGCTGAAGGCATCGGCCTGATGCACGATGGCGGCAATATCCGGATTGATCAGCGTGGTGAACACAATCGGCCGCATGCCGTCGAGTTCACCCTGTGCGTTGATCCGGGAAACGGCTTCCTGTGCTTTTTCGACGCTATCGAGAAAGGGGATGCGTACTTGTTTGAAAATGACATTTTCGAACTGGGTCAGCAGGCTGTGCCCAAGGGCTTCGGCGGTGAGTCCGGTGCCGTCGGAAATGAAGAAGGCGGTGCGTTTGATTGGTGTAGGCATGGAGCGTGAGTTTAACCGGAGTTGCGCAGGCCGGAAGCAATGCCGTTGATCGAGATGTGGATGCCGCGAGCCAGACGCTCGTCGGTATCGCCGCTGCGATGGCGCTTGAGCAGCTCGACCTGCAGGTGATTGAGCGGATCCATGTAGGGCGAGCGCAGTTGCAGGGAACGGCGAAGTTGCGGGTTGTCGCCGAGAAAATCGTCTTGTTCCAAAATGCTCAGCAGATGTTGGCGTGTGAGCGCCCATTCGCTACGAATCTGCGTAAAGATACGTTCGCGCAGATCAGCATCGCTGACCAGTTCCGCGTAGCGTGAGGCGACCGCCAGATCGGTCTTGGCCAGCACCATGTCCATGTTGGAGAGCAGGCTCTTGAAGAAAGGCCAGGCAGCGAGCATGCGGCGCAGGGTGTTCAAACCCTCAGGATTGCTGGCCAGATAGCCGTCGACCGCACTGCCGAAACCATACCAACCCGGGAGCATCAGCCGACATTGCGCCCAACTGAAGACCCAGGGAATCGCGCGCAGATCCTCAATGCGTTCAGACGCCTTGCGTGATGCCGGGCGGCTGCCGATGTTGAGTGATGCAATTTCGGATACCACGGTCGACTGCCGGAAATACGTCGTAAACCCGGGGGTTTCGTACACCAGTCCGCGATAGGCGTTGAAGGCACGTGCGGACAGTTCGTCCATCACCGCGTGAAATTGCTCGGCTGGCTCGATCCGGTTTTCGTGATCGGTCAGGCTGGCTTCCAGCGTGGCGGCGAGCAGGACTTCAAGGTTGCGGCGGCCGGTATCCGGATTGCCGTATTTGGTCGAAATGACTTCACCCTGCTCGGTCAGCCGGATTTGCCCGGAAACCGCACCCGCCGGCTGCGCAAGGATGGCATGGTAGGTCGGGCCGCCACCGCGACCCACTGAGCCGCCGCGGCCATGAAAGAGGCGCAGGCGAACCCCGTGTTCCGCAAAGACGCGCGTCAGTTCGATTTCGGCTTTGTACAGCTCCCAGCCAGACGTCAGGAAGCCGCCATCCTTGTTGCTGTCGGAATAGCCCAGCATGACCTCGTGTTCGTTGCCCCGAGCGGCAATCAACTGGCGATAAATGGGCAGCGCAAACACGCCGGCCATGGTCAGCGCACTTTTTTGCAAATCCTCGATGGTCTCGAACAGCGGAATGATGTTGACGTCCAGCGCCGGTGCGGAACCCGGACGCAACAAGCCGGACTCCTTGAGCAGCAGGGCCAGTTCCAGCAAGTCGGAAACCCCGTCGGTCTTGGAGATGATGCAGTTCGGCAGGGCCGCATCGCCGTAACGTTGGCGCAATTCGCGGGCGCTGAAGAAGATGGCAAGCTCCCCCTGCGCTTCTTCCGAATAGCTCAGATAAGGCGAATACAAGGGGCGCGGCGTGCTCAATTCTTCGGTCAACAGCGCAATGCGTGCATTTTCCGGCAAGGCTTCGTAGTCCGGGTAGCGTCCGGCTGCCGCCAGGAGTTCGGCCACCGTGCGGGCGTGAACTTCGGAGTTCTGGCGCAGGTCGATGGGTGCGAGATGGAAGCCGAAAATCTGCACTGCCCGCAGCAAGCGGCGCAAACGCCCGCCAGCCAGCGATGCACTGCCGTTGAGTTTGAGTGAATTGGCCAGCACCTTGAGATCGGCGCGCAGTGCATCCGGCGTGCCATAGGCAGCGGCATGGCCGATTTCGTGGCGCAAGGGCTCCATCTGGTCAAGTACCCGCGCGGTTTCGGCCATACGCGCGTAAATGCCGGACAGGGCACGGCGATACGGTTCATCGCTGCGTTGGGGCGAGTGGTCGGTGGAGCGCTCGGCAAGTGCAGCCAGTTCGGGCGTGACGGTAACCAGCAGGTCGGAAAGCGGCAGTTCGCCGCCCAGTTCGTGGATTTCGGCAAGATAGTGTTCGACTGCTGCCGAAGATTGCAGACGCAAGGCTTCTCTCAGGATGTCTGCCGTGACGAAGGGATTGCCGTCACGGTCGCCGCCGATCCAGCTCCCGACGCGGAAGAAGGGCGGTAGCGCCCAGATTTTTTCCGGGTAGCGCTGTTGCAGCAATTGAGTGGTCTGAATGTAGAGCCGGGGCAATTCGGTGAAAAAGCTTTCCTTGAAGTAGGAAATGCCATTTTTGACCTCGTCGATCACTTTGAGGCGCACCGGCCGCAGCATGCGGGATTGCCACAAGGTCAGTACCGCATTGGCCAGCGCCCAGTCGTTGTCGGCCTGTTCTTCAGGCGTCAGTTGCATGCGTTCGCGCTGGTCGAGCAGGCGGGCGATATCCCGGTGGTTGCGGATCAAACTCTGGCGCTGGACTTCTGTGGGGTGCGCCGTCAGTACCGGTGCAACCAGCGCATGGGCAAAAAAGTCAGCGATGGTGTCGGGCGAGACGGCTGCGGTCGACAGGGCGTCGAGTGCAAAAACCAGACTGCCTTCACGGGCTGGAGAATCGGCCAGGTCGTAGGCACGACGCCGGCGGATGTGATGCTCGTCTTCAGCGATATTGGCCAGTTGCAGGAAGTAGCTGAATGCCCGCACCACAGCCTGCGTGCTGTCGCGCGGCAAGGCGTCGAGCAGGGTGGCCAGATCATCACGGGCTGCCGGGTCGCCATCACGCGCAAAGCGGACTGCTGTCTGACGCACACGCTCGATCATTTCATAGATGGCATTGCCTTCCTGGGCTCGCACCGTGTCGCCCAGAATGCGGCCAAGCAGACGGATATCATTGCGCAGGGGCGTTTCCTTGCCATGCTCGAGCGTGTGGTCGGTCATTAGTGTTTCCTGACGAGAAGGACGGAGGCGTCCGCGATTTTAGCCAATTGTTCAGCCACCGAACCAAGAATCAGGGTGGCCAGGCCGCGCCGGCCATGGCGACCGATGATGATCAGATCAATCTCCAATTCCTTGGCTTTGTCGGCCAGGGTTTCCGAAATGCGGCGCTGGCGGGCTTCCAGCAGCAGTGTTTCGGCTTTGACCCCATCCGCTGCCAGCAAGGCCTGATCGAGCAGTACCCGCCCGGCCGAGGCAATCGCGGCCAGCGCCTGATCGACATTCAGATTGCTGGAAAACGTGCGGCCATGCATGCCCATCAGCGTTTCGTCGGCAACGTGGGTGATATACAGCCTGGCGTCACTGCACTTGGCAATATGCAGGGCTTCGGTCAGCGCGCAGCGCGAGGTGTCGCTATCGTCGATGGCGACCATGATGTTTTTGTACATGGGCTTACTCCTTGGAATTTTTACGGTGCGCTACCTTAGCAATTGCGCTGTAGAGAGGCATTAAGGGAAATCCTTAACAAGGGAAATCCCCCGGTCGACTGCATTTTTCAAGCAAATAGGCGATGGAGATCGGAAGAGCACACGTCTGAACTCCAGTCACACAGTGGTATCTCGTA
>CALAGF010000212.1 GCA_937892345.1 uncultured Rhodocyclaceae bacterium | reverse complement strand
ACGAGATACCACTGTGTGACTGGAGTTCAGACGTGTGCTCTTCCGATCTCCAGCAATCCCCCTGCCCCAAAAGACAGGCTGGAGTACAGCGCCTGCCCCCGTCCTTGGGATTTTCCCGGAAACCACTGGTTGACCGCAGCAATTGCCGAGGCATGGTAGGCCCCAAAGGTCAAACCATGCAGCAACTGGGTAAAAATCATCACCCAGAGCGACTCAACTCCCCAGCCCATTAACAAGAAACGCAAAACTGCTGCAGCAAAGCTGACCAGCAGAATCGCGCGCAAGGAATAACGCCGCGACAGATGTGGCATCAACATGAAGATGCCGATTTCTGCCAGCACCCCAAGCGACCACAGCAAGCCAACCGCCGTCTTGCTGTACCCATGCGCATCCAGGTGAATCGAATAAAACACATAGAACGCACCATGCGCTGCCGACATGGCGAAACAGGCGGACATCAATGCCAACACGGGCGGCTGACACAGGATTTTGCCAATTGAAACACCGTCGACCGGATGAATCCGTGGCGGTGCTTCGGGTAGAAACAGGGCGTAGCCAAGGATCCCGGCCAGTATTGCGCTACACACCCAAAGCAGACCAACTGGTGGCGTCAGATCAAGAATGGCTCCGGTTGCCATCACGGCAACGATGAAACCCACAGAACCCCAGAGACGAATCCGGCCGTAACGCCCGCGCTCCTCGCGCAAGTGGTCGAAAGTCAGCATTTCAACCAATGGCAGCGCGGCGCTCCAGAAAAATGCCAGCACCGCCATCGCCAGCAGCATGCCCGGCAATTGATTCAACCAGAAGAAGGCAAGAAACCCGGCAAGTCCGATGGCGCCTGCCAGGCGGATGATCGCCACACGATGACCAAAACGGTCAACCAGCCACCCCCAGAGATTGGGGCCAAACAGACGCATCAATTGCATCTGCGACATCAGCAAACCGATGTCCCAAGCTGAAAACTCGAGTGATTTCAGGTAGAGCCCAAAGTAGGGCGAGAATGCGCCGATGAAGGCGAAATAGAAGAAGTAGTAGCCGGAAAGGCGCCAGTAAGGCAGTGCATGCATCCGGCGATTCTACCGGATGCATGTCCGGATGCGAGGCCGTTCAGGCCTTGGCAGCATCCTGGCCGGCACGATAGGCCAGCAACATGTGATACAGCTCATCCTTGAGCTTCACGCGCTGTTTTTTCATGTCCTCAATCGTGAAATCTGCAACCGGCATATCATGTTCCTCAAGGTCTTCAACCTTGCCGGTCAAGCGGTGATAAGTCGCGAACAGCTTGGCGAAATGCGCATTTCCAACTTTCAGCGCATGAATGGCATCCGACAACTCGGGAAACTCGTGATGAAGATCGTGGTGCTCTACTTGCATGTTTTCTCTCCCTGATACAAAACCGATTCCGCTTCGTGGCGGAAAACCTTGAATTTTACGCGATCTCGCCGGGAATTCTCGGCGTCGCACAAAGGACATCGCCGCATTGCGCACGATGGCGCAAGGCATGATCCATCAACACCAGCGCCAGCATCGCCTCGGCAATTGGTGTGGCACGAATGCCAACGCAGGGATCATGGCGTCCCTGCGTTGCCACTTCGATCGCCTGCCCATGAACATCGATGGATCGGCGTGGCTGAGCGATGGAAGAGGTCGGCTTGATCGCCATGTTGACCACAATCTCCTGCCCGGTAGAAATTCCGCCAAGCACACCGCCAGCATGATTACTGGTAAATCCATCGGGCGTCATTTCATCGCCATGCACACTTCCCTTCTGGGCGACCGAGGCAAACCCGGCGCCGATCTCGACGCCTTTGACCGCGTTAATACCCATCATGGCATAAGCAATTTCCGCATCCAGCCGATCGTATACCGGCTCCCCCCAACCTGGCGGAACCCCTGTAGCCACAACAGAAATCCTTGCCCCTACAGAATCGAGGGATTTGCGCAAATCATCCATGTAACGCTCAAGCTCGGGCACCAGCGCCGCATTGGGTGCAAAAAAGGCGTTTTGGTCGATATCGCTGGCAGAAACAAAGGGAATTTCGATTGGACCAAGGGCACTCATCCAGCCCTGAATCCGAATACCGTAGCGTTCAAACAGCCATTTCCGGGCAATCGCCCCGGCAGCCACGCGGACGGCAGTTTCCCGTGCAGAAGAACGGCCTCCCCCTCGATAATCCCGAAATCCGTATTTTTGGGTATAGGTATAGTCTGCGTGCCCGGGGCGAAAAGTCTCCGCGATGTTGCCGTAGTCTTTGCTCCGCTGATCCTGATTGCGAATCAGGAGGCCTATCGGCGTACCGGTTGTACGCCCCTCGAAAACACCGGAGAGAATTTCAACCGTATCAGGCTCACGACGCTGAGTCACATGGCGGGAGGTACCCGGTTTGCGCCGATCCAGTTCGGCCTGAATGTCTTGTTCAGTCAAAGCCAGCCCCGGAGGACAGCCATCAATGACACAACCGATCGCCGGGCCGTGTGACTCTCCGAAAGATGTCACGGTAAACAAGGTGCCGAAAGTATTTCCAGACATGGCATCTATCCACAAACAGGGGGCGCGAAGTTTATCACGCCCTCGCACCTCGCCAAGCCAAGTTCAGGCCGCCGTCTCACCCGGCCAGTTCTTGATGTAATTCTTGAGCATCTGGTTCTCGAAGCTCTGCTCCTCCAGGACCGCCTTGGCGACATCCAGAAATGAAATGACTCCGAGGAGCTGAGTCCCTTCAACTACCGGCAGGTAACGCGAATGCTGCTCGATCATCAAGCGGCGCAAGTCATTCGCATCCATATCCGGATAGGCGGTAACCGGATCGGAAACCATGACATCACCCACCCTGATGTCCGGAATACTGCCGGGCGTACGTTTCATCGCCGCCATCACCTCGCGAAATGTCAGCAAACCAACCATCTTGCCGGCATCCATCACCACCAGAGAACCCGCATCCAGATCTGCCATGGTTTCAATCGCCACCGACAGCGACTGTGCCGGTGTGATGGTGTACAACACGCCGCCTTTGACTCTCAAAATTTCCCTGACCAGCATGATTGCCTCTCCATTCAAAATTTATCGGAACGATCTTATTGCATATTTTTCAAATAACCAAAGACAGGCATGACATATCACTTGCGGTATGAATTCTGCACATATAAACTTGAACTATTACTTTAGTCATAGTTCTAAAGCACGTACGACTAACCATAAACCATTTGAATACGGAGAGCCAACATGAGCACGGTCCGAGTTATTGAAAAAATTGATGCCCGCGAAATCCGCCGTAAGCTGGGCCTGAACCAGCAGCAGTTCTGGTCTGCACTGGGTGTTACCCAAAGCGGTGGTTCCCGTTATGAGAGTGGCCGCAACATGCCGAAGCCTGTACGTGAACTACTGCGACTGGTGCATGTGGAACAGGTCGATATCAAGTCCATCAAGCGTGAAGACTGGGAAATTGTCGAGTATTTGAAGTCGCAGGAGCCGGAGCTCTTCAAGTCGCTCAAGAAATCTGCCAGAAGCCACGCTAAAAAAGCTGCCTGATCCAGAATCGCAGCGCTCAGCGGGACTCAGCGTGCCAAGTGCACCTTGAGTCCCGTTTCTTTTTGCACCCGTTCTGCAAAAGCTGTCATCTGAACTTCAGTTAGTGCAGCCACCCGCCCACTGCCTGCCTGCATGCCGGGACGCGCCACACCATACAAATGCACACCAGCCAGTCGATCTGCAAACGGCAAGAGGAATTCAATGTAGGCGTTTTCATCCAAAAATGATGGTGCCAAGCCATCCAGTGCAAACCAGCATGTTTGTATCCAGGTCGGAGCCAATGCCAGACAGTAGTTCAGGCGATTCTTCAGGGAATCCATCTCCAGCGGCACCCCATTGACTTCCCGGACGCCATTGCCAGTCACCCGATCCACCTTGAACCAGACCTCACCTGCTGCCGCACCCAATTGAGCGATACCGCGCTGTACCGTTTCGCGATGCAGGAGACTCCCGTTGGTAATCAGGCGAACCGGTAGCTGTTTTGACAGTTTGAACTCCGCCAGTACAGCCAGCACTTCGCGGACTGCCATTTCGAACTCAGCGGCCGCAGTTGGCTCACCATTTCCTGAGAAGGCAATATCTTTCAAGACTCGGGATTCAGACGGAACCTCCGTGGCCATAAAATCGCCGTGCAGGACATCTGCCAGAAACCCGGACAATTCCGAACGCAATACGGCGAGATCAATCGGCGGCGGGCCGCCGCGTACAAGCCCCTCAACCTGACAGTAAATGCATGCCCAATTGCAGGCATTGTTCGGATTGAGATTGATGCCGATAGAGACGCCACCGGCACGCCTTGAAACAACCGGGTAAACGTATGTCAGTCCGGCTCGATCCCGGCTGTGATCATGAATGGTAAGCATGGCACATTGTATAATCCATGCTCCACTTGTCGAGCTTTCACCAATGCAGATTACGCGCCGCCTCGAATTCGATGCAGGTCACCGGATTCCAGACCACAACAGCCAGTGCCGTCACCTGCACGGTCATCGTTATGCATTGGAAATCACGCTGTCGGGCGATATCATCAAAAAATCCGGCGACTCGGCAAACGGCATGGTGATGGATTTCTCCCTGATCAAGGAGTTAGCCAAAAAGCATCTCGTCGATACCTGGGATCACGCTTTTCTCGCATACGAAGGCGATCAGCGCATTGTCGACTTTCTGGCCTCCCTGCCTGACCATAAAACCATCGTGCTTCCCTGCGTGCCTACTGCCGAAAATCTTGCAACCATTGCTTTTGACACACTGGACGCGGTCTACCGCGACAGCTATGGCAATCACCTGAAACTGGAACGCGTGCGCCTTTACGAAACACCGAATTGCTGGGCTGACGCCACCCGACAGGGCTGCGATTGATTCAGAACGAACAACGCAGTACACCTGACTCAGCGGGCACTGCCCTTGTCCTGACCGGCGGCGGAGCACGCGCCGCCTATCAGGTTGGTGTTCTTATTGCAGTCTCCCGACTGGGCGGCAAGCGCCAGAAAAATCCATTTCCCATCCTTTGCGGCACCTCTGCCGGTGCAATCAATGCAACCAGCCTGGCCTGCCTTGCCGATGAGTTTGGAAAATCCGTTTCGCTGCTCGCCAATTTCTGGCGAAACATGCACGCCAGCGACATCTACCGGACAGATCCCATGGGTATCTTCCGCTCTGGAGCCCAATGGCTGACCGCCTCGGCTTTCGGCTGGCTCACCCGGAGCGCACCACGCTCATTGCTGGACAACAGCCCTCTCCGCACATTACTCAACAGGCACCTTGATCTGCAGGGTATTGAGCGCTCCATTCAGAAAGGCGCACTTCAGGCTATCTGCGTCACCGCATCAGGCTACGAGTCAGGAGAAAGCATCAGTTTTTTCCAGGGCTCAGCTGAAACACAAGCCTGGCAACGAGTCCAGCGTATTGGCATGCGCACGCGCCTTGAAATCGATCATTTGCTGGCATCCAGCGCAATACCCTTCATCTTTCCCGCAACCCGGGTACACCGCGAATATTTCGGGGACGGTTCGATGCGCCAGCTGGCGCCACTCTCCCCTGCAATTCACCTTGGCGCCAAACGCCTGCTGGTCATTGGCGCAGGCAGACGAAGCCCGCATCGAGAACGATTCCAGACCGACAAATACCCGACGCTCGCCCAAATTGCAGGGCATGCCTTGTCCAGCATTTTTCTCGACAGTCTTGCGGTCGACATCGAAAGAGCACAAAGAATCAACCGAACACTCTCCGCATTACCGGAAGATGCCAGAAAGCACGCGAACATCGAGTTGCGCCCCATCGACACACTGGTCATTTCCCCATCGGAACGCCTGGACAAAATGGCTGCAGATTACGCACATACCCTGCCGCGATCAATCCGAACACTACTCAGGGGAATTGGCGCCATGAATCACCGAGGTGGCGCGCTCACCAGCTATCTGCTATTCGAAAAGCCCTATACAAGAGCACTGATCGATCTAGGGTACGCAGATGCCATGCAACGAAGCACGGAGCTGGGAGATTTTTTGAATCTTTAGAGGATGCTGGCGGGTCCGGTGAGATTCGAACTCACGATGGGTTTCCCCACGCCGGTTTTCAAGACCGGTGCATTCAACCGCTCTGCCACAGACCCGTTAGCGGCGCGCATGATAGCACAAACCGACTTGCTGGCCAGCCCCAAGCGGAATATCCCAAAAATTTCATCATTACAGCGTGATTTTTTATTGCTCGGGGAAGAATGCAAACGGCCGAAAAAAAAGGCCATTTGCTACTTCTGGAACACCGCAATCGATTCAACATGGGCCGTTTGGGGGAACATGTTGATGATGCCAGCAGCGCGCAGTTGATACCCTTGCTGCAACACCAGATGAGCTGCATCACGGGCCAATGTCGCCGGATTGCAAGACACATAGACAATTCGCCGTGGCCCATCGCTCCCCAACGCCTTGACCAACTCAATCGCCCCCTCCCGCGGCGGATCAATCAACATCTTGTCGAACAATCCCAGCTTGGCCACTGAAGCCTCGCTGGCGTCGAACAAATTGGCAACACGAAAACTCACACGCTCGGACAAACCGTTTGCCTTTGCAGCCGCTTCTCCGCGCCGTACCAAACCCTCGCTGCCCTCAACCCCAACCACGGTTGCCCCCAAACGCGCGATCGGCAGGGTGAAATTCCCCAAACCGCAGAACATGTCGGCAATCCGTTCACCGGGAACGGGCGCAAGCAAGGAAAGCGCACGGCGCACCATAACGCGATTGACAGGATGATTCACTTGCGTGAAATCATTGGGGAGAAAATCCAGCTCCAGATCGAAATCCGGCAATTGATAGGACAAACGATCTGCCGAATCCGGGCAAAAACGGTAGGTGGAGTCAGGGCCCTTGGGCTGCAGATAAATGACGACACGATGCTGCTCAGCGAACTCCCGGATTTTTATCTCATCCTTGCCGCTGGGGCGCTGAAGAATCCTGAAAGTAAGCGCAGTCGTCCGAGCACCGACAGCCACCTCAATTTGCGGCAATCGATCGGAGATCGACAAGCCAGCAACCAATGAACGCAAAGGCAATAACAAACTGGAAACATGCTCGGGCAATACCGGGCAGGTACGAATATCTGCAATATAGCTGCTGCGCTTTTCATGAAAGCCAATCAGTACATCACCCTTACCCGGCATGCTGCGCACCCCAAAGCGCGCACGGTGTCGATACTGCCAAGGCTGACTGTCGATAGGGGGCAACATCGAATCTGCTCGAACTCGTCCGATATGCCACAAGCTATCCTCAAGCACCCGTTGTTTGCTTGCCAGTTGGCTGGAAGGCTCAAGATGCTGCATTGCACAGCCGCCACATATGCCGAAATACTCGCACTTCGGAAGCACCCGTGCACTTGACGGATTAAGCACCTCAACAAGATGCGCCAACTCATACTTGGGCTTGCGGCGAAAGCTTGCGTAATTCACGGTTTCGCCCGGCAACGCGCCATCAATAAAGATTGCCTTACCGTCTTGGCGGGCAATACCCCGCCCTTCATGATCCAGAGACTCGACAATCGCGATTGGCACGGTCAACCCCAAAATTCAAAGATTTTACCAATCGATTTGACGCAACACCACGACGTCGAGCCGCTAAAGTTTAACAAAGCGATACAATTTGCTGCACCCTCGAGCCAATTACGCTGCATCGCAACAATTTTTTTGCGCTATAATTTTCCGCGATTCAGAAAAACTGAGTCCTAATAATTTATTCGCACCTCGTAGTTTCTTGTCGATAAGGAAATTTCATGAACAAGTCCATTCTCCTGGCCGCCCTGATGGCGATCGCTCTGTCTGCTTGTGGTAAGAAGGAAGAAGTTGCTGCTCCGGCACCGGCTCCGGTTGCTGCTCCGGCCGCTCCTGCTCAAGAAGCTGCTCCTGCTGCCGCTCCGGCTGCTGCTCCGGCCCAAGAAGCTGCTGCTCCGGCTGCTGCCCCGGCTGCCGCTCAAGAAGCTGGCATGGCTGGCATGGAAGCCGCCAAGGCCGCTACCGAAGCTGCCAAGCCGGCCGAAGAAAAGAAGTAATCCTTCTTTCTGCCAAAGAAAAACGGGGCTTTTGCCCCGTTTTTTTATGACTGCGGCCATTCAGAAAATGACCACAGTGAAATCTGATGGCACCTTACTGCAATTGCTGCAACAAGGAACTCAGAATCTTGCCAGACGCGTCCTCTTTTTCACCAGTCGACGCTTCACTACTGACCGCTACCTTGCTCAAGCCGGACTCGTCGCGCACCTGGACACGATAGCGCCCGACTGACTCTGCTTTTGCATCGGAGCTGCGCCAGAAGGCCAGTTTGGAAACAAAACTTTCCTCCCCCTTCTTTGCCAGACGAGGATCTGTCACTGACTGGCGAACGTAGTAGACACCACGCGAACGATCACGGTCCTCGACCGCGTAGCCAATGCGATCCAAAGCCAGGCCAACACGGCGCCAAGCACGTTCAAAGCTGTCATCGAGCTCTATCACGCCTGCACTGGACTGGGACTCCTTCGACATACGAGCTCGCGGCTCTGATTTGACGTTAGCCAGCGAGGTTTCCGCTCGTTTTTCCTCGACACCCAAACGAACCATCAGGCGCCGCAACATTTCGGCCTCAAGTTCGGGATCAGATGCACGCGGCTGCCAACGAGTTTCATCCTTCGCGGCAGAGGTATACACCTCCTCCATGCCACGATGGCTGATATAGATTTCCGTTGTACCGGCATCCGCACCGGTCTCAAGCCGAGTCCGGAATTTATCCTGCTCACCCGTGGAATAAACAGAATCAATAAGGCGTCCCAGTGTATTCCGAATAATGTCTGAAGGAATCTTGGCCCGATTTTCCGCCCAGTCAGTTTCTAACACACCGGCTTCCGGGCGTTCGAGATTGACAATAAAGCCAGACTCCTGCCAGAACTCCTTGACCGTACCCCACAACTTGTCAGCAGGCATCGCAACCACAAGCCAACGCTGGCCTCCAGAGCGCTCAACACGGACCTTCTCGACCTTGGGCAGGATCAGTGAATTTGATGCCTGCGCATCAGCGCCGCGATCGGCAGAGTATGCAGAGAACGTCGCACTGCCCTTGGCGGCGACATCAGGCACCAGATAACGGTCATCCTTGGATAGCTGGGACAGATCCGGCGGAACCTCCAGCGTAGGCACTTTGCCTGCCGACTTGTAATCAATCTTGCGTGAATCTGGCAACATGCTGCAGCCAGCTGCAGCAACTGCGATGACGGACAGGGTCAGCCCGGAGATACGACGATTCATATTTTTCCTTTTCAGGCGAGAACGCCAGCCTGGCGCATTGCTGCCAGCACACGTGCACGATTGGCCTCAGAGAGCGTCGTCAGGGGCAAACGAATGCCGGCACCCATAAGCCCCATCTGCTCCACAGCCCACTTCACCGGAATGGGATTGGCTTCACAGAACAGATCGCGATGCAGGCCGAGCAATTTGAATTGCAGGGCCTTGGCCTCGGCAACATGGCCCGCGGCTGCAGCCACACACATTTCATGCATCAGTTTCGGTGCGACATTGGCTGTAACGGAAATATTGCCGTGGAAGCCCATCATGATCGACAGGACACAAGTCAGGTCATCCCCGCTATACAGCGCAAAACCTTCCGGAGCGCGTGCAATCAGATCAAAGGCACGATCCATGTTTCCTGTGGCATCTTTCACCCCAACAATCCCGGGCACTTCTGCAAGACGCAGGATGGTGTCGTTGCTCATATCGGCAACGGTGCGTCCAGGAACGTTATAGAGCAGGACCGGCAATTCAACGGCTTCTGCAATCGCTTTGAAATGCCGATATAAGCCCTCCTGAGTAGGCTTGTTGTAATACGGCACCACGGACAGCGCCATATCGGCACCAGCCTGCTTGGCAAAATGGGTCAATTCAATTGCTTCGGCAGTGGAATTGGCACCGGTACCTGCGATCACCGGAATACGCCCGGCAGCGTGAGCAACCGTGGCCTTGATCAATTCACAATGTTCATCAACGTTGACCGTAGGAGACTCACCAGTAGTACCCACGATCACGATGGCATCGGTACCTTCCTGCACGTGAAAATCAACCAGCTTGCGCAGGGCGTTGAAATCAAGACTGCCATCTTCAAACATGGGAGTGACGATAGCGACAATGGATCCGGTAATCATGGCATTTAGGCGTGAAAGTAATCGTCCGATTGTAACTGAACGCCTTTCACCATTGAAAGGCAGTGGGTAACACTTTGTTATTTTCCCGCGGCCCAACGCAATGCACCTTTGGCCACAAACATGCGTCCTTGTGGCAGTTCGAGTGCCGGATGGCGGTCAGTGCCTGCCGTGAGCAACTGGCGAGTAAATTCCTCCAGACGCGTAGCCACCGGCACCTGCCAACCAAGATTGCGCAATCGCCAACGCAACACATTCTTGAGGCGGATAGGCGCCATTCGACGAACTTCCTTCATTGGCAGCGCATGCTCCATTGATACTGCCAGCCAATCCGACGCAGCCAATTCGTCCAGCAGCAGCACAGACTCGGCAAGATGACCCGCAGTCCCGGCCAGCACCTGTTCGGTGTTGGGAAACCGCGCTTGCAAACCCAGAAGGACCTTGTGCCGAATGAAATTGCGGGTCAAGCGGCAGTCGGCATTGCTTTCGTCCTCTATCCACTGAAGCCCTTCGCAACGAGCATAAGCCTCAATCTCGTCACGACCCGTATCCAGCAATGGGCGAAGGATTCGCAAGTCACCCCGGGTGCGTTCCTGAGGCATGGCGGCAAGACCAATCAGGCCAGTACCTCGCAGCAGGTTGAGCAACACGGTCTCCGCCTGATCTCCACGGTGCTGCGCCAGGAATATTCCATCGAGCTGCAGTCCGGCAAAAGCGCCATAGCGTGCATTTCTTGCAGCCGCTTCGAGACCATCACCTTGCGAGCGATCAACGCTGACATGGCAAATCGTCAGGTCAACCCTCAGAGAGTGACAAAAATCCTGACAAAAAACCGCCCAGCCATCTGCATTCGGTGAAAGGCCGTGATGGACATGGATTGCGCGCACCGGTAACCGCGACACCCGCCGCAACAGGTGCAGCAGGACAACTGAATCGATACCGCCGGAAAGCCCGACGTCGATACGCGACAATGAGCCAAAGCGGTCGGCCAGAAAAGCACCGACCCGTTCCGGCAAATCAGGCGACAGCCTGTTCCTTGAAGCGACCATAACTCATCAAGCGCTCATAGCGCTGCTCCAGCAACTGTTCGCACGACAGGGCAGAGAGTTGCTTGAGCGATTCCTGCAGGGCTTTCTTGAGATTTTGTGCCATGAGGGGGTGATCGCGATGAGCACCGCCAAGAGGTTCATTGATGATTTTGTCCACGAGGCCCAAGGTTTTCAAGCGCTGAGCGGTGATCCCCATGGTTTCAGCAGCCTCCGGAGCACGCTCTGCGCTCTTCCAGAGGATGGATGCGCAACCTTCAGGCGAAATGACGGAGTACGTCGAATATTGCAGCATCTGAAGCGTGTCACCTACCGCAATGGCCAGCGCACCACCCGAGCCCCCTTCACCGATGATGGTAACAATCACCGGCACCTTGAGTTCTGCCATCACATACAAATTGCGGCCGATTGCCTCGGACTGCCCACGCTCTTCGGCGTCGATACCAGGATAGGCACCCGGCGTATCGACAAAGGTCATGATCGGCAAGCCGAATTTTTCCGCCAGTTTCATCAAGCGCAATGCCTTCCGATAACCTTCCGGACGCGGCATGCCGAAATTGCGGAAGATCTTTTCCTTGGTATCGCGCCCCTTCTGATGCCCGATCACCATCACCGGCTGCCCGTTGAATCGTGCCAGCCCGCCTACAATCGCATGATCGTCGGCAAAGGCACGATCACCGTGCAATTCTTCGAAATCGGTAAAGATCAACTGAAGATAATCCAGCGTATAGGGACGCTGGGGATGCCGGGATACCTGGGAGATCTGCCACGGCGTCAGCTTGGCGTAGATTTCCTTCGTCAGCTGAGCGCCTTTCTTCTCAAGACGTTCAATTTCATCAGAGATATCGACTGCTGAATCGTCCTGTACGAAGCGCAACTCTTCGATCTTGGCTTCGAGGTCGGCAATGGATTGCTCGAAATCGAGAAAACTAGTTTTCATAGACTGCCCGTTTCTGGAATTGCGCGCATTCTACCTCAAAGGTCGATTCGGGAAGATTTCAGTAGGCAACCGGCACCGGATCCAGGTCACGCCATAGATACCAGGTAGCAATTGAACGCCAGGGGCGCCAGCGCTCTCCGATTTCCCGGTGCTGCGCCCGTGAAGGTTTCTCACCCGCGCAATATCGCCGAGCTACAGCCCTTTGCAATCCAATATCGTCCAGCGGAAAAACATCCGGGCGCAACAAATTGAAGATCAGGAACATTTCTGCGGTCCACCGTCCGATCCCGCGAATTTCGCACAGCGCCTGAATCACCGCTTCGTCGTCCATCCCCGACCAGGATTGCGGCTGAACAGCCCCCGAAACGAAACGGGTGGACAAGTCGCTCAAGTACTCAATCTTGCGCTGAGACAAACCACATCCCGCCAGCCCCTCTTGCCCGATCTGAACGACAGTTTGCGGATTGAAGGGACTCACCCGCGAACTCAATCGCATCCAGACAGTATCCGCCGCCTTGACTGAAATCTGCTGCCCGACGATGGAACGCGCCAAGGTCGAAAAAGCATCCCCTCGCGTGGCAAGGGCCGCAGTCCCGGCCATGGAAATCAGTTCTGCCATCACGGGGTCACGATCTGCAAGCTCGCGAGTGGCGACAGACCAGCAATCCATATGCATACCTTTCAAAGATTTCCACTCACACCGCGGCTGGCCCAATTTTGCTCAGCCACATGAAAAATGCCCTGCTGCTGCCGATTTTGCTAACATCCCCGGAAAAACTGGAAAAAGCAACCATGACCGCGCCGAGTTACCCCTTCATACACCCGCTTCTGGGCACGGACGACAATCTGGCCGGCTATTTGATTGAGCTGCCCGAACACTGCAAAGACTTTACGGTGCTGCAGCAGTTGGCCAAACATCCGACGTTTGACCAAATGGATACCCGGCAGCCTTGGCTGATTCCTGCAATTGCCCTGGATAACACACTGCCTGACCGGCTGATTCCCGTCTTTACCGATACCGGGCTGGAACAACTTGCATCCTTGGAGGCCGAGCTACGGCAAAACAAGCGGCGGCTGGCGCTGCAATCCACGCTCGTTGGCAAACTTCCGGCAACGGGCACGTGGCATTACCTGATGATTTCTGCCGCGCAAGCGCACACCTTGCCCCCATTCACCCTGCAGAGCATGTCCATTCGAACCCATATCATCGTGACTGGCGTGCACAATCACAGTGATCATGAATGGGCAATGGCCAACGCATGCGCTCTGAGCACTGGTGAATTCCTGTTATCGCGGGCCAACCCAGGCAAAAAAGCCGATATCACCCGGCAAAAAATGATTCATCTGCTCGCCTTGATTGCAGAGGATGCAGACACCCAAGCGCTTGACAATATTTTTCGTCAGGAAGCAAAACTTTCCTACAGTCTGCTCAGATTGGTGAACTCTGCGGCAATTGCACCGCGCTCGCCGATTGAAAGTTTCGCACAAGCCATCAACCTGCTGGGCAGAAGACAGCTCGGCCGCTGGCTGCAATTGCTCGTCTATGCGGACACGGATGGCAAGAAATCGATCAATCCACTGCTCATCAAGGCTGCCACCCGCGGGCGCATGATGGAACTGCTGGCAAGCAAGGAAAGCACAAATTCGGACTGCGCCTTCATGGTTGGCTGCTTTTCGCTGCTGGACGTACTGCTCAATCTACCGATGCAGGAAATCCTCGCTCAGTTGCCGCTACCGCAAGATTGCCACGACGCTCTCGCACGTCACCAGGGACCGCTGGGGCAACTGCTCACCGCACTGGCGGCGGCGGATGGCCGCAATCTGAGCACGGCGCAAAATCTGTTGGCTGAACTCAATATTACGGTCGACGACTTCATTGATGCCCAATTGGAAAGTATCAACTGGGCAAACAAGATTCGCAACGCGGTTTAATCTAGCCGAATCGCCCGGACAAGAAAGGGTTGTAGAGACGCTCCTCACCTAGCGTGGACATCGGACCATGGCCCGGGATGAAGGCCACCTCGTCACCCAGTGGAAACAACTTGTTCTTGATGGATGCAATCAGGCTATCGTGATCGCCACCAGGAAAATCGGTACGACCAATCGAGCCCTGAAAAAGTACATCACCCACCTGAACCAAACTGCTTTCCCTGTGGAAAAACACCACATGCCCCGGGGTATGACCCGGACAGTGCACAACTTCAAGCTGCACATTGCCAAAGCGCACGACATCACCATCACACAACCAGCGATCTGGTGCGAAGGCTTCAACTGCAGGGAAACCGAACATCCGGCTTTGCTGTGCCAAGCCATCAATCCAGTAGCGGTCGCCTTCATGCGGGCCCTCGACAGGTGCCGAGGTGTACATTTTGGAAAGCGCTGCCACACCACCGGCATGGTCAATATGGCCGTGCGTTAACAGAATCAGCGCAAGCGTCAGTTCCTGCGCCTCTAGAAAAGATTGGATCCGGCTCACATCACCACCGGGATCAATCACCGCCGCAAGATGCGTTTCCTCGCACCAGAAAACAGTGCAATTTTGCTCAAACGGCGTCACAGGAATAATCTGATATTTCATGGCTGTAGCTAAGAATCCGAATAAAGCGGATTATGTCACGGCAGTCCGCTTGCCCGGCACATTGCCACGCCATTAAACTGCCCCCTTACATTTAGCCAGAAGCGAAAGACCCTCCACTCATGATCGACCATCCGTTACCCGATATCGATGCCTGGGTGCTGCTGTTCAGCAGCAACAGCCTGCCCGTGCTGCGTGCAACCAAGCGACGAATCGAGGAAATGCGAGAGCGGATGGACAGTGTGGATTCACGTGAAGTGGCCCAAATGGTGTTGCACGATCCGATCATGACCGTTCGGGTGCTAGCCTATATTCAGCCCTTCCGCGGACGCTCCTTGCAGCACGACATCACGACCATTGCCGGCGCAGTCATGATGTCGGGTATTGAACCCTTTTTCCGGCGCTTCGAAAATCTGCCGACAATCGAGGACATGCTCAAGGGTTACGACCCACATGCAATGCTCGGCATACTGCAAATCATTCGCCGTGCACAGAAAGCGGCCGATTTGGCGCAGGAGTGGGCCATCTGGCGGCACGACATCAACATGGAGGAAGTCCGCATTGCCGCCCTGCTCCATGACCTGGCTGAAATCCTGGTCTGGTGCTTTGCACCAAAACTAGGGCTGCAAATCCGTGCATTGCAACACGACCACCCCAATATGCGCAGTGCTGATGCACAAAACAGCGTATTGGGCGTGAATTTTCAGGAAATTCAACAGGAACTGTGCAAGGTCTGGCATCTACCAAGCTTGCTGACCCACCTGATTGATGACCACAACGCGCATCAGGCGCGGGTCAAAAATGTCTCTCTGGCCGTTCGACTGGCACGCCATGCAGCAAATGGCTGGCAGGATCCAGCGCTTCCCGATGATTATCAGGAAATTGCCAGTATGCTCAATCTGACTGTCGATGCCGTCAAGAAAAAATTGGGCGTAGAAACCTAACCTGCTGCAGCTGATTTCGACTCCAGAACCTCCCAGCGCTCCAGCATGGACATCAACAAATCGTCAATTTCAGATAGTCTGTTGGCCGCCTGTTCCGCTGCGCGCGGGTCCTGCTGATAGATTGCCGGATCTTCGAGTTGGCGCGTCAATTCGGCCTGTTCCGCTTCGAGGTCGGCGATCTGTTGCGGTAGCAACTCAAGTTCCCGCGACTCCTTCCAGGACAACTTCCCCCCCTTGTCCCGAATTGGCTCTGCAGCTTTCGCGGGGGGTTTGCTCTCCTGTTTGCGGGGTATTGCGGCAGTTTTTTCCAGACTGGACTTGTAGTTTGCCCAATCGCTGTAGCCCCCGGCGTATTCTTTCCAAATGCCCTCACCTTCGGCGGCGATGGTCTGGGTAACGACATTGTCGATGAAGGTCCGATCGTGACTAACCAGAAACAAGGTACCGTCGTATTCCTGTAAAAGCTGTTCCAGCAGCTCCAGCGTGTCTATATCCAGATCGTTGGTCGGCTCATCCAGCACCAGTACGTTGGCCGGTTTGGCAAACAAGCGTGCCAGCAGCAGCCGGTTACGCTCCCCCCCAGACAGCGAACTCACCGGTGAACGAGCGCGCTCGGGCGAAAACAGGAAATCTTCCAGATAACCAATCACATGCTTGCGCGCACCGCCAATTTCCACCCAATCAGAACCCGGAGAAATCACGTCGGACAGGGTCGAATCAGGATTGAGTTGGGTGCGAAACTGATCGAAATAAGCAATTTCCATCTTCGTACCCTGACGCACCATTCCCTGATCAGCTTGAAGCTCACCCAGGATCAGTCTCAGCAGAGTGGTTTTCCCCGCCCCGTTCGGGCCGATCAAACCAATTTTGTCGCCACGCTGAATTCTTGCCGAGAAATCATGCACGATCGGCCGTTGACCGAAGGATTTGCTGACGCGGTCGAGCTCAGCCACCAGTTTCCCGCTTTTGTCCCCGGCATCCAGTTGCAATTGCACTTTGCCCATACGATCTCGACGTGCCTGACGTTCGGCACGCAAACGATCCAGCCGCTGAACCCGGAATACCGCTCGCGTTCTCCGCGCCTCGACACCTTTCCGTATCCAGACCTCTTCTTCCTTCAATAACTTGTCAGCACGAGCATTGGCCAGCGCCTCCTCGTGCAGCTGCGCCTCCTTGCGTTGCTGATACAGGCTGAAATTGCCCGGAAAGCTGGCCAGCTGTCCGCGATCCAACTCGACGATACGTGTCGATACACGGTCGAGAAAAGAACGGTCGTGAGTAATAAAAAGCAACGTGACACCACTCTCGATCAACATCGACTCAAGCCACTCGATTGCAGCAATATCAAGGTGATTGGTTGGCTCATCCAGAAGCAGGACCTCCGGTGCAACCGCCAGTGCTTGCGCCAGGGCTAGCCGCTTTTTCTGGCCGCCGGACAAACTGCCCACCGCTGCATCCGGATCCAGGCTAAAGCGTGCGATCACCCGTTCCGCCTGCGCTTCGCAGGCCCAGGCACCAAGCGCTTCCAAGGTGTGCTGCAATTCATCCATACGCAATAACAGGCACTCACTCTCCTGAGCGCTTGCCTCGGCAAGCCGATGCGAAATATCGTGGTATTCAGCGAGCAAGGACGAGGTTTCACCCATGCCGGAAATAACTGCTTCGAACACCGTTGCCCCTGGATCAAAAGGCGGCTCCTGCGGCACATATCCGACCCGAATACCGGGCTGTACCCAGACTTCACCGTCATCCAGCCGTCCCTTGCCACTTCCTGCTGCAAGCGCGGCAAGCAGGGAGGACTTGCCTGTGCCGTTACGTCCGATCAAGGCAACCCGCTCACCCGGATCAAGCTGAAAATCTGCGTGGTCAAGCAGGGGAACGTGGCCATAGGCCAGGCAGGCAGAGGAGAGTTTGAGATAAGGCATGGTCGGCAATGAAAACGGCGCCCCGAAAGGCGCCGTATTGGGAGGGATGCTAATTCTATCCGCTCAGGTGCGGAAACGGGACAACTGGCTTTGCAACTCACTGGCCAACTGCTGCAACAGCTGAGCACGCTCGCTGTTGCGCTGCGCACGGTTGTTGCTGCCTTCGGCAGACTGCGCAATATTTTCAACCAGACGGGCAATTTCCTGACTGGCCGCACTTTGCTCCCGCGTGCCATCGGCAATACCATGCACGACCTCGACCGTGTCACGTGAATGCTGGTCGATTGTGGTCAAGGAATCACCTGCCTCGCGGGCCAATTCAACACTCCCGGCCATCTTGGCGCTGACTGCCTTCATGCGTGCGACGGCATTGCTGGTTTCATCCAGAATGGCACCGACCGTGGTGGAGATTTCCTGGGTGGACAGCGAGGTCCGCTCGGCAAGCTTGCGCACCTCGTCGGCCACCACCGCAAAACCACGCCCCTGTTCACCTGCACGCGCCGCTTCGATAGCAGCATTCAGCGCCAGCAAATTGGTTTGTTCCGCAATTTCCCGAATGACGCCAACGACGCTGGAGATCTGCTTGGAGCGATCACCCAGCGAGTCAATCAATTGCGCCGAATCACTGATATCACCTGCGACACGTTCCAGTTCATTCATCGCACGGCCAACCACATCGCGACCTTTCTCGGTCACGCCCTTGGCATCCTCGGAAATTCTGGCCGCCTGATTGGCGTTGTCCGCCACCTGACTGATGCTGACAGAGAGTTCCTCAATCGATGCAGCGATACCACTGGCCGACTGCGAAGCCTGACTGGAGCTTTCCAGCGCCATCGAAGCCGCTACTTGCAAATCACCAGCGGCACCGGTCAGGCGGGACGATGTGTCTGCCACGCCCTTGACCAGACTACGCATACTGTCGGACATCCGGTTGAAAGCATGGGCAATGGCATGCACCTCATTCCGGCTTTCAGGATCGGCATCCCGAACCGTTGCGGTGAGATCCCCCTGACTCACGCGCTCCACTTCGGAAGCCAGTTGGGAGAGCGATCCCAGACGCGAACGGATCAGCACATACACGACAGCTGCCAGCACCAGACCGGATAAAACACTCATCGCGATGACCAGATCACGCAGCGCATGGCTTTCTTCGAGATATTCATCCAGCCAGCTGCCGGTGAATACGGTCCAGCCCCAAGCCGCCGAGGTTTCGGCAAAAATAATCTTTTCGCGCTCAATACCGTTGGCATCTTTCAGGAAATACCGTTTTGCCCCCTGTTTACTAGCCAACATTTCCTGAATCATCTGGCGTGCCGACTCCGGCAACTCAAGATCACCTACCGATTGATCCTGGAGTTTTGGATGCATCACGAATTCACCGATGGCCTTGTCCGGCATCGGGCGAACGATAAATGCATAGCCCGTTTTTCCGGCAACCACCTTGCCAAACTGCTCGCGCAGACGCTGAAGATCTCCATCCAGTGAAATACGGAGGGAATGCGCGCCCCAGACAGCACCAGATGCATCACGCAAAGCGCGAACGGTACTAAAGTAGTATTTTCCGGAGCGGATAGAGAGTCCGAAGTAATCCTTGCCGGCCAGAATTGACTGGGCCACCGGATCGTCATCCTTCAACGGTACGCCGTTCATTGACTTGCCGTCCTTGCTTTTCAGCAAAGTGGAAGCCCGGTAGAGCTTGCCATCCTGAATGACCATGAAGGCCCCTTCGTCACCGGTCAACTCTTTGAAACTCTTCAAAATCCGATCGTTCCCGTTCAGCAATTCGGTGCCAATTCGCATCGCCGGCAAATCGACGTCGCCGGTGCGGACCAAGGTTTCACCCCGCGTCGGTGCGCCACCGGCAAAGCGCTCGAAGAAATGCGACTGGTCTTCACCACGTCCACGAACCGATTCGAAAGCCGCATCCAGCGTACCGGCCATCAACTTGGCTTCGTTTTCCAGATTGGCTTGAGCCACGGTAATCGCCGCACCATCGGCTTTATTTTGAACAATCAAGGCCAAGGCAGAAAAAACGCAACTCAAGGCAAGCAGCATCGCAATCAATAATTGCTGGGCTATCGGGCGGCGGCTGAATTGTGGAAACATGACATCCCTCCGTGTTATTTTTGAGATATCTATCAATTTAACACAAATGAAAATAAAGTATCTATCAATAGCCAAATCCAGCCGGTACAATCTCCCCCCTGCCGAATTCAGGCCTGCCTTCATAGTTAAATGGATATAACACGCCCCTCCTAAGGGCGAATTGGTGGTTCGATTCCACCTGAGGGCGCCACCTATCCAATGTCCGCCCGCAACTCTCCTCCCAGTCACGCCATCGACATCAGCGAAGAAGCGGGTGTTCGCTATCTTCATTTCGGATCTTCATGGGTGCAAGGCGCCATGCGAATTGCCCGCCCTTGGTCACTTGAACTCAGCTACACGCGGGAAATGATGGCAGGACTGTTGATGCGCCCGTCAGCCCGGTGGCCGCGAAAGGTGTTGCTGATCGGTCTGGGCGCCGGATCACTGGCGAAATTTCTGTACCGCTATTTTCCTGACTGCCGAATCAGCGTTGTGGAAATCAACCCTCAAGTTGAATTCATTGCCAGGCAGTATTTCAAACTCCCCGATGATCCCTTGCGCTTAGCAATCCGCATAGGTTGCGGGGCTGACTACGTTCAGACAGCCCAAGGCCACTTCGATTTGATCCTGACTGATGGCTTCGATGCAGATGGCCATTCTGGTCCATTGGAGAGCGAAAGCTTTTTCCAGAACTGTCGGGCAAGATTGACCCCGGACGGCTTGCTCGGTGTCAATCTGTTAAGGGAAAAAGGCTTTCAACAGCGCGTTGACCGTATTCATCGGGCTTTTGAAGGTCAGGGTGTGGTTTTCCCATCCTGCGACAGTGGCAACACCATCGTTTTTGCACGAGGTGACACACCGGTAGATGCCGCCCTGGAGTCAATGCGCACACGCGCAGAAGAAATCAGAAAGTCCTGCCGCCTGGATCTACGTCCGACCATCACCCGGTTGCAATTGGCTTTGCCACTGCCCGACAGATGTCTTCGTTTTTAGCCTGAAAGCTTTGCAGTTCGGCGTCCGTCAACTATAAAGAAACTGTAACAAACAGGAATTCTTCGGCGGCGCGAGAGATCGTCGGAGACGGAGTCATGAGGAGGAAACATGTTATCCATTCAAGACTTGCTGGACTACTGCGATCTGGATCGTGGCGAAATCGAAGCGATTGCAGCGCATGAACACATTCCGATGACCATCGCAGCTGAATTGAGCGAATGCCTGCTTGCATCACCTGAAGGTGTCTGTCGACTTCACACGATGATTCTCGAAAATCTTCGTGAAGCCATCGAGGACGGACAAGACTATCGCGTGCAAGGACTCATGGAAACCTATGAGCATCTACAGCGCACACACCCTTTGCCCTTGCATTGAGAGCGAGTTTCTCTGGACGTGGCTACTTCGTGCCGGTGCCGTTGATCTTCAAGGAAAGTTGCAGGCGGTCGCGAATTTCAAATTTTTCGAAAATCGCGGTTAGATGGGCCTTTACGGTACGTTCGGTAATGGCCAATTGCCGAGCAACTTCCTTGTTGCTGGCGCCTGTCGCTACAAGTCTGGCAACCTGAAGCTCCCGCTCGGAAAGTCGATCACAGAGCGGATTTTCAACGGTCGACGGTCGCCGGGCCAGAATTCTTGACGTACTGCCCATCAATTCCAGCAACAGTGACTGACGAACCCACAAGCCGCCGTTCTCGACCACGGCGGCCACATGCTGCAGCACCTCCGGCGCAGCATGGGTGTTACAACAGCCCGACGCTCCCCCGGTCAACACCTCAATAGTCGTGGCATCAGACGGCTCGTCCGCAAGCACCACCACATTGACAGCTGTGGCGGGCCACAGACCCGCAAGCGCAGTGACCGCCTCACCACTACGCAAGCGGCACCAATAGATTCCCGAATGATCAAAGCTCAGGTTTTTGGCAGCCTCTCTGGATACTACCGAGGCGCCCGGCATGCCTTCACGCCAGCTATCGAAAGAGGCAAGTTCATCATCAATAATCCAGTGCCGCATCACCGCTCCGTCATCGCTACACTTTTTGCACGTAGTACCGGCTTGAGCAAATACGTCAGGACGCTCTTCTTGCCAGTCAGAATATCCACCTCGGCCACCATGCCGGGAATGATCGGAAGATTTGCGTCGCCAAAGCCCGGTTTGTCGGTTTTGACCCGTACCAGATAGTAGGCATTGCCTTTTTCATCCATCACGGTATCTGCGCCGATATGTTCCAGAGTCCCTTCCAGCCCACCGTAGATCGAAAAATCGTAGGCAGAAAACTTGACTGTAGCGCGCTGACCGGGGCGCAGGAAGGCAATATCCCTGGGCATCACCCGAGCTTCAAGTAGCAGCGTATCCTCCAGCGGCACGATTTCGATCATATCCTTGCCGGGTTGCACCACGCCCCCCACGGTATTAACCAGCAAGCGCTTCACAACCCCTTTCACCGGCGAGCGGATCGACGATTGTTTTACACGGTCCGACAGGGCCACACTACCCTCAACCAAGCCATTGAGTTTGGCCATGGTTTCCGAAAGCTCCCGGCCTGACTCGTTGCGAAAACTCAGTTCAACTTCTTCAATTTTGCGCGAAGCTTCATTGATTGCCGCCTGTATGCGTGTAATTTGGGCCGAGGCCATATCGCGTTCACCCCGATATCTCGATACATCTCGTTCAAGGCGCAGCAATTCCACTTCAGAGACTGCCCCCGAATTGATCAGCGGGCGGGTCTGGGAGAGTTCCCGAGACGTCAGGTCGTAGCCTTGAGATGCCTGGGCGCGACGCGCCAGCGACTCATTCAACTCCTGCTGGCGTTGAGCCAATTGCTGTCTGGCAATTGCAACCGTGGCCTGCAGCTCGCTGCGGCGCACCGTGTACAGCTGCTGCTCCTGTTCGAGGATATCCGGCGCCTCCTTGAGGACTTCCTCCGGTGGCTCAAACGCACTCCCTTCGGAAATTGCCCTTAGCCGCGCCGCTTTTGCCAGCAGGCTAAGGTACTGGGAACGGTTTTCCTTGACTGAGGAGGCAAAGCGGGTTTCATCGATTTTGATCAACAACTGGTCGGCCTCGACGATTTGTCCCTCGTGTACCTGGATTTCAGAGACCAGACCACCGTCGATACTTTGCAGCACCTGAACCTGCTTGGAAGGAATCACACGACCTTCGCCTCGCGTCACTTCGTCCAGTTGAGCAAAGGCTGCCCACAGGAAAAAGAGAAGGAAGCAGATGCCCAGCAACCGTAACAACAAGCGGGCGCGCAAAGGTTCCTGGCGCAACATCGCCAAATCGGCATCGGTGGCAAAGTCCACCACATCGACCTCTTCCCGGCTAGGAAGGCGGCCGAGAACCCGTTCAACATACGGCTTGCCACGGGCGGCCAGCTTCTCGAGAAATGCGTGGATATTTTTCACGGCAGCAATCAATCGGCTCATGATGCCCTCCCGATACGACCACTTTGCAAGGCCTGAATGACCTGATCACGCGGACCATCGGCCACTACCTTGCCGTCATCGATGACCATTACGCGTGTCGCCAGATCCAGCAGGCTGTTGCGATGAGTGACCACAAGAACAGTTTTGTGGGCTGCCATACTCTGCAGACGCTGCTTGAACTGCTGCTCGGAAGAAAAGTCCATGGCACTGGTCGGCTCGTCAAGCAACAATATGGGCGGATCCATCAGGAAAGCCCGGGCGATCGCCACGCCTTGGCGCTGCCCGCCGGAGAGCGATTCACCACGCTCGCCAATCATCATGTCGAAACCATCTGGGTGCCGATTCACAAACTCCATCAGACCACCGGCTTCGGCAGCAGCCAGAATGGCGGCGTCGTCGGCATAAGGAGCCCCGATGGCAATGTTGTCACGCAAGGTACCGTAGAACAGCGTGACGTCCTGAGCCACATAACCGATGTTGCGACGCAGGTCTGCCGGATCAAGCTGACGCACATCCACGCCATCAATACTTACCGATCCAGCAGCAGGTTGATACAAACCAAGAAGCAGCTTCTGCAAGGTGGTCTTGCCCGATCCGATACGGCCGATGATGACAATCTTTTCGCCCTCGTTGATCTTGCAAGTCACCCCCTTCAGGGTTGATATCTGTGTTCCGGGATAATTGAACTGAACATCGCGAAACTCAATGTTGCCGCGCAGTTCGGGGCGATGCACAAAACTCGCATCAGCCGGCCTTTCAACCGGGTTGGCCATTACCTGTTCAAGTGAAGTCAGGGCGACCTTGGCATTATGGTATTGCATCAGCAACCCCACCATTTGCCCCAGCGGCGCAACGGCGCGAGAGGAAAGCATGGTGCAGGCGATCAGCCCCCCCATGGTCAGTTTGCCATCGGAAATCAAATATACGCCGGCAATCACCACGATGACATTGACCAGTTGCTGAATTTCCATGGCGCCATTGGTCGCTGCCGCCGAAAGGAAACGCATCTGGTTGTTGACCCTTGCAACGAAAGCTACCGACTTTTCCCACTTGGACTGCATGACACCTTCAGCCCCCTGAGTCTTGATGGTTTCCAGCGCAGTCAGGCTTTCGATCAGCGTCGCATTGCGCAAAGCCCCGGCACGATAAGTGGTTTCAGAAAGCTCATGCATCTTGTGCTGCAAGACGTAGGCATAAACGGCAACGACAATGATTGCCAGCAGCACCGGCAACACCAATTGCCATGCGATGAGGCCGATGACCAGGACAAAAATCAGCGCAAACGGCAAATCAATAAAGGCAGTCACTGATGCCGAGGTAATAAAATCGCGCACCGACTCGAACGAGCGTAAATTCGACGCAAAAGAGCCTACCGCTGCCGGCCGAGCCTCCATGCGCACGCCCAGAACACGCTCCATGATTTTTGACGACAATTGCATGTCAATTCTGGCGCTGGCGAGATCGATGAAATATCCCCGCAGCGCCCGCAGCACGAAATCGATGATGATTGCAGCCACCACACCCAAGGCAAGCATCCACAATGTTTCAATCGCACGGTTCGGCACCACGCGGTCATACACATTCATGGTGAACAAGGGCATGCTGAGTGCCAGAAGATTGATCAGCAGCGCAGCGCCAAGCACATCGCGATAAACCAGCCACTGATCGGCCAGAGCACCCCAAAACCAATGCCGGAGCTGAACTTGGCCGACTTGCGGTGTGCGCTTGTCAAAACGGAAATGCGGCCGGGCAAAAATGGCAACGCCGGTATAACGGTCTGCCAGCGCCTCGCGCGACATGAGCACGCTCCCTTGCCCGGTTTCCGGAAAAAGCAGGCGGGCATTTTCACCGTTCTCATCCCAACCGAGCAGGACACAGGCTTCATCGCCTTTCAGCATCAACACCGCTGGCAACAAGGCTGAGTCAATGCGATCCAGCGTGCGCTTGACCAATTTGGCAGACAAGCCTGCACGACTTGCCGCGCGCCAGAACAGGGAAGGCGTCAACAATCCCCGTTCCAGTGGCAAACCAGCCACCAGTGCAGCTTTGGTATTGGGACGCCCGTGAATCCGGGTCAGTTCAACCAGACAATCAAGCAGGGGGTCGTGATGTAGCAAATCCTCCCGCACTCCGGCTGCTGCCGAATCACCTGTAACACTCATATTTGCGCGCTATCCCTGTTTGGTATTGTTTTTTGATTCTAACGTGAGCGGATCGACCAAATAAAAAAAAGTGCAATCCAATATGTTTACGGCCACACAATTCAAATCTGAAATGGTGGCAGACGTTTGGCTGCAGAAATATTTTTCAAATGCACATAGTCAGGCAGGCCAAGGCGGTACGGCGGATCATCCTCCCCCGCGATCAATGGCTGAAGGTAGTTTCTGCATGCTTCAGTAATATGAAAACCATCTTTGGAGATAAATTCCAAAGGCATTTTTCGTTCAACATTCGCCACGGCAGACAAGTGCACTTCCCCAATTTCCCAGCAATACGGATGCGTCGAACGCCGCTCAAGTGTCAGCATGATGTCCTTTTTTCCGGCCAGCGCCCGGTTGACCGCAGCAACGCCCAAGGCATGTGCTTGCGCCACGTCCGTTCCCGATGCCAAGTGACGCGCTGCACGCTGCAGGTAATCGGCCAGTGCCAGATGATATTTGTACCCAAGGTGCCGGTGGATCAAATCCGCGATGAATCTACCGACACTGCCGGGCTGCCCAGCCTCCGGAAAACGGACAGTAGAGGCATCGTTTGACATGCAATTGTCTGCCTCGCACAAACCCTCTGCCACCGCAATCGCACAATAGCCATAGCGCCCGACACAGTCACGGACTCGCGCCAGAAAGCGTTCCGCATCGAAAGGAACCTCGGGAAACAGCAGAATATGAGGAGGATCAGCGGCACGCTCGGAAGCCAAACCGCAGGCTGCCGCGATCCATCCTGCATGACGCCCCATCGATTCCAGAATGAATACCTGTGTTGAAGTACGCGCCATGGAGGCCACGTCGAACCCAGCCTCACGCATGGAGGTTGCGACATATTTCGCAACGGAACCAAACCCGGGGCAGGTGTCGGTCAGGGCCAAATCGTTATCGACTGTCTTCGGTATACCAATCACGCTCAAGGGATGCCCCAGCGCCGCCATCGACCGGGAAAGCTCAAGCGCAGCCCCCATCGAGCCTTCGCCACCATTGACGAAATAGTAGCCGATATTGTGCTCACGAAAGACGGCGGCCAAACGCTCGTAATGCTGCCGATGGCTGTTCAGCGAGCCCAGATGGTAGCGGCTGGAGCCAAATGCCCCGCCAGGCGTATGGCGCAGCCGGGCGATGTCGGCATCCGACTCGAGGCTGGTATCAATCAGATCCTCGGTCAACGCACCGATCACGCCATCGCGACCAGCGTAGACTTTCCCGATCCGGTCGTGACAACGGCGTGCTTCCTGAATCAGGCCACACGCCGTCGCGTTGATGACTGCGGTCACGCCTCCTGACTGAGCGTAGAAGGCGTTCCTCAAAATCCGAATTTACTTCAGTGCGTCAAAAACTGCCTTGGTAATGCTGTCGACGCTACCCACGCCGGCAATCTTGCACACCTTCGGTGCCACAGCATCGCCTTCGGCAGACCAGGCGCTGTAAAACTGGACCAGCGGCTTGGTCTGTGAATGATAGATATCCAGACGCTTCTTGACGGTTTCTTCCTTGTCGTCGTCACGCTGCACCAAATCCTCACCAGTCACATCGTCCTTGCCTTCCACTTTCGGCGGATTAAACTTGACGTGATAAGTACGACCCGACGACAGATGAGCACGACGACCAGCCATACGTTCGATGATGTCGCTGTCCGGCACATCGATTTCCAGTACGAATTCAATCGGCACACCGGCATCCTTCATCGCCTGAGCCTGCGGAATGGTGCGCGGGAAACCGTCGAAGAGATAACCGTTCTTGCAATCATCCTGAGTCAAGCGATCCTTGACCATGCCGATGATCACTGCATCGGGCACCAGGCCGCCTGCATCCATGTGCTTCTTGGCTTCCAGACCCAGCGGGGTACCTGCCTTGACCTGGGCACGCAGCATGTCGCCGGTGGAAATTTGCGGGATGCCGAATTCCTTCGAAATGAAGGTGGCTTGCGTACCTTTACCGGCGCCTGGAGCGCCCAATAGAATCAATTTCATGGAGTGTCCCTCTGGTTACAAATGAAAATTCTTGTTATCGGCTTATGGTGACGCCGTTCCCTAGACATGGGAAATTACCCGCTAATTCAGGCAGGGTCAAACAGTTTGCGCATACGGTCGGCATCCTCAGGCGTGTCGACACCGGGAGCGGGTGCGGCATCAATCAGCGTGACGCTGATCCGGTAGCCATGCCAAAGGGCGCGCAACTGCTCCAACGCTTCAAATTGTTCCGTCGGCGCTGCGGTCAACCCGGCGTAAGCACGCAAAAATCCGGCGCGGTAAGCATAGAGTCCAACGTGTCGAAAGGCTGGAAAGTCAGGCGGCAAAGCCTGTTGACCGCGAGCTGCGAAGTAGTCACGCGCGTACGGAATTGGCGCGCGTGAGAAGCACGCGGCATCACCATCCGCCCGACAGACCACTTTGACCACATTGGGATTGAAAAACTCCGCCGGGTCATGAATCGGATGCGCAACCGTCGCGATATCCGCACCGCTCACTGCCAACTGGCGGGCTGTCTGCGCTATCACCAGCGGATCGATCAGCGGTTCATCACCCTGCACATTGACCACGATGGTGTCGTTGCTCCAACCTCGCTGTTCGACCACCTCGGCCAGGCGATCTGTCCCGGTCGGATGGTCAGCGTGGGTCATCACCACCGCAACTTCGTGCTCGGCAGCAGCGACACGGACCCGTTCGTCGTCCGTCGCCACCCAGATTTCCTCGGCACCCGACTGACGAGCACGCTCAACCACGCGAACCACCATCGGCACACCACCCAGATCGAGCAAGGGCTTGCCAGGTAAACGGGTCGATGCGTAGCGGGCCGGAACGACGACCTTGAACGCAGGAATCATCACGCTGCGTCGCCGTTCAGCTTGCGCGCTTCATCCTCCAGCATGACCGGAATGTCATCGCGAATGGGGAAAGCCAATTTGCACGGTTTGCAAACCAGTTCCTTGTCACTTTTGCGATGTTCGAGGGGGCCCTTGCAAATGGGGCAAACGAGAATTTCAAGCAATCGGGCGTCCACGAATTTTCTCCACAATCAAATCAATCAATGCTGGCGGCACAATCGCCTCGACGGGCAGGAACCACGCATCCCCCGTCACCAACCTGGCACATTTTACTGCATCCTTCTCGGTCATCAGCAGCACTGCATCCGGTCCAAAATCAATCTCTGCTGCGGCATAGTCGTGATGATCAGGAAAGGGATGTGCCTCAAACGACAGTCCCAAGCCACTCAGGGTGTCAAAAAAACGCTGCGGATCGCCGATGCCAGCAATCGCGTGCACAGGCCGACCTGCAAAATCCCGAGCCTTGCAACGCACCGCTGGATTATGCAGGTGCACAAAGTCACCCGCACGCAAGACCATGGAAAAACACGGCTTGCGGCCAGCAAGGGTAGAAACATCGAAATGATTGCCCACCAGCGCGTCCACCCGGAGCAGGCGGGAAAGCGGTTCACGCAAAGGCCCCAGCGGGAGGCACCAGCCATTTCCGGCTGCGCGCCTGTCGAAAACTGCGAGCTCTACATCGCGTCCCAGCGAGTAATGTTGCAGTCCGTCATCGCACAACAACACATCGACCTCGGGAGAGACTTCAAGCAGCGCGCGTGCCGCATCGGCACGCCGCCGCCCAACCCAGACCGGACAAGCGCTGCGACGTGCCATCAGCAAAGGTTCATCGCCAGCGATTTTTGCTTCCATGCGGACGTCGACCGCAGCAACATCATTACCCTCGCGCCCATAGCCGCGACTGACAATACCCGGATGAAAGCCCCGCACTTTCAGTTCTTGCGCCAGCGCCAGCGTCAGCGGTGTTTTACCCGCCCCCCCAACGATGATGTTCCCGACCACCACAACTGGCACCGGCAGCATTTCACCTGCCCCCTGTTGCCGGCGCCAGGCGGACACCAGCACAAAGAGTGCGTGTAATGGCAAAAGCAGTGGCAGTAAAAGCCACAACGCCGGCGACAGCCGGCGTTGGAACCATTGGCGCTGCAGCCAGCGACCGAACATGCGTCAGTTGGCCGACTGGGTGGCGAAGGAAATGTGCGGATAACCGGCAGACTGAGCAGCCTGCATCACATCCACCACCTTCTGGTGGGTGGCCTTGGCATCGGCGTTGATCACGATCACCGGATCGTTGCGCCCACCTGCAGCGCGCTGCAGTGCTTCAGAAATCGCAGCGACATCTGCGCCGGTCACCGGGGATTTGTTGATCAATACCTGACCGCTTGCCGTCACCGCCACATCGATTTCGTTGGGCTGCTCCTTCTGCTGGGCAGCATCCGCTGTCGGCAGATTGATTTCCAGCCCGGAAAATTTCGAATAGGTCGTGGTCAGCATCAGGAAAATGATGATCACCAGCAAGACATCGATCATCGGAATCAAGTTGATTTCCGGCTCTTCACGACTGCGGCCACGCTGAAAATTCATCGCTTACTTCCGATCGCCGTGCATGTATTCGACCAAGCGCACCGCCTGCTGTTCCATATCCACAACATAACCATCCACCAGCGCCCGGAAATGGCGCCAGAAGATCATGCTCGGAATGGCAATGAAGATACCGAAACCGGTGTTGTAAAGTGCGATCGAAATGCCGTGAGCCAGTTGCTGCGGATTACCGGTACCCGGTGCCTGTGAACCGAAAATCTCGATCATCCCGACCACCGTACCAAACAAGCCCATCAGCGGACTGATCGATGCGATGGTACCAAGCGTCGTCAGGTAGCGACTCAATTCGTGGGCAACGGCAGAGCCCGCTTCCTCAATCGCCTCTTTCATGACTTCACGCGAGTTGCCTACATTGCGCAAACCAGCGGCCAGCACACTGCCCAATGGAGAATGCCGATCCATGTCTTCAAGCAGGCGACTGTTGTCCGCACCGCGACGGAACTCCCCGACAGCGCGTTGCAACAGGCCTGGCGGGACGATTCTGGAACGACGCAGGGCAACCAGACGCTCGATGATCAGCGCGACGGAAATGATGGAAGCCAGCAACAGCGGCCAGATGGGCCAACCGGCCGCTTTGACGATTTCAAACACGTGACATTGTCCTTGGTGGAAATTCAGCCTGCAATTTTGCCTCCCCCCAGAAGCTCTAGCAAGTGCGGCGAATTGCCGCATGTACCAAGGTTTATCCCCAGAAGCTGTGGATAAGCCTGTGGATCAGCTGTCAACAAAGCAGCCAAATGCCCGTATCACAAGGCTTTTGAACACCCTGCAAGAAAACGAGGCATAAAATTAAATCCTTTGAAAATCAGCGTGATAAAACATTTCTTCAGCAAGTCAAATCGACCATGTCAATACGGCCCGCTAAAATGCGACCATGAATTCCCAAGGCAAACCCGCAGATTTCGACAGCACCTTGACGGTCAGCACACTGAACCGCAGGGTACGCGAATCCCTGGAAACAAATTTTCCCTTGTGCTGGGTACGCGGTGAAATTTCCAATTTCACCCAAGCCGCCTCCGGCCATGTTTACTTCACACTCAAGGACAACGCCGCGCAGGTTCGCTGCGTGATGTGGCGCAGTAAAGCGCAATTACTCGGCTGGCGGTTGGAAAACGGACAGCAGATCGACGCCCGCGCACTGGTTTCATTCTATGAGCCTCGCGGAGAATTCCAGCTCAACATCGAGGCCATCCGGCGTACCGGGCAAGGCAATCTTTTTGAACAGTTTCTGAGGCTGAAATCGCAACTCGAAAAAGAGGGACTTTTCGCAGTTGACCGCAAGAAGGCACTTCCGCCCTTCCCGGCTCACATCGGCATCATCACCAGCCCGCAGGCCGCCGCACTTCGGGACATCCTGAGTGCATTGGCTCGCCGGGCACCTCATGTAAGGCTCACCCTCTTCCCGACCCCCGTGCAAGGCGAAAACGCGGCCCCGGGCATTGTTCAGGCACTGCAGGAGGCAGATCGCAGCCCGTGCGACCTGTTGATTCTCAGCCGGGGCGGCGGCAGCATCGAAGACCTTTGGGCCTTCAACGAAGAAAGTGTGGCCCGAGCAATTGCCAGCTGTGCCAAACCGGTCATTAGCGGCATTGGCCACGAGACCGATTTCACCATCGCCGATTTCGCCGCCGACCTGCGCGCGCCGACGCCCACTGCCGCTGCGGAACTGGCCGCCCCGGAACGTAGTGAACTGCTCCGGAAAATGGATCGCTTGCAGGACAGGCTGAGCCGACAGCAAGCACGCTGCTTTGCCAACCACAACCAGCACCTGGACCGGATCGCCAGCCAACTAACGCACCCTCGGCAACGACTGCATAGCCAGCAACTCGCCATCCAGCTCCAGTCACGACGACTATCGTATGCGCTGGAAATTTGCTTGAACGAACACCGGCGTCGTGTCGACCGAATTCAATTACGCCTGCATCAGGTAAAACCCAGGCCAATCGGCCAACAGCAGCGTATCGATAGCGCTGCACGCAGCCTGCATCAAGGGATACGCCGCTATCTCGGCGCATCCGACATGAAACTAAATGCACTCGAAGCAGGTCTGAAGCAACTTGACCCTCATGCAGTCCTGGCGCGAGGTTACGCCATTGTCCGCACAGATGATGGCAGTGCCCTCCTTGATGCATCTACGGTCGACGCCGGCACAAGGCTGAATATCAGCCTCGCACGCGGGCAACTGGAAACGCAGGTCATGCAGGTTGTCCCCGCGCCAGAAGCTGACTAGAATTTTCGTTTCACCCCTCAAACCCAACGGAGAAATAACAATGGAACATCAACTGCCCGCCCTGCCGTACGCCAAAGACGCCCTCGCCCCGCACATGTCGGCCGAGACCTTCGACTACCACTACAGCAAGCACCACAATGCCTACGTGGTTAACCTGAACAATCTGATCAAGGGCACCGAGTACGAAGCCCTCGACCTCGAAGCCATCGTCAAGAAGGCCCCGGCCGGCGGCATCTACAACAACGCCGCCCAGGTCTGGAACCACACCTTCTTCTGGAACTGCATGAAGCCGAACGGCGGCGGCGCCCCGACCGGTGCCCTGGCTGCTGCCATCGATGCCAAGTGGGGTTCGCTGGACGCCTTCAAGACCGCCTTCCAGACCTCCGCCGTCGGCAACTTCGGTTCCGGCTGGACCTGGCTGGTCAAGAAGGCCGACGGTTCGCTGGACATCGTCAACATGGGCGCCGCCGGCACCCCGCTGACCACCGGCGACAAGGCCCTGCTCTGCGTTGACGTCTGGGAACACGCTTACTACGTCGACTACCGCAACCTGCGTCCGAAGTTCGTCGAAACCTTCCTGGCCTCGCTGGTTAACTGGTCTTTCGTGGAAGCCAATTTCGCAGCCTGATTACAAATAAAAAACACTTCAAAAAAGGGGCTTAGGCCCCTTTTTTTATTTTTTAGCGTAAGAATTCCGTAAGTCTCAGCATCAATAATGACTCGCTGGTTTCATAACAATCAACCCAGGGAGTAAAGCCATGAGCTCGGATATTTACGAGAAAATTAGGGCAAACCCGAAGTACCTGCAACTGAAGCAAACCCGCAACACCTATGGTTGGGTCATGACTGCACTGATGCTCGTCGTTTACTACGGCT
>CALAGF010000211.1 GCA_937892345.1 uncultured Rhodocyclaceae bacterium | reverse complement strand
GTCACTTTCCGCGATCTGGAACAGGCCACGGTAGATGCCATTACCTTGTTTGGCGACAAGAACACCAAGAACGTGGTGCTGGAGAAGAGCTACAAGGAATACATGGAAGGCTTCACCGATGCGGCCACGGGTGAGGCGCGGCGTGGTTTTGTAGCCGTGGTGAACGAGTTGGAAACCCGCTTTCCCGATCCATCGGGTATTGAAATGGAAGCGGACAAAAAGGCCTTCGCCAAGCTGTTTGGCGAGTATTTGCGCGTTGAAAACGTGTTGCAGAACTATGACGAGTTCGCCAGCCTGAAGGAGTTGCAGGGCATCGACATGACCGACCCGGCAGCGGTCGAAGCATTCAAGGCCAAGCACTATCTGAACGATGAGGGGCTGACTGCACTGCAGGCGATCAAGCTGCCTGCCGACCGGAAAATTCAGGATTACCGATCCACTTATAACGACGTGCGCGACTGGCTGCGCCGCGAAAAAGCGGGCGCAGAGAAGGAAAGATCCACTATCGACTGGGATGATGTGGTCTTTGAAGTAGACCTGTTGAAGTCACAGGAAATCAATCTGGACTACATCCTGGAGCTGATCTTCGAGCACAACAAGACAATCAAGAGCAAGTCCGAACTGGTAGATGACGTGCGCCGGGTGATCCGTGCCAGCCTTGGCAACCGAGCCAAGGAAAGCCTGCTGATCGACTTCATCAATCAGACCGATCTTGACAATATTGGCAACAAGGCCAGCGTGATCGACGCCTTCTTCACTTTTGCCCAAGCCGAACAGCAGCGTGAGGCGCAAGAACTGATCAGCACCGAAAACCTGAATGCCGAGGCGGCACGGCGCTATATCACCACCTCGCTGAAGCGGGAGTTTGCCAGCGACAATGGCACGGAACTCAATGCGATCCTGCCGAAGATGAGTCCGCTGAATCCGCAATTCCTGAAAACGAAGCTTAGCGTTTTCCAGAAGATCGCAGCTTTTGTTGAGAAGTTTAAAGGCGTGGGCGGGCAAGTCTGATTGAAATAGGGCCAGTCTCAGGCTTGCAAGGTTCCTGACGCGCTTCGCTTGTCGCCCGACCAAACCCGCACCGCTTCGCGGTGCCTGCTTTGGTCGGGTAGAATGTAAAAAAATCAATGTTTCCTGGTGTTTTATTTACACAAAAATGGCGGCGTGCCATGAAAAACCTATATAGGCAGGTGTGTTCCAGTGTTGTTTACGGTTTTTGTTCCATACAACCGTTTTGATTCCAGGGGTTAATAAATGAGCAGTACAGCCAGTTTCAAGATTCTCGAAGATATCGCCCGTGACCTTTCCGGCTCGGAGATTTCGTTTCCGACTTTTCTCGATATTACGTTTCAGGTCAGGACCGCACTCAAGGATCCCAATCTGAGTGTCGAGCAACTGGCCAAACTGGTGGGTGCCGAGCCCTTGATGAGCGCCAAGATCATCAAGATGGCGAATTCGGTGGCGATGAATCCGTCCGGACGCGAGATTGCCGACGTCAAAACGGCCATCATGCGGGTTGGCATGGAAGCGGTCCGTACCGTGTCATTTGCAGTTGCCATGGAACAGTTGCTGCAGTCGAAGCAGATGTTGCCCTTCGAAGAGTTTTCCGAGCGGCTTTGGGTGCACACCTCGCATGTCGCGGCCTTGTCTCGGGTGCTGGCCAGGAAGCTGGCGAAGATCAATGGCGACGAGGCAATGTTCACTGGCCTGGTGCACGATCTGGGCGTCTTTTATTTGCTGTCACGCGCAGCGGCTTTCCCGGAACTGGTCAACGACAAGGCAGAAATGCAGTCCCTGCTGGTGCAATGGCATGACAACATCGGTCATGCCTTGCTGTCTGCCCTGGGTTCGCCGGAGTCGGTGCTCGAGGCAGTGCTTGCTCACGAAACCGAACGCGAAATCACCGAAGTGAAAACCTTGTCCGACGTGATCTACGTTGCGAACAAGATCGCCAACCGGACTTCCTTCTGGCGTGATCCTGCGTTCGGCGATGCCGTGGATACCAGCATGCTGGATACCTTGTTCGACGACGATGCGCTGGCCGAAATTATCGAAGAGTCCGAAGAGGAAGTTGCCTCGCTCAAAGCCGCCTTGGGCGGCTGACGCGACTTACTGATACAGCCCCTCCTTCGCCGCCCTGAGTCTCAGAGGCGGCGAATTTTTTCCAGCAGGGCGGTTGTCGATTTCTGGTGAATAAAGGGGATGGAGTGCACGCTGCCGCCCCAGGTTTGTACTTCTGAACAGCCGACAATCTTGTCCACCGGCCAGTCTCCGCCCTTGACCAGCACCTCGGGGCGACAAGCCAGAATGCGCTGCAGGGGCGTGTCCTCATCAAACCAGGTAACCAGCGCTACGCAGTCCAGCGCCGCCATCACTGCCAAGCGGTCTTCCAGCGTGTTCACCGGGCGCTCGTCACCCTTGCCCAGGCGCTTGACCGAGGCATCGGTATTGAGTGCAACCACCAGACTTGCGCCCAGTGCTGCCGCCTGCGCGAGATAGGTGACGTGACCGCGATGCAGAATATCGAAACAGCCATTGGTAAAAACCAGCGGTCTGGCGAGCGAGGCTGCTCTTTCGGTCAACTGCGCCGGCGAGCAGATTTTGTGTTCGAAATCGGGGATCGGGTAGTTCATGGCGGCATGGTGAAAAGCTGAAGTCGGCATTTTAGGGCCTGCGCCCGCGACTTCGCGATTTTCATTGCAAGGCGCTCGCCCCGATCAGTGTTTTTGGCCGATTTTCACCGGCAGCCTCTCGCCATGCCGCCAGTTCCTCCAGTGCGGCTTCCAAGGTATGTATCAGGCTGATGCCTTCCTGTTCCGGTGTGCGCTGTACGCCGGCGCCGCCTGCCCAGAGGGCAACGCCTGGCGGCAGCAGGCTGCGCAGGTGTTGCAGCAGCCCGGGAATCTGGCGGTTTGCAAAGGCGATCGAGAAGGACAGGGCGACGATGTCCGCCTGATGTGCCGCTGCGGCGCGGACGATTTCCAGAATCGGCATCTGGGTACCTAGCGGAATGCATTCCGCACCCTCCAGGGCAAAGAGCGACTCCGCCATCAACAGACCCAGCACGTGTTGCTCTTCGGGCACGCTGGTCAGCAGGATGCGAGGTCGCTGCGTGCCGCCGGGCAGGCTGACGATGGCCTGGCGCAGCAGGCGTTTGGTCAGTTCGGTGAACATGTGCTCTTCGAAAACCTCAATACGGCCAGCTTCCCAGGCTTCACCGATGCGCCAGGTCAGCGGCGCAACCGTGTCCTGGACAAAAGTTTGCAGCCCCTGCTTGCCAAGACGCTGCTGCATGGCCTGCATATAGCCATTGCCATCGTGCTGGCGGATCAGGTTGATTAAATCGTCGAGTGCTGCGGTATCGCTTGAACGGTTTGACTGGGCCTTGGATGCAGCGCTGCGAGGCGTCAGTAAGGCCAGTTCTTCGGGGGTGGCTGCGAGCAGTTTTCCGGGCCGGTGGCCTTGATCCATCAGGCGCTTGATCAGGCGCAGGCGTTCCACCTGGTCGGCGGGATAAAGGCGTTCGCCCTTGTCGTCGCGTTCGGGAGCGGGAAAGCCGTAACGCCGTTCCCACACACGCAGTACGTCTTTGGAAAGCCCGGTATCCCGCTCGACAGCTGCGATGTTAAAACTGGAGGTGTTCATTATTTGTCCTGAACAAAAGTTAGACAAACCGTTGACAATTCAATTGCTGATCGTTATGTTACGAACAAATGCTTAATTTGTCCAGGACAAAACAAGGAGAATGATGATGTTGTCCAAGATGGGTCGGTGGTTGGGGATTGTCGGAATGGTGGGGTGTGCCGTGGTGGCGACCGAAGCATCAGCTGCCGGGCAATGCCCAGCGCTCCTTGATCATCAATTCGTCTCCTTGCAGGACGGCAAGCCGATGTCACTTTGCCAGTACGCAGGCAAGGTGATTCTGGTGGTGAACACGGCAAGTTATTGCGGATTCACCTCCCAGTACGACGGTCTGGAAAAGTTGTACGCCCGTTTGAAAGACCGGGGTCTGGTGGTGCTGGGTTTCCCCTCCAATGACTTCGGCGAGCAAGAGCCCGGCAGCAACAAGGAAATTGCCGATTTCTGCCGGTTGACCTATGGCGTCGAGTTTCCCATGGTCGGCAAGACGGTCGTGCGCGGCACCGGGGCGAATCCGTTCTACCGGCAACTGATCGAGATCACCGGCAGCCGCCCGAAGTGGAATTTTCACAAATACCTGATCAACCGTGATGGCAGCAAGGTACTGGCCTTCACCAGCCTGACCAGCCCGGACGATCGCGATTTGCTGGCGAGGATAGAGGAATTCCTCGGGCCGTCGAATCGCTGAAGCGGGGCGCGAAATCATGAGGCTCGCAGTTGTTGATCTGAATACGAACTCGCAGCCGGTGACTTCAGTCACCCGCTGCCTTTGACGGGAGTCCAGCATGGACCGAATGAATGCAAGGCAGAGAATTGCCGTGGTAGGTGCCGGGATTTCCGGCTTGGCTTCCGCCTGGTTGCTTGCTGGCAAGTACGACGTGACCTTGTTCGAAGCCGGGCAGTATCTCGGCGGCCATACCAATACGGTCGACGTCACGCTGGAGGGAAAAACGCATCCGGTGGATACCGGCTTTCTGGTGTTCAACGAACGCACCTACCCCAATCTGATTGCGATGTTCGACCATCTGGGCGTCGATTCGGTCGACACCGAAATGTCCTTTTCCGTGGTGCTGGACACGCCTGCGCTGGAATGGGCGGGCAGCAATCTCGCGACCGTGTTCGGGCAGAAAAGCAATCTGCTGCGCCCGGCCTTCTGGCGGATGCTTTCCGATATCCTGCGCTTCAATCGCGAAAGTCGGGTTTGGCTGGAAACCCATCCCGGTGATGCCGGCACGCTGGACGCGTTTTTGCAGGCCGGTGGCTACTCGGCGCAATTCGCCGATTGGTATTTGCTGCCAATGGCTGCGGCGATCTGGTCTTGCCCTACCGGCCAGATGCGCGGCATGCCGCTTGCGTCCTTTGTCCGCTTTTGCCAGAACCACGGATTGCTGCAGATTTTTGACCGGCCCAGTTGGCGCACGGTTTTGGGTGGTGGACGAGAATACGTCAAGCGCCTCGCTGCCCACATCGCCGACATTCGCCTGGCTTGCCCGGTGAGCAGCATCCACCATGAGGGCCGTGGCCTGCGGGTGATCCATGCGCAGGGCAGTGATTACTTTGATCAAGTGGTGATGGCGTGCCATAGCGATCAGGCGCTGCAGATCCTGGGCGGCGCTGCCAGCGAGGCGCAGCGTGAGGTGTTGGCGGCAATCCGCTATCAGCCCAACCGTGCCGTGCTGCACACCGATGCCGCCCTGCTGCCCAAGCGCAAAGCTTTGTGGTCGGCGTGGAATTACTTTGCCGGCAGTGCGAAAGATGGCGAGCAGCCGGTCGGTGTCTCCTATCTGATCAACCGCTTGCAGCCCTTGCCGTTTGAAACGCCGGTCGTGGTGACCCTGAATCCGGTGATCGAGCCGGACCCGGCCAAAGTGCTCGCAGCATTCGACTATGCGCATCCGGTGTTCGATGCCGCGGCAATTGCTGCCCAGCAGCGCCTGCTTGAGGACTTCTGGCGAATTCAGGGCCGCGGGGGTATCTGGTTGGCGGGTGCCTGGGGGAGTTACGGCTTCCACGAGGATGGTCTCAAGTCCGCCTTGCGGGTGGCGAATGCGCTGGCGGTCACCGCGCCCTGGCAATCTGCCAATACGCTTTTGCCGCCCGAGCGGGCTGTTGCCTGACGAAGATGATGGCCAGTCCGCGTCTGCTCCTGGGTCATGTGATGCATCGGCGTTTGCGCCCGGTGGTGAATGCTTTTGTGTATCCGGTGTTTTATGTGCAGTTGCCGCTACGGCAGCTGGCGCAGGCAAATTGCGGCATTTTTTCGGTCGACCGCTGGAATCTGCTGAGTTTCAACAGTCTGGACCACGGTCCGCGCGATGGTTCGCCTTTGTTGCCCTGGATCGAAAGTCTGTTGCGCTCGCAGGGGCTGGCGGCTGATGGCGAAATCATCCTGCAGACTTTTCCGCGGGTCTGCGGCTTTGTCTTCAATCCGGTCAGCTTCTGGTTTTGCCACAACGGCGACGGCGCGCTGATCGCGGTGCTGGCCGAAGTGAATAACACCTTCGGCGGCAGCCACAGTTACTTGCTGCACGACGGCGGCAAACCCTTGCCCGATGGGGCGGAGATGCATGCCGGAAAAGCCTTCCATGTCTCGCCGTTCTGCAAGGTCGAGGGCGGATATCGCTTCCGCTTCCGGCAAACGCAGCAGACACATCTGGCCCGCATTGATTACGACGATGCCGAAGGTGAATTGCTGCTGACTTCGATTTCCGGCAAGGCGCAGGCGTGGACCGCAAGCAATCTGCTGCGCGCCTTCCTGCGCATGCCGGTGCTCACGCTCGGCGTGATCCTGCGCATTCACTGGCAGGCGCTGAAGCTGTGGCTCAAGCGCGTGCCTTTCGTGGGCGCCCGCGCCCCCAATACATCCCAACCCCTACAGGAGCCGACAAAATGAATCACACAATGACGCTGAACGGCAGCCGGTCGCTTTCCTCCAGCGGCTTCAAGCGCGATACCCGCACTGTCTTCAGAATGCTGGAAAAACTGGACAACGGTCGCCTTGAAGTGCGTTTGCCTGACGGCGCCAGTGCACTGTTCGGCGAGGGCGAGCCGGGGGTTGTCCTGCACGTCCATGATGAGGCGATGTTCGGCCGGGTACTGGCGCGCGGGGATATCGGGCTGGCCGAAGCCTATCTCGACGGCCAGTGGGATTCGCCGGACATCACTGCCTTGCTCGGTTTGCTCGCGCGCAACCGGGAGGCTTTGAAAAAGGCGGTGTACGGGTCCTGGCGCCAATTGCTCGCAGCCCGTGTCCGTCACTGGCTGAATCGCAACAGTCGCGCCGGCAGTCGCCGCAACATCATGGCGCACTACGATCTGGGCAATGATTTCTACCGCCTGTGGCTGGATGACACCATGAGCTATTCGGCGGCCATTTACCACGAGGCGGATGATGGCAGCCTGCGTGGCGCGCAGCAGGCCAAGTACGGCCGTATTCTGGATCGCCTGCAGGCCCGGGCGGGTGAGCGGGTGCTGGAAATTGGCTGCGGCTGGGGCGGCTTTGCTGAAATGGCCGCTGCCCGTGGTATCGACATCACCGGTCTGACCTTGTCGCCGGCCCAATTGGCTTGGGCGCAGGCCCGCGTGCCCGGGGCCGATCTGCGCCTGCAGGATTACCGTGATCTGAATGAACGTTTTGACCATGTGGTCTCGATCGAGATGTTCGAGGCGGTTGGCGAACGCTGGTGGCCGAGCTACTTTGAAACCCTGGCGGCCTCCCTGAAGCCGGGCGGCAAGGCCGTGGTGCAGAGCATTACCATTCACGACGCCCTGTTTGCCGACTACCGCAAGGGCACCGATTTCATTCAGCAGTACATCTTCCCCGGCGGCATGCTGCCGTCGCGCAGTGCATTCCGGGCGCAGGCCGCCAAGGCCGGCCTGAAAGTCAGCGACGAATTCGCCTTCGGCCACGACTATGCCCGTACCCTGGCCGAATGGCGCAGCAGCTTCGAGCAGCGCTGGCCGGAAATCCAGAAGCTCGGCTTTGACGACACCTTCCGTCGGCTCTGGCGCATGTATCTGTGCTATTGCGAGGCCGGATTCCTGGCCGGGAATATCGATGTCGTCCAGTTTGAACTGACCCATGCCTGAGCCCGTCACCTCCAGCCGCGGCGGGAACGACGGTGATTTTTGCGCACCGGCGGCGGTTGACCGTAGATACCTGCTGAAAACGCTGCTTGCTGCAGTGAGCCTGTGCCTGCTGCCGATCGCCGGCGTTCAGGCGCGCCCGGCGAGTGGCTTCAAGCCTTGGGGCTCGGGTCAGTATCGGCGTTTCGGCTTTCTTGTGTATGAAGCCAGTTTGTCGGCCGCGGGCGATCCGCAACGCCCGCCGCTGGCCCTGCGTCTGGATTACAAGCGCCGCCTGGCCGGCATTGCCATCGCCGAAGCCAGCGTCAATGAAATGCGTACTTTTGTCAGCGATGAGGCCAAGCTTGCCCGTTGGGGAGAGATCATGCGCAAGCTCTTTCCCGATGTCGGTGATGGCGATCATCTGCTCGGGGTATGGCAGGCCGACGGTGCGAGTTTTTATCAGGGAGAGCGCTTGATCGGCGAGGTTCGCGATGCCGATTTTGCGCGTGCGTTTTTTGCCATCTGGCTCGATCCGCGGACCAGCGCACCGGCTTTGCGCGCCCGTTTGCTCAAGCTGCCGCTGGACTGATATGACCCACGGCGGCGTCCTGGCCTACGGATTGCTCGGCTTGCCGCTGGCCTTTGCCGCGCTGCCGATCTACGTTCATCTCCCCGGTTTCTATGCGGCAAGCACGGGGCTGGAGCTGGCCTGGCTGGGCGTCGTGCTGCTTGTGGCAAGGCTGTTTGACGCAGCCATCGACCCGGTGCTGGGCTGGCTGGCGGATCGTGTGTCCCGGCCGCGGATGGTCGCGCTGGCATTGCTTCCCTTTGCTGCAGGCTTTGTGGCTTTGCTCAATCCGCAAGGGCCTTCGCCGGCGCTGTGGTTGCTGCTCTCCTTGCTGGTTACTTATCTTGGTTTTTCTGCGGCTTCCGTCGCTTATCAGGCCTGGGGCGCAGGTATCGCCGGAGATTCTGTGACGAGAACGCGCTTGACCGCAGCACGTGAGGGTTTTGGCCTGGTCGGGGTGGTGCTGGCTGCGGCGCTGCCTGCGTTACTCGCCAGTGATCTGCAAGCTGGAGTGCAAAGACTTTCCTGGCTTTTACCGCCGCTACTGCTGCTTTCTGCGCTGGTCAGTCTGGGCTGGTGGCGCTCCGGGCAAGTGAGCAAGCGGATTGCCGGGGAATCCTCGCCAGCAGATTTGTTTGCCGGGTTGCGCACCATGCTGGCGGAGCAGGCTTTCCGCCGGCTGCTGATGGTTTTTGTGCTCAACGGGATCGCTTCGGCCTTGCCGGCGACCCTCTTTCTCTTTTTTGTCGCTGATCAGTTGGCGGTAGCCGATGCCGGTGGTGCCTTGCTCGCGCTCTACTTCATTGCCGGTGCCGGCTCCTTGCCTTTGTGGTTGGGTGTTGCGCGGCGCCTGGGTCGGGCGCTCGCCTGGCTGGCCGCCATGCTGCTGGCGATGCTGGCCTTTGCCGGCGCCGGCCTGCTGGGGGCGGGCGATCTCTGGCCATTCGCATTGATCTGCCTGCTCTCGGGGCTGGCGCTGGGTGCCGACCTCAGCTTGCCGGCAGCCATTGCCGCCGATCTGGGCGAGCGCTGCGCGATGTCGGGGACCTGTTTCGGCATCTGGAACTTGGTCACCAAGCTGAATCTGGCGCTGGCTGCCGGACTTGCCTTGCCGCTGGTGGGGGCGTTCGGTTACGCGCCGGGCGGCAGCACCGGGCTGTCGGCGCTGGTGTTTGCCTATGCTTTTCTGCCCTTGCTGTTCAAGGGACTCGCTGCGCTGCTTTTGTGGCGCTGGCGACATTCTCTGGAGATCGAATCATGAAATTATTGCTCGTTGCTGCCCTGACACTGGGCCTTGGAGGCTGTGCGTCCAAGGGGGTTGAACAGTACCGCGCAGAAACGCCGCCACTCAAACTGGAGCAGTATCTCTCCGGTCAACTCGATGCCTGGGGGATTTTTCAGGGGCGCTCAGGTGAGGTGAAGAAGCGTTTTCACGTGCTGATCGATGCGCAATGGAAGGATGGCGTTGGCGTCCTCGACGAGCATTTCACCTGGTCTGACGGTACGACCTCGAAACGGGTGTGGACCTTGACCCGGCAGCCGGACGGCAGCTACCGCGGGCGGGCCGATGACGTGATCGGCGAGGCGGTCGGCGAAGTCGCCGGCAATGCCCTGCGCTGGCGTTACGTGCTGGCCTTGCCCGTCGACGGCAGCGTGTATCACGTCAATTTTGACGACTGGATGTTCCTGATGGACGACAAGGTGATGATCAATCGCGCCTACATGTCCAAATGGGGCATCGGACTCGGTGAAGTGTCGCTGACCTTCGTGAAGCGTTGAGGCTGCGATGGCAATGAACCCGGTGATCCGCGACTGGGCCGGCAAGCGCGTCTGGCTGGTGGGTGCCTCCAGTGGTATCGGTGCCGAGATGGCCCGCCAACTGGCCGTTCGTGGCGCACGCATCGCGCTGAGTGCGCGCAATCGTGACAAGCTGGAAGCGCTGGCCCTGCCCGAAGCACTCCTGCTGCCTTGCGATGCCAACGACCCCGGGGCGCTCGCTGCGTGCAGGCAGGAGATGCTGGCACGCTGGGGCGGCATCGATCTGGTGATTTATCTGGCCGGCGACTACGTGCCGATGGGCGCAAAAGATTTCGCTATTGAAACTGCCGAGCGTCTGTTTGCGGTCAACTTCACCGCAGCGGCCAAATTGACCGGCTGTGTGCTCAAGGATCTGCCGGCCGGTGGCGGCATTGCCTTTGTGGCCAGCGTGGCCGGTTATCGCGGGCTGCCAAAGGCCATCGCCTACGGCCCGGGCAAGGCCGCGTTGATCCATTTTGCCGAGTGCCTTTATCTCGATCTGGCCCCGGAAAAAATTGGCGTCTGGCTGATCAATCCCGGCTTCGTCGCCACCCGCCTGACGGCCAGGAATGATTTTGCCATGCCGGCGCTGTTGACCGTGGAACAGGCCGCAGAAGCCACGCTCGCCGGCTTTGCCGCCGGCGGGTTTGAAATTCATTATCCCAAGCGTTTTACCCGATTGCTCAAGCTGTTGTCGCTATTGCCCTACCGCTGGTATTTCCCGCTCATCCGCCGCATTACTGGAGCCTGACGCATGCCGCATCGCACCCTGATCGATTTTTATCAGACCCTGACGCCGGCGACGCTGTCGCGTTTTGGCGAGTTTTACAGTGCCGACGCCTGGTTCAAGGACCCCTTCAACGAAGTGCACGGTCTACCCGCCATCGAGCGCATTTTTGCCCACATGTTCAAACAGGTGGACGAGCCGCGCTTTGTCGTCGAGGAGCAGGTGGTTGATGCCGGTGGCGCCATGCTGGTGTGGTCGTTCCACTTTCGCGTGCGCCTTTGGGGCAAGGGCCAGCCGCAGAAGATGCGCGGCGTCTCGCATCTCAAGTTCAACGCTGACGGCAAGGTGTGCTATCACCGCGATTACTGGGATACCGCTGAAGAGTTGTACATGAAGCTGCCCGGACTGGGCAGCCTGATGCGTGGTCTGCGGCGAGC
>CALAGF010000210.1 GCA_937892345.1 uncultured Rhodocyclaceae bacterium | reverse complement strand
CTACCGTCAGGTTTCCCTGCTGCTGCGCCGTCCGCCGGGCCGTGAAGCCTACCCGGGCGATGTGTTCTATCTTCACTCCCGCCTGCTGGAACGTGCAGCTCGCGTTTCCGAAGCCTGGGTTGAGAAGTTCACCGACGGTGCCATCACGGGCAAGAGCGGCTCCCTTACCGCCCTGCCGGTCATTGAAACGCAAGCCGGCGACGTTTCCGCTTTCGTTCCGACCAACGTGATTTCCATTACCGACGGCCAGATCTTCCTGGAAACCGACCTGTTCAACGCCGGTATCCGTCCTGCAATCAACGCCGGTATCTCCGTATCCCGCGTCGGTGGTGCAGCACAGACCAAACTGATCAAGAAGCTCGGCGGCGGTGTCCGTCTGGCCCTCGCTCAGTACCGCGAACTCGCAGCTTTTGCTCAGTTTGCTTCTGATCTTGACGAAGCCACTCGCAAGCAACTTGAGCGTGGTCGTCTGGTGACCGAGCTGATGAAGCAGCCGCAATACGCTCCGATGAGCATCTCCGACATGGCCGTCACCCTGTATGCAGCCGACAAGGGCTACTTCGATGATGTCGAAGTCAAGCGCGCGCTCGAATGCGAAAAGGGGATGATCAGCTACCTCAAGACCAACTGCGCCGATGTCATGAACACCATGGAATCGACCGCTGACTTGAGCGCTGACACCGAGAAGGCACTGGTTGCCGGTATCCAGGCTTACAAGAACACCTGGGCCTGACCTTAGGAGAACGCCATGCCTAGCGGCAAGGAAATTCGCACCAAGATCAAGAGCGTAGAAAATACGCGAAAGATCACCAAGGCTATGGAGATGGTGGCCGCATCCAAAATGCGCAAGGCGCAGGACAGGATGCGTGCTGCTCGTCCCTATGGCGAGAAGATCCGGCGTGTAGCGGCCAACCTGTCCCATGCCCTTACCGAATACAAGCATCCTTTCCTTGAGTTGCGTGAAGAAAAGACCGCAGGTCTGATCCTCGTAACCTCGGACAAGGGGCTTTGCGGTGGCCTGAATTCCAACATCCTGCGGTTGACGTTGAACCACATGAAAGAATTCGATACACGGAACGTCAAGTTCCAGGCCACCTGCATCGGTAACAAGGGTTTCGGCTTCATGCAACGTGCCGGGGTGAAGGTCGTCTCGCACGTGATCGGGTTGGGGGATACGCCTCACCTCGAGAAGCTGATTGGGCCGGTCAAGGTTCAGCTCGACGCTTATATGAATGGCGAAATCGACGCGTTGTACATTGGCTACACCCGCTTCATCAATACGATGAAGCAGGAGCCGGTATTCGAACGACTGCTCCCGCTGTCCGACGAGGAAATCAAGTCCTCGCATCAACCGGGCTGGGATTATGTCTACGAACCGGAAGCCAAGGCCGTTATCGACGATCTTTTGATCCGCTATGTCGAGGCTTCAATTTATCAGGCTGTGGCTGAAAACATGGCCTCCGAGCAATCAGCCCGGATGGTCGCCATGAAGTCTGCTTCCGATAACGCGAAAACCGTTATTGGTGATTTGAAGCTGGTCTATAACAAGGCCCGTCAGGCCGCGATTACCAAGGAACTCTCGGAAATCGTCAGCGGTGCAGCCGCTGTCTGACGCAAGCGCGAAGCTTTTAATTATTGGGGATTTGAATATGAGTCAAGGTTCCATCGTTCAGTGTATCGGCGCGGTTGTGGACATCCACTTCCCGCGTGACGGGATGCCGAAGGTATACGACGCACTCAAGCTGGATGCCTCCGAAGAAAATGGCATGGTCGAATCCGGCCTGACCTTCGAAGTGCAGCAGCAACTGGGTGACGGCGTTGTCCGTACCATCGCCATGGGTTCATCCGACGGCCTGCGCCGCGGTATGAAAGTTAACAACACCGGTGCCGGCATTTCCGTGCCGGTCGGTATGGGTACGCTCGGTCGCATCATGGATGTGCTGGGACGCCCAATCGACGAAGCCGGTCCGATCGACTCCAACGAACTGCGTGAAATTCACGCAGCAGCGCCGAAGTTCGACGAACTGTCCTCCTCAGTGGATCTGCTGGAAACCGGCATCAAGGTTATCGACTTGATCTGCCCGTTCGCCAAGGGCGGCAAGGTCGGCCTGTTCGGCGGTGCCGGCGTGGGCAAGACAGTCAACATGATGGAATTGATCAACAACATCGCCAAGCAGCACTCGGGTCTCTCCGTGTTTGCCGGTGTTGGTGAGCGTACCCGCGAAGGGAACGACTTCTATCACGAAATGAAGGACTCCAACGTTCTCGACAAGGTCGCGATGGTGTTCGGTCAGATGAACGAACCGCCGGGCAACCGTCTGCGCGTTGCGCTGACCGGCCTGACCATGGCTGAACGTTTCCGCGACGACGGTCGTGACATTCTGTTCTTCGTCGATAACATTTACCGCTACACACTGGCCGGTACGGAAGTTTCCGCTCTGCTGGGTCGTATGCCTTCCGCTGTGGGCTATCAGCCGACACTGGCTGAAGAAATGGGCCGTCTGCAAGAGCGTATTACCTCCACCAAGGTGGGTTCGATCACTTCCATCCAGGCCGTTTATGTGCCTGCCGATGACTTGACCGATCCGTCCCCGGCAACCACCTTCCTGCACTTGGACTCCACGGTTGTGTTGTCACGTGATATCGCCTCCCTGGGTATCTACCCGGCGGTTGATCCGCTTGACTCCACTTCCCGCCAGCTCGATCCGCAGGTTGTGGGTGAAGAGCATTACGCTGTCGCCCGTGCCGTGCAGATGACTCTGCAGCGTTACAAGGAACTACGCGACATCATTGCGATTCTGGGCATGGACGAACTGTCTCCTGAAGACAAACTGGCCGTTTCCCGTGCGCGCAAGATTCAGCGCTTCCTGTCGCAGCCTTTCCACGTAGCAGAAGTCTTTACGGGTTCACCGGGCAAGTTTGTGTCGCTCAGCGAAACCATCAAGGGCTTCAAGGGTATCTGTGCTGGTGAATATGATCACCTGCCGGAACAAGCCTTCTACATGGTTGGCGGTATCGAAGAAGTCATCGAAAAGGCAAAGACGCTGTAAATTGGCGTCGAACCCATAGGAGCCAGCAATGGTTATGACTGTTCATTGTGATGTCGTCAGTGCCGAAGAATCCATCTTCTCCGGCCTGGTGGAAATCGCAGTGTTTCCCGGCGAAGCCGGGGAACTCGGCATCCTGCCGAAACATACTCCGCTGCTCACTCGCATCAAGCCCGGCACCATTCGTTTGAAGGTGCCGGATCAGAGCGAATTTGAGCTGGTTTATGTCTCAGGCGGCATGCTGGAAGTCCAGCCCGACACGATTACCGTGTTGGCGGACACCGCGATCCGCGCCCACGATCTGGACGAGGCCAAGGCGCTGGAAGCCAAGAAGCGTGCAGAAGAAGCCCTTGCCAACCGTCGGGCTGAAATTGATTACGCTGCAGCCGAAGCTGAACTTGCTGAAGCTCTGGCCCAACTTCAAGCCATTCAGCGTCTGCGCAAGCATACTCACTGATACAAACGGTAATGAAAAAAGGCAGCCTGCGGGCTGCCTTTTTTATGTGCACCGGAAATAAGGCAGTATCAGTGCTCGAGTAAGCTGATGCGTTTTTCCAATCGGGCAAGCTGGTCACGCAAACTGCCCACATCTTCCGAAAATGTATTTATCAGCGCGGGATCGCATAACAATCCCTGCTCATCGGTCGCGTATTCAAGCATGTTTTGTTGCATTCTTTTCCCTGCATCAGCGAGACTTTCCACCCCCCGCTTTCCAGCCTGAAACAAGCGTCTGGCAGGAATATCTCCAATCGCTGCTGCCAGATCGGCTTCCGCATCCCAGCGCAGATTCTTGAAAACAAAGGCTAGCGCCTCGGCGACCTCCGCATTGCCGCCGATCCTTACCTCGGAAGCCAAGCTGGAGCGATCAGTCAGACCTTTCAACAGCAGGTCAGCAGGTAAATCCAGCGTGACCACGGGAAGGCTTTCGCCACAGCTTTGCAGCCCGCCTTGATCGTCGATCCTGAAGCGCGTATCGAATTGACCAACCCTGACTTGCACCACACTACCGGCAAAAGAACGCAAACGATCACGCGCCCATGACGCATTCGACAGCAGGTGATTCATGGCACCCAAAATGGCGCGGTCTACGAGGCGCATTGGCTAAAATTTGAATCCGCGATGCAGCGCAACAACACCCAAGGCCATGTTGAAATATTCGACTTTTTCCAGCCCAGCCTCTTCCATCATGGTCTTTAACTGCTCCTGATCGGGATGCATGCGGATCGATTCTGACAAGTAGCGATAGCTGTCGGCATCCTGGGTGACCAATTGCCCGACGCGCGGGATGACCTGGAAGGAATAGAAGTCATAAACGGGTGCCAAAGGCTTCCAGACCTTGGAAAACTCGAGCACCAACAAGCGCCCGCCCGGACGCAGCACTCGCCGCATCTCGGCCAGTGCGACGTCCTTGTGCGTCATGTTACGCAAGCCGAAGGCGACGGTAACGCAATCAAACCAGTCATCGGGGAAGGGCAGTTTTTCCGCATCACATTGCGCCACAGGCAGCATGTATCCCAGATCGGTCAGGCGATCACGACCTCGGGCCAACATCGCGTTGTTGATGTCGGTCAGCCAGACTTGGCCGCTTTTACCAACACGTTTGGCGAACGCCAGCGAGAGATCACCGGTTCCCCCGGCGACATCGAGTACCCGGCTTCCTTCGCGTACGCCGCTACGCTGAATGGCGACTGCTTTCCAAAGCCGGTGAAGGCCACCTGACATCAGGTCGTTCATCAGATCGTAGCGACTTGCTACAGAATCGAAAACATCGGCGACCCGACGGGCCTTTTCCTGCTCCGCGACACTTTCGTAACCAAAATGGGTTTGATCGTTTTTCATGGTTTTAATGATGTTGACCGCAAGCTTTGGTGGTGGGGGCTGGACTGGTATCAATGTCACGGGAACCGCCTTGCTGGGCGAGTTGATCGAGGTAGGTCTGCCACAACGCGTCTTCGTGAACTGCCAGATTGTGCAAAATGTCCCAGGAGTACAGGCCACTGTCGTGACCATCCGAAAAAACCAGCTTCAGGGCATAACTCCCAACAGGCTCAACACCGGTAATTTCAACCAGCCGCTTTCCGGTCTGGAGAACTTCCTGGCCAGGCGCATGCCCCCGAGCTTCCGCAGAAGGCGTGAATACCCGAAGATACTCTGCAGGCAAACGATAAACCTGATCGCCATAAACCAGCTCCAACACCCGGGAAACGCGGTGCAATTTGACCTCGTCCGGAATTGGCGTTTCCTTGCTCATTCCTGCCATACGATAAAACTCCTGATTTGGCATTCAATCTGTGCGGCACGGCCCACCTCAGACCTCCGCGAAACTGACGCGCTCAAAATCGTGTCCACGATGCAACATATGACGCATTCTCAGCTTGCGCAGCGTGTCACCGGAAAATACCTCCAGCTCCCGACTGGCTTGATAGAACCCCTGAGGCAACACCAGAGAGGCTTCTTCACCCACCGCGGGCAGCGCGGGCATCATGAACGCCTGAACATAACGATCGTTAGCGGCATGTCCGTCCAAGGCGGCAATACGCACAGCGATCGGCGTGGGCACGCCGGGCAGGGTCGACAAACCCAGCAACAGCGAACCGGAATCTTCAGCCATCAGCCAGACAATATGCGCCAGCAAAAACCGTTCACCGTCATGCGGACACACGGACAGCAACTGCCCCAGCATCAGGCGCTCGCCTTCCACCGGGCGTGACATGCAAAAGCCGCTTGCCGAATGATTGACGACGGCCCAAGCCTCCGCTTCAAACTCCGCCGGCGGACGAATACTTAAGGCATGTCCGGAGGGCTCAACCGAATCACGGAAGGTGAATAGCTGGTCGAACTCATCGCGGGAATAAGCGGCGGCGGCACCCGGTTGTTCGAAGGGTTTACCGGAGACAAAAAAATGCATGTCCTCGAAATCCAGGCCGACACGTGCCGTGCCATTGCTGGCAAAGCGCCTGAAACGCCTGAGCGAAGCAGATTGGGTCCACGGACGCAGCAGATACTCCAGCAATTGTGTAACGTGGCCGGCAGTATCCTCACCCAAACCCAGTTGTGAGGGCGTCAGGCGCATTTTGAGCTGACTCAGGACATGGCTGATCTGCAGGCCCAGACGCGTGGTGTCCAATTGGCGGACATCACGACTTGGCCCTTCGATCACTGAACCCGGATGCAAGGCCTGATCTTTCATCAGCTCCACAATGTATGACGGAATCACCAACTCGTCATCAAGATGCTCAACGGATACCAGCGGAGCCCACATGCTGGCCCAACGGCGAATCAGATTCAGATTGCGGGCATTCTGGCCATATGGATTGGCCATATCGATCAATAGCAGCGACACATAGGCCGCCATGCAATGCGTCGCTTGCAGATCGTTTTCCAGCATGTCGCTGACGGGCAAGCTGGCAACGCCCCATTCCTCGGCAGATTCGTAATAACCGTGGAGTTCCAGCCAAATCCCGGCAGGCAACTCGCGACGGGCAGGGTAGTGTTCGAGAATTACCCGACCGGTGTAATAGATGCAACGGTGGAGAATGGTCGCCACCAAGGCCTCGTAATCCGGATTTTCGGTTGCGGGTTCTTCCATCCGCGCACACAGCGCATAGGCCTTGCCCATCTTGCGCCAAGCGGCAATTACCTGAAGGAAAGCAGAGTTTTCTTCCTGATTCAACGGCACAGGCTTGTTCTGATAGCGCCTTGCCATTTCTTCTTCGACAAAACACAGCGGCGCCCGCGCCTGTTCAAGCAACTGGAGCAGGATACCCGGATCCGGCGGCTCCGCCAGCAAGCTCTCCAGAAAGAGCGTCAGTTGCTGCTCGGCAGCCAGTGGGTTGGCGAGCATAAGACTGGAAAGATAGGCTTGCCCGGACTCGAGATCGGGAAAAACCGGCATCTGCGCTTCTGCAGCCTCACTCATGCTCCAACCTCCTGATGACCCAGCTTCTCCACGAGAAGCTTGATGAACGCTTCGTCAGCCATCGCGAGCCGCGGTGGCGAATAGTCTCTTTTCGCAGGCGCCCAGATCGGATCCGGGAAATGTCTGTCATCCAGCCAGCGCGGGATCACATGCCAATGGAGATGAGGCACCACGTTGCCAAGACTCGCCAGATTGATCTTGTCAGGTTGATAGCCCTGGCGAACGACCTGCTCTACAGCAAGCACCACACGCATCAAACCAAGCTGGGCATCCACATCCAGATCGCTCATCTCACGCGCATGCTTGTTGAGAATCACCCGGCAAAATCCGGGGTAATCGGGATCGTCGACCGCAACGACACGACACAGCGCTGACTGCCAAAGCACACGGCCGCCAGGCTGTTCGCACAACGCGCACTTTTGATCGGTCATTGCAGACTCCCTGATAAGCCGCCGATTATACCCGGCGGTCGTCTCGGGACATACAAGACGAAACCGCCGCAAGCCTGACCATTCAGCTTAGAGCAGGACGCGCTCTATCCCGCCGCGATTGGCCTTGCCGACATAATCCGCCATCCAGTTTTCACCAAGCAGGTGACGCGCCATTTCGACCACAATGTAATCTGCCTGGGTACCAGCATCGTCGTCATAACGGGACAAGCCCTGCAAACATGCCGGACAGGAGGTCAACACCTTGATGTCTCCGGTAAAACCGTCAGCCCGCAATGTGGCCGCGCCTTTCTCGATTTCCTGCTGCTTGCGGAACTTCACCTGCGTCGCAATATCCGGCCGCGAATAGGCAAATGAGCCTGAATCGCCACAACAGCGATCAGTCAGCGGCACATCCTGGCCCATCAAGGTTTTGGTAACAGCCAGCGGCGCATACGCCTTCATCGGCGTATGGCAAGGATCGTGGTACATGTAGCGCGTCCCTTGAACCCCATCCAGCTTGATCCCCTTTTCCATCAAATACTCGTGAATATCGAGCAGGCGGCAGCCCGGGAAGATCTTCTCGAACTGGTATTTCTGCAGCTGATCCATGCAGGTACCGCAGGACACGATCACCGTCTTGATGTCGAGATAGTTCAGCGTGTTGGCGACGCGATGGAAGAGCACGCGGTTGTCGGTGATGATCTTCTGGCCCTTGTCCTCCTCGCCGGCCGAGGTTTGCGGATAACCGCAACACAGGTAGCCCGGCGGCAGCACCGTGGTCGCACCAGCCTCATACAGCATGGCCTGGGTCGCCAGCCCCACCTGCGAGAAAAGGCGCTCCGAACCGCACCCGGGGAAATAAAAGACGGCTTCCGAATCCTCGCCACCCAGTTTCGGATTGCGAATCACCGGAATCACCTTGTCGTCCTCGATATCCAGCAAGGCACGGGAAGTCCGCTTCGGCAAGTTGCCCGGCATCGGACGATTGAGGAAATGAATCACCTGCGTCTTGATCGACGGCGCCCCCAGCGAAGCCGGCGGATGCTGGCGCGTTTCCTGAGTCAGCCCAAGCGCCTTGGCAGCTTTGTGTGCCAGTCGTTGCGCCTTGAAACCGTATTCCATCATGCCGGCACGCATCAGTTTTACGGTCGACGGATCCTTGGCAGTCAAAAACGCCATGGCTGCGGCAGTCCCCGGACTGAAGCGCTTTTTGTCCTGCTTGCGCAGGAAGTTGCGCATGGCAACAGAAACATCGCCGAAATCGATGTCGACCGGACAAGGCTTCACACAGCGATGGCAGACCGTACAGTGATCAGCCACATCGTTGAATTCGTCGAAATGCTTGAGCGAAATGCCGCGCCGGGTCTGCTCCTCGTAAAGAAAGGCTTCGACCAGCAGCGAGGTCGCCAGAATTTTGTTGCGCGGGCTGTAAAGCAGGTTGGCCCGCGGTACATGGGTCGAACACACCGGCTTGCACTTGCCGCAGCGCAGGCAGTTCTTGACCATTTCCGAAATCGTGCCGATCTCGGATTGCTCCATGATCAGCGACTCGGCGCCGAGCAAGCTGAACGAGGGCGTGTAGGCGTTGCCCATATCGCCACCGGGCATCAGTTTGCCCTTGTTGAAGCGGCCTTCCGGGTCGACCCGCTGTTTGTAGGCGCGGAAAGGACCGAGTTCTTCTTCGGTCAGGAATTCAAGCTTGGTGATGCCGATGCCGTGCTCGCCCGAAATCACGCCGTCCAGGCTGCGCGCCAGCAGCATGATGCGTTCGACCGCCTTGTGCGCGGTTTGCAGCATCTCGTAATTGTCTGAATTGACCGGAATGTTGGTATGTACGTTGCCATCGCCCGCATGCATGTGCAACGCCACGAACACCCGGCTGCGCAACACGTCTTTGTGAATGGCTTCGACCCGCTCGATCACCGGACGATACACGGCACCATCAAAGATCTTGGTCAGCCTTGCCTTCAATTCCTGCTTCCAGGAAGTCCGTACCGAATAATCCTGCAACCGGTGGAAAAGCTTGGGATTTGCGGCCTTGTTGGTCAATTCACCCGCGACCACGCCGTAGTCAGCGAAACGCAACTCGGCTTCTGCCAGCGGCAGGTCAAGGTTATCCAGCAGCCATTCCCAGCGCAGGCGCACAGCCTCGACGTATTCCAGCGCTGCCTGCCGGCGGTCACCGAGCAGTACCTCCTTGTCGAGATTCGCATCGCCGGCATGCAGGGGCAGGTCGCCTTTGAGGAAGGTACTCAGCGCATCGCACAAGGCCAGTTTGTTCCAGGTCGAGAGCTCGATGTTGATGCGTTCGATGCCATCGCAGTAATCGCCCATGCGGGGCAGGGGGATCACCACGTCTTCATTGACCTTGAAGGCGTTGGTATGACGCGAAATGGCCGCAGTCCGGGAACGGTCGAGCCAGAATTTCTTGCGCGTCTCGCCGTCGACCGCAATAAAGCCTTCGGCGGCGCGCAAATTGCACATGCGAACCACTTCCGAAGCCGCAGCCATCACCGCCTTGTCATCGTGACCCACGAGGTCGCCGATCAAGACCATTTTTGGCCGACCGTGGCGCTTGGCCTTGGTCGCATAACCGACCGCCTTCACATAGCGTTCGTCCAGATGCTCCAGACCTGCGAGTTGCACGCCAGCCGCATGGCCGGCGCCGCCGGGCTTGAAGTAATCGGTAATCTCGACAATCGCCGGCACGGCTTCGCGTACCTGCCCGAAGAATTCGAGGCAGACCGTGCGTGCCACCGGCGGCATCTTGTGCAGCACCCAGCGGGCGGCCACGATGATGCCGTCCGTGCCTTCCTTCTGCACGCCGGGGATACCGCCGAGGAATTTGTCGGTGACGTCCTTGCCCAGCCCGATCTTGCGACAGGCAGCACCCGGCATGGTCAGGATTTCCTCTGCCAGCAGTTTTTTGCCGCTGGGATCGAAGCGCTTGAGGCGGAACTCGACGTTTTCCTGCTCGTGGATCTTGCCGTAGTTGTGGTTGACCCGTTCAATTTCCAGCCAGTTGCCGTCCGGGTCGACCATCTTCCACCAGGCCAGATTGTCGAGCGCCGTGCCCCACAACACCGCCTTCTTGCCACCAGCATTCATCGCGATATTGCCGCCGATGCAGGATGCTGATGCCGAGGTCGGGTCGACCGCAAAAACGCGGCCAGCCAGCGAGGCGGCTTCGGAAACACGATCAGTGACCACGCCAGCGCCGGTACGGATGGTGGCATAAGGGGTTTCATGCCCGGCCAGTACCAGCTCTTCAACCGCGCCGATGTCGATCAATTTTTCGGTATTGATCACCGCTGCGTAAGGCGTCAGCGGTACGGCGCCGCCGGTATAACCGGTGCCGCCCCCACGCGGAATGATGGTCAGGCCGGCTTCGATACAGCCGCGAACCAGATGGCCGATTTCCTCTTCGGTATCCGGATAGAGCACCACAAAGGGATACTCGACCCGCCAGTCGGTCGCATCGGTGACATGCGAAACCCTGGCCAAACCGTCAAAGGCGATATTGTCCTTGCGAGTGTGCTTGCCGAGGGTCTTCAGGACTTTGCGACGCAGATCAATGGTTTCGCCAAAGCGGGTGGCAAACTGATCTACCGCCAGATGGGCGGCCTCGACCAGTCGCTTGACCTTGGCCGAACGCTCGGGATCCTCCAGTGCACTTTCCGCACGCCGCTTTTCGACTTCGGTCAAGCGGTGACGCAAGGCATTCACCAGCGCATCACGCCGCTCGCGATTGTCGAGCAGATCGTCTTCAAGATAGGGGTTGCGCTGGACGACCCAGATATCGCCAAGCACCTCGTAGAGCATGCGGGCAGAACGACCGGTCACGCGTTCGCCGCGCAGTTCATCAAGAATCGCCCAGTTTTCCGCCCCAAGCAGGCGAATGACGATCTCGCGATCAGAAAACGAGGTGTAGTTATAGGGAATTTCGCGCAGGCGGGCGGTCATGGGGGTAGCCAGTGGTCCGTCAAAAGGGGGATTTTAGCGTATCGCAGCGCAACACGCGGAGCCTGTGGACTGCACAACTGCGCAACAGGTTCAGTTGACCGTAACGTTGGCAGCGTTCGCCCCGGCTAAAAAAACACCCCAATGATTCAGAAAGCATTTCATGATTCCCATGGCATCGCTACACTCAGCACTTTCCCAAAACGCCCCTGCCATGACCCCGGAACAATTCATATCGCACTGGAAAGACAACGCCACCACCGAAAGGGCAGGGGCGCAACAGCATTTCAGCGACCTCTGCGATCTGCTTGGCGTCGATAAACCACGTGACCCCGACAACTATTGCTTCGAACGCGGCGCAGGCAAATCCAGCGGCGGTCATGGTTGGGCGGACGTCTGGAAGCGCGGCCACTTCGGCTGGGAAAACAAGAAGCCCGGCCGCGATCTAAACGCCGCACTCAAGCAGCTCACCGACTACACCTTACAACTGGAAAACCCGCCGCTACTCGTCGTCTGCGACCGCGAACACATCATCATCCACACCGCCTTCACCGGCTACCCGGACGAAGCACGCACCATCCGCATCAAGGAACTCGTCGAGCCAGAAATCCGGCAAATGCTCAAATGGGTGTTCACCGATCCGGAAAAACTCCGCCCTGGTAAGTCGACCGCAGCAATCACCGCCCTGGCCGCCGGCCAGTTCGCCCAACTTGCCGCCGCCATGCGTAGCCGTGGCGAGGAAGGCCAGAAAGTCGCCCACTTCCTCGTCCAATGCCTGTTCTGCATGTTTGCCGAAGACGAACAACTGCTTCCCCTCGGCATCTTTACCAGCCTGCTCGGTAACGCCGGCAGCGATACTGACAAAGCCGCCCGCCGCATCGAAAAACTATTCACCGCCATGCAGAAAAAAGGCGGCGACTACGGCGACCACGACATCGCCTGGTTCAACGGCGGCCTCTTCAAAACCATCGACATCCCGCCCC
>CALAGF010000209.1 GCA_937892345.1 uncultured Rhodocyclaceae bacterium | reverse complement strand
ACCAGTCGTTGTTTCCAGCGGATGTCTTGTTCTTCAAACGTCATGGCATGCTCTTCCAGCTAGAGGCCACAGATTAGCCGAAAAGACCTGCCAGCGCCTCGCCCGGCTCTGAGGCGCGCATGAAGGCTTCGCCCACCAAGAAGGCTTCCACCTTGTGCCCGCGCATCAATGCCACGTCGTCGGACTTGAGAATGCCGCTTTCGGTCACCACGATACGGTCGGCGGGAATGCGGTCAAGCAAGCCCAAAGTGGTATCGAGGCTCACTTCGAAGGAGCGCAGGTTGCGGTTGTTGATACCCAGCAGCGGGGTGGTCAATTGCAAGGCAGCGTCAAGTTCCTCTGCGTTGTGGACTTCAACCAGCACCGCCATGCCGTAATCGTGAGCCCGTTTTTCCAAGGCTTGCATGGCTTCTACGGTCAACGCGGCGGCGATGAGCAAAATGCAATCGGCCCCCATCGCGCGCGCTTCGGCCACCTGATAGGCGTCAACAATGAAGTCCTTGCGCAACACCGGCAGGCTGCAGGCGGCCCGGGCTGCCTGCAAATATTCGGGACAGCCCTGAAAATATTGGCGGTCAGTGAGTACCGAGAGACAGGCAGCGCCGTGCTCGGCATAGCTGCGGGCGATGTCGGCAGGGCGAAAATCCTCGCGAATCACGCCCTTTGACGGGCTGGCCTTTTTGATTTCGGCAATTACGGCCGGTTGACCGCAAGCGAGCTTGGCACGAATGGCGCCGACAAAGTCGCGAGGTGCGGCCTGGGCCTGCGCCTCGGCATCAAGCGTCGCAAATGACTTGTTCGCAAGCGCCGCTGCGATTTCTTCGTGCTTGGTGGCAATGATCTTGTTGAGAATATCGCTCATGATTCAGGGTCTTCTTCAGTATCTTCCAGCACGGTAGCAACCGGCAGCGTCAGGGACAGCGAGGCGAATTCGATGTTTTCGCCTTCGAGGTACTCATAGAGCACCCAGTGTTGCTCGGCATTGCGGCGAAACACTTCGATGCGCTTGGCGGCGAGATCGACCAGACCGTATTCCTGCAGACTGGGCAGTTTACGGTAGGCCGCAAATTTGTCGCCACGGTCGAATCCTGCGGTCGACGGCGACAGGACTTCAATAATCAAGCAGGGATGACTGACAAACTCCGGCGTGGCGCGATCACGGGCGTCGCAAGTCACCAGCACATCCGGATAGAAGAAGCAGTTGGCAGCATCCACCCGGGTTTTGACCGATTCGATAAACACGCGGCAAGGGCTGCCTTTGAGCGCGCTGCGCAAAGCACTCGCCAAATTCAGCGTGGCGATGTTGTGTGCCTGACGCACGCCCACCATGGCGAAGACTTCGCCGGCGATATATTCGTGCCGTTCCGGCTGTGCCGCCTCCCAGGCCAGATAGGCTTGCGCATCGAAGGCTTCAGCATGTTGTGGCAGTCCCATCATTCGCTCCTTGAAGGTTGATGCTCGGGATTATGCCCCCAGACGCTGGCTGGCTTCGACAAAGGCCGCCAGCTTGGCCCGCGCCGCACCACTGGCGATGACTTCGCGCGCCTTGGCGATACCGTCACCGATACTCTCGGCCACGTTGGCCACATACAGCGCAGCACCGGCATTCAGGCAGACGATTTCCCGCGCGGCTCCCGGCTGATTGCCCAGTGCAGCCAGCATCATGGCTTTTGATTCATCTGCGCTACCCACCCGCAACTGGCGCAAGGACATCATCTGCAAACCAAAATCTTCCGGATGGATTTCGTACTCACGAATTTCGCCGTCCTTCAATTCACCGACCAGCGTGGCGGCGCCGAGCGAGATTTCATCGAGGTTGTCCTTGCCGTGCACCACCAGGACGCGCTCAGCCCCCAGACGCTGCATGACCCGCGCTTGAATGCCGACCAGATCGGGGTGAAACACCCCCATCAGCGTATTCGGCGCGCCTGCAGGATTGGTCAGCGGCCCGAGAATATTGAACAGGGTACGCACGCCCATCTCGCGACGCACCGGCGCCACATGTTTCATCGCGCTGTGATGGTTAGGTGCGAACATGAAACCGATCCCGCATTCATCAATACAGGCTGCAACCTTTTCCGGCGACAGATTGATGTTTGCGCCCAGCGCTTCGAGCACATCGGCACTGCCGGAACTGGAGGAGACACTGCGCCCGCCGTGCTTGGCCACCTTGGCGCCGGCTGCTGCGGCAACAAAAATGGAGGTCGTGGAAATATTGAAACTGTGAGCCGAGTCGCCGCCTGTCCCGACGATGTCCACAAAGTTGCGGTCATACGCGACCTCGACCTTGGTCGACAATTCACGCATCACGCTGGCGGCGGCGGCAATCTCACCAATCGTTTCTTTCTTGACGCGCAAGCCGGTCACGATGGCGGCGATCATGACTGGCGATACCTCGCCACCCATGATCTGGCGCATCAAAGACACCATTTCGTCATGGAAAATTTCGCGGTGTTCGATCACTCGCTGAAGTGCGGCTTGCGGGTTCATTTCTTGTGCTCCTCAAGAAAGTTGTTCAGCAGCTCGTGACCGCGCTCGGTCAGGATGGACTCAGGATGGAACTGCACGCCTTCAATGGCCAGGGTCTTGTGACGCACGCCCATGATCTCGCCATCTTCGGTCCACGCGGTAATCTCAAGACAATCCGGACAGCTCGCACGCTCGATGGCGAGCGAGTGGTAGCGGGTGCAGGTCAGCGGATTGGGCAAGTCGCGGAAAACGCCTACATTGCGGTGGTGGACCGGAGAAACCTTGCCGTGCATCAGCTTCTGCGCATGCACGATCTTGCCGCCAAAGGCTTCACCAATCGCCTGATGGCCCAAGCAAACACCAAGCAGGGGAATCTTGCCGGCAAAGGTCTTGATGGCCGCCAGCGAAACCCCGGCCTGCGCAGGTGCACAAGGCCCCGGAGAGATCACCAGATAGTCCGGCTGCAGGACGGCGATTTGATCCAGCGTGATTTCGTCGTTGCGAAACACCCGCACATCCTGGCCCAGTTCGCCAAAATACTGCACGAGGTTGTAAGTAAAGCTGTCGTAATTGTCGATCATCAATAACATGGTCTGCTCCCCCGCTCAGTCGAAACGCGTATCGAGGCCTTGTTCGGCCAGTTCGGCGGCACGCAATACGGCGCGCGCCTTGTTTTGCGTTTCATCCCATTCAGCCTGCGGATTGGAATCGGCAACGATGCCGGCACCGGCCTGAACATGCAGTTGTCCGTCCTTGAGAACAGCGGTGCGGATGGCGATCGCCAGATCCATATCGCCATTGAAACCAAGATAACCGACAGATCCGGCATACACACCACGCTTGACGGGTTCGA
>CALAGF010000208.1 GCA_937892345.1 uncultured Rhodocyclaceae bacterium | reverse complement strand
ATCAGGCGGTGATAGCCCCAGGCAGCGAGTGCAAAGATGAGCATGAACCCAACTTGCCGGCCGACGCGCTCCCAGTCCATCAGGATCAGCGCCAGCACGCCCCAGATCGCGATGTCGTCAAGGCTGGCGTAGCGCAGGATGCGCTGGCCGATAGGCTGGCGCAGGATGTCCAGCTTTTCCATGAGCAGGATGAGGATGGGCAGGGCGGTGACCGCGCAGGCCATCCCCACACCGAGCACAAACTGCCAGGTCAGGGCTTTGGCCCCCATCCAGCCGTCGACCGTCAGCATCAGGACGGCAGCGAGACAACCGAACAGCAGCGGCGTACCCAATGCCAGGCCGGCGGTAATGCCGCTTTCACGCCGGTATTGCCAGGCTTTTTTCAGGTCGAGTTCAACGCCGGCGATCATCACGAATAACATTACTGCCCACCAGGCAATGCCGTTCAGCGACTGGATGACGGCAGGCCGGAAGACAAAGGCGTAATACTCGGGCAACAACGCGCCGAGAATACCCGGGCCAAGCAGGATGCCGGCAATGATCTGGACTACGACGAGCGGTGCGTAATAGTCGGTATTTGCGAGACGCCAGATCAACCACGGCACGGTAAAAATGATCGTCATTGCGATCAGGAAAACTTCGGTCGTATTCATGAACCCACACGTCGCAAGAGAAGGCGCGGCAAACGCAGCAGAAAACCAAGAAAAAGCCGGGTGTGCATCCAGGTCAACAAGGTGTTGTCGCGCAGGTACTTGAAGTGGGATACGCCACCTTCATCGGCACGGAAATAGCGTACCGGCGCATTTTTGTTAATTGGCCGCACACCGGCCCAGCACAAGCGGACCACGGCCTCGGGGTCGAAATCGAAACGCCGCATCCAGAGATTGCGCCGCATGATGTCGATCAGCGGCTGGATGGGATAGACACGAAAACCGTAGAGTGAGTCGCCAATCCCCATCCACAGCGTTTCCAGATTGGCCCAGCCGTTGGACACCTTGCGGCCGTTCACCCGCAAGGCCGGCGCATCGGCATCGAACACCGGCTTGCCCAGCACCATGGCGCCGGGTGTGGCCTGAGAAGTGGCCATGAACTCGGGAATCAGGCCCGCCGGATGTTGACCGTCGGAATCCATGGTCAGCGCATGGGTGAATCCCGCAGCCGCGGCCTGCGTGATCCCTTCGAGCACCGCAGCGCCCTTGCCGCGATTTTCCGGCAGCACGATCACGTGCAGGCCAGGGTCAGCAGCAGCCATTGCCTGCAACTGGCGATCGCTGCCATCGGTACTGCCATCCACCACCACCCACACCGGCGTCCACTGGGCACGGGCGGCGCGAACGGTATCGAGCACCTTGGGGCCGGGGTTGTAGCTGGGGATCAGGACAAGATGGGTAAGGGAGGCTTCGGTCATGAGTCAGATGTTGGCGGTCGACGGCGTTGAAACCGTTAATTCACTGCGCAGATAACGCTCCAGTTCGGCGGTAAAAGCCGCCACGTTTGTCGGCGGTGGAAAGCGTCGACCGCAACGAATGCGACAACTGAGCGGTAGTTCGGGGCGGCGGAAAAGCGGCCAGGCCTTGCCGAGATAAGGCGTGGAAAACTCGATCAACAGGGTTTGCACCGGTACCTTTGCCCGGCCGGCAATCAGCCCGGTCGTTGGCATGCAGGCCTCAAGGGGAAAATTCAGCGTACGCGTGCCTTCGGCAAAGATCACCAGATGTGCGCCGGCCTGCAGTTCCTCGCGCGCCGAAAGGATCATTTCCAGCGGGGCATTGTTACGGATATAACGTGCCAGCCGCGCCGCTGACCCAAACAGGATGTTGTCGAGCAAGGCGGCCTTCATCACGCACACCGCATTGGGAAACCGCGACAGGATCATGACCGCATCGAGCAGTGATGGATGGTTGGCGACCAGAATCAAGGGGCCTTCATCTTGCAGGCGATCCAGTTCGGCAAGATCGAAACGGCAGGCACACAGCGTTTCAAGAAAGGCCAGATAGCTGCGAAAACCGAGGCGAATCGCCAGTCGACCGAGAGATTGCCCCTGTTTGCGCGGCAGAATGGGCTTCAGGATCAGCGCAAAGGGCAACCACAGCAGGCAGATGATGGCCAATGCCCCCAGTCCCAGCACCATGGCGATTGATTCATAGCTGCGCCAAAGCAGGCCGGCGGCCGGCCGTGCTTCAGTCATCGATGTGCACGCGGGTCGCTGATTCGCCCAGAATCCAGGTCACGGCCATCCCTGCGGCAAAGTAGTTCTTGTCGCGCACCAGCGGGCTGTTCTCGAAAACAGCACCGGACAAATTGTCATAGCGCACGAAACCGCCGACCCAGTAACCGGGGAAACGCTTGGACAGCGATGCCAGATACTGCATGCCGGCATAGCCGCTGCGCGCTTCGTAGGCCGGTCGGCTTG
>CALAGF010000207.1 GCA_937892345.1 uncultured Rhodocyclaceae bacterium | reverse complement strand
AGCCCGCTGTCGCGAATTTGCTCGAACAACTCACGAAGCCGGCGTAGCGGTTCACGCTGCTGCTGCAGATCATTTGAAGCTTCCGGAATTGCCATCAGGCCACGCAGTTGCAGGCCGGGTAGTGCAGCCACTGCATGGCAAAGTGCGCTTGCCGTTTCCGGGGAACAGCCGCTCTTGCTGGCTTCGCCGGAAATATTGACCTGAACGCACACCTGAATCGGGGGCAGGCTTGCCGGGCGTTGTGCGGAAAGCCTTTCTGCGATTTTGAGCCGGTCGACCGTATGAACCCAGTCAAAATGCTCGGCGACGCTGCGTGACTTGTTGCTTTGCAAAGGGCCGATGAAATGCCATTCAATACCCCGGTCAACTGCAAATGAGCGGCATTTGTCGACACCCTCCTGCACGTAGTTTTCGCCAAACGCCGATTGTCCGGCCGCGATGGCCATTTCGATGTCGGACAGCGGTTTTGTCTTGCTTACCGCGAGCAGGCTGATATCGGAAGGCTTGCGCCCGACCGCGCAGGCGGCGCGGGCGATGCGGTCCCGGATGGCTTGCAGGTTGTCGGCGATTGCGCTCATAATCTTCTGGAATTTTCCACCCGCCCAAGTATACACGGGCCTCAAGGACGAACCGCATGGACATCACCGAACTGCTGGCATTCAGTGTCAAGAACAAGGCCTCCGATTTGCACCTCTCTTCCGGGCTGCCACCAATGATTCGGGTTCATGGCGATGTGCGCCGCATCAACCTGCCGCCGATGGAACACAAGGATGTGCATGGCATGGTGTATGACATCATGAACGATGCCCAGCGCAAACATTACGAAGAAACGCTGGAAATTGACTTCTCTTTCGAGATACCCAATCTCGCCCGTTTCCGGGTCAATGCCTACAATCAACAACGGGGCTCGGCCGCGGTATTCCGGACCATTCCGTCCAAGGTGCTCACGCTCGAGGAGCTCAATTGTCCGAAAATTTTCAAGGACATTGCCGAGTACCACCGGGGTATCGTTCTGGTGACCGGCCCGACCGGTTCGGGCAAGTCGACGACGCTGGCGGCGATGGTCAATCACGTCAACGAAAATGATTACGGCCATATCCTTACGGTTGAAGATCCGATCGAATTCGTGCACGAATCCAAGAAATGCCTGATCAACCAGCGTGAAGTCGGTCCGCATACCCAGTCATTCTCCAACGCCTTGCGCTCGGCCCTGCGCGAGGATCCGGATGTGATTCTGGTCGGCGAACTGCGCGATCTGGAAACCATCCGTCTCGCACTGACCGCCGCTGAAACGGGTCACCTGGTGTTTGGCACCCTGCATACTTCGTCTGCCGCCAAGACGATTGACCGCGTGGTCGACGTCTTCCCTGCGGCCGAAAAGGAAATGGTCCGCTCCATGCTCTCGGAGTCCTTGCGTGCAGTCATTTCGCAGACCCTGCTGAAGACCAAGGATGGGAGCGGGCGCGTTGCTGCGCACGAAATCATGATCGGCACGCCGGCCATCCGGAATCTGATTCGTGAAAACAAGATTGCACAAATGTATTCCGCGATTCAGACCGGTCAGAATGTCGGCATGCAGACGCTGGATCAGTGCCTTGTCGACATGGTTCGCCGTAACCTGATTTCCAGCAACGAGGCGCGTCAGAAGGCCGCCAACAAAGAAGCCTTTCCGGCTTGATCCGGCTGTCGGCCAATAAAAAACTCAAGGGGTAGCGATGGAACGCGATCAGGCGATGAAATTCATGCACGATCTTTTGCGCCTGATGTCGCAGAAGAAAGGCTCGGACTTGTTCATCACATCCGGCTTTCCGCCGGCCATCAAGATGGATGGCAAGGTCACGCCAGTTTCCAATCAGGTGTTGACCCAGCAACACACCGCTGAACTTGCCCGTTCGATCATGAACGATCGTCAGGCAGCGGAATTCGAGTCGACTCGTGAATGCAATTTCGCTATTTCACCCACCGGCATCGGGCGCTTCCGGGTGAATGCGCTGGTCCAGCAGGGCCGGGTGGCTGTCGTCCTGCGCACCATCAACATGAGTATTCCGACCCTGGACGATCTTGGCTTGCCGCCCGTCCTGAAAGATTTGGGGATGACCAAGCGGGGTCTGATCGTCATGGTCGGAGGCACGGGCACGGGTAAAACCACCTCCCTTGCCGCGCTGGTCGATTACCGTAACGAAAACAGCTTCGGCCACATCATCACTGTCGAGGACCCGATCGAGTACGTACACGAGCACAAAAACTGCATCGTGACCCAGCGCGAGATTGGTGTTGATACCGAAGACTGGGGGCCGGCGCTGAAAAATACCCTGCGTCAGGCGCCCGATGTCATCGTGATGGGTGAAATCCGCGACCGGCAGACGATGGACTATGCAATTGCCTTTGCCGAAACCGGCCATCTGGCCTTGGCTACCTTGCACGCCAACAGCACCAATCAAGCGATTGACCGGATCATCAACTTCTTCCCGGAAGAGCGGCGCCAGCAATTGCTGATGGACCTGTCCTTGAATTTGCGCGCCATGGTTTCGCAGCGCCTTCTGCCCAAAAAAGATGGCAAGGGTCGGGTTGCGGCGGTGGAAGTGATGCTGAATTCGCCGCTGATTTCCGACCTGATCTTCAAGGGCGAGGTCCACGAGATCAAGGAAAACATGAAGAAATCGCGCGAGCTCGGGATGCAAACCTTTGATCAGGCGCTGTTCGATCTCTACGAAGCGGGCAAGATCAGCTACGAAGATGCCTTGCGCAATGCGGATTCGCTGAACGACCTGCGACTTCAGATCAAGCTGCACGGCAAGGATTCCAAGGGTCGTGACCTTACCACCGGGATTGGTCATCTCGATATCGTTGAATAATTCCAGGAGAGCCTGATGCGCCGAATTAGCCATATCGTTTTTGCACTGTTTGTTTCGTTGACCGCAAGCCAGGCCATGGCGGGTGCGCTGGATGCCATTTCCAGCGGCGATGCCTCTGCCGGCGTCAAGGCAGCCCTGTCGAAGGGGGCCGATTACGCGGTGTCCTCGCTTGGGGCAAGCAATGGTTTTCTCGGTAACGAGAAGGTCAGGATTCCCCTGCCGGGTTATCTGGAGCAAGGGCAAAAGGCCCTGCGCATGTTCGGCTTGGGCAAGCAGGCGGACCAGTTGGTTGAAACCATGAACCATGCCGCAGAAAATGCCGTTGCCGAAGCCAAACCCATTCTGGTGGATTCCATCAAGAAGATGAGTGTCATGGACGCCAAGTCCATCCTGACCGGCGGTGACGATAGCGTCACCCAATATTTCCGTACCTCCTCCAGCGAACAATTGATCGCCAAGTTCATGCCCATCGTGAAAGCGTCGACCAAGAAACTGCAACTGGCCGAGCAATACAACCAGCTGGCCGGCAAGGCCGCATCCATGGGCCTGCTCGACAAGAACAATGCCGACATCGACAGCTATGTGACCAATAAGGCGATGGATGGCCTGTTCCTGATGATTGCCGAGGAAGAGAAGAAGCTGCGCTCCAACCCGGTCGCTGCCGGAAGCGCCTTGTTGAGCAAGGTGTTTGGCGCCCTCTGATTCAAGTTTGCGCCTGTTCCGGCCGTTGACCGGAACAGGAGGCCAACGATGAAATTATCCCGTCTGGAATCAACGACTCAGAGTCACTCGCGCGATTCCGTTGAACGTGCCGAACAGGCTGGAGCGCAGCAGATTCGGCGGGTCGAAGCCCTGGAAGGCATTGAGGGCGACAAGGAACGCAGTCTGCAACAGGAGCGTGCCGAGGTCGAAGCCTTGGCCATTGGTGATTTTTCAGGCGGCACCCGGATTCTTGAGGATGCGCGTCAGGTGGCCAGCGAGATAAGCCTGCTGGGAGAGGACGCTCGCTCGCTGGTCAATCTGGCGGGCTTGAGCATGAAAGTCGTCAAAGTCGACGATCAGGCCTGAGTACAGGCTTAAGCCGGCCTGCATTCTGCGCTTGCGTTAAAATTCGCCACCCTGCCGGTGACGGCGATTTTCCGCAAAGTGTGCATGTCCGGCCTCAATCCCCAGCAACGCGAAGCAATTTTTTACCTTGATGGCCCTTTGTTGGTGCTGGCCGGTGCCGGCTCAGGCAAGACGCGGGTGATCACGCAGAAAATTGCCTATCTGGTCCAGGATTGCGGTTTTCAGCCACGCAATATCGCCGCCATTACCTTTACCAACAAGGCCGCCAGGGAAATGCACGAGCGGGTGGCGAAGCTGCTGACCGCGCCGGTGGCCAATGAACTGCAAGTCTCGACCTTTCACTCGCTGGGGGTACGCATCTTGCGCGAAGAGGCCAAGGCGCTGGGGTACAAGCCGCGTTTCTCCATTTTCGATTCGGCCGACTGCGCCGGGATCATTGGCGATCTCGCGAAGACCATCGACAAGGCCACGCTGCGTCGTCTGCAGTCGATCATTTCAAACTGGAAGAATGCGCTGGTGACCCCCGAGGCCGCGCGTCAGCAGGCGAAGGATGAGCACGAAGCCATCGCTGCGCAGGCCTATCTGTCGTATGAGGCGACGCTGAGAGCCTATCAGGCGGTGGATTTCGATGATCTGATCGGTTTGCCGGTGAAATTGTTCAGCGAGCATCCCGAGATTGCTGACAAATGGCAAAACCGTCTGCGCTACCTGCTGGTCGACGAATATCAGGATACCAATGCCTGCCAGTACCAGTTGCTCAAGCTGCTGACCGGTGTGCGCGCCCAGTTCACTGCGGTGGGTGATGATGATCAGGCGATCTACGGCTGGCGCGGTGCCGACATCGACAACCTGAAAAAACTGCCGGCTGAATTTCCCGGGTTGCGGGTAATCAAACTTGAGCAAAATTACCGGTCGACCGTACGTATCCTGAAGGCAGCGAATAACGTCATTTCGCACAACGAAAAGCTGTTCGACAAGACCCTGTGGTCTGAGCTGGGACATGGCGATCCGATTCATGTCACCGTCTGCAAGGACAACGAGGCTGAAGCCGAGGGCGTGATCATGAAGCTGCAGGCCCATCGGTTTGAGCATCGGGGAAAATTCCGCGATTACGCCATTCTCTATCGCTCCAACCACCTGGCCCGCTTGCTGGAAACCCAACTGCGCAACCAGCGGATTCCTTATTTGCTTTCGGGCGGTCAGTCATTTTTCGACAAGGCGGAAATCAAGGACATCACCAGTTATCTGCGCCTGCTGGCGAACGAGGATGACGACCCCGCCTTCATTCGCGCCGCAACGACGCCCAAGCGCGGGATTGGTGCATCCACGCTACAGGCGCTGGGGACTTATGCGGGTGAGCGCCACGTTTCGCTGTTTCATGCCGCGTTTGAAGAAGGTTTTGCGCATCGCGTGCAATCACGCCAGATGGAGCCTTTGCTGGCCTTCTGCCACTTCATTAACCGGATGCAAAGCCGGGCGACCCGTGAGCCGGCGCAGCAGGTGCTACCCGATCTGCTCAAGGCCATCGACTACGAAACCTATCTTTACGACAGCGAGGAGCAGCGTACTGCACAGACGCGCTGGGGCAATGTCTGCGAATTTGCCGAATGGATCAACAAGAAAGGCGAGGAAGACGGCAAGACGCTGATCGATCTGGTGCAGAGCATCGCCCTGATCAACATGCTGGACAAGCAGAACAGCGAGGATATCGACGCCGTTCAACTCTCGACCCTGCATGCAGCCAAGGGTCTGGAGTACAAGCATGTGTTTCTGGTTGGCGTCGAAGAAGGCATTCTGCCGCACAGGGAGTCGCTTGACCCCGCCAAGCTGCAGGAAGAAAGGCGCCTGATGTATGTCGGCATCACGCGGGCACAGCGTTCTTTGCACATCAGTTATTGCGAGAAGCGCAAACAGGCGCGCGAGCTGATTTCCTGTGAGCCCTCGCGCTTCATTGCAGAGATGGGCAATGATGACATCCGATTTTCCGGTGGCAAGCAGGCCGCGCCGCCTGACAAGGCCACCGGCAGTGCCCGCCTCGAATCGCTCAAGGCGATGCTTGCCAAGAAAACGGACTGAAGTGCGGTCGACCTTCGCAAACGGCCAAAAACCGGGCGCAAAAAAAGGGAGGCTGATGCCTCCCTTCTCGCTTCAGGTCGCCCTGATTACTTGACCTTGCTCATGATGTAATCGACAGCGCCCTTGATCTCGTCATCGGACAGGCTGGAGCCACCCTTGGCTGGCATTGCACCCTTGCCGCCGATCGCGCTCTTGTAGAGGGCGTCCTTGCCGCTGGCAAGGCGTGGCGCCCAGGCGCCCTTGTCATCCATTTTGGGAGCGCCGGCAGCGCCGCTGTTATGGCAGGCACCGCAAACGGTATTGAAAACAGTCGGGCCATCCTTCGGTGCGCCAGTGGCTGCACCTGCATCGGCCTTGGCTAGCGCAAACCCGGCAACCGGCTGGATGCGGACTTCAGCATCGTTATTCCCTGCGCCTGAGTTTGCAGCAGAACTGAACGACTTGTTGGTCAGCGGATAAATGATGGCAATCAGGACGATCGCGATGATGATCGTCACCCACATGATGCTCTTGGAGGAGTGTTGCTGGGCCATGCTGAAGACTCCGTAGCGGATAAAATAAAGGTCGGAATTATAACGGCTCGCGCCGCGTGGCGCGCAAAAAAAACCCCGCCGGTGGCGGGGTTGAAGTTCTCGAATGGGGGGATTCGAGAGGAGGGGTTCAATGAGGCTTCACTATATCGAGTGCGATCGCTCGGGTCTGTCGCCCTTTCGTGCCCGTTCTGTAACCAAATGTGCCTGCGGGCGGATGCGAGGATGCAAAACATGAGACACAACGAGCAACTGGCTGCCCGGCTTGGCAGTGCGCTGGCGGCGCGAGGGGAAGTGCTGGCATGCGCTGAATCCTGTACTGGAGGCGGCGTGGCTCAGGCGATTACCGCCATTGCCGGCAGTTCTGCCTGGTTCGATCGGGGATTCGTGACCTATTCCAACGCGGCCAAGACCGAAATGCTGGGCGTGTCGACACACACGCTGGAATTGCATGGTGCGGTTTCCGTAGCCACTGCGCGTGCCATGGCACAGGGGGCGATTGCTCACAGCCTTGCTCACTGGTCGCTGGCGATTACCGGCATTGCCGGCCCGGGTGGCGGTACGGTGGAAAAACCGGTCGGGATGGTGTGTTTTGCCTGGGCCGGTCGCGATGGCGGTTGCCTGGCTCGTACCTGCCAGCTTGGCGGCAGCCGGGAGGAGATTCGCCAGCAAGCCATCGGAATCGCACTTCAGGGATTGCTCGATTGCCTGCAGACGCTTGATGTCATTGTTTGATGGGCTATTTGATTGTCACTATTATTGAATCTGGTTAGAATCAGTTATCTGATGGAGGGGCAAGATGCAGCATCTGGAACTGAATTCGGCATCGATCGAAAAGTCTGTCGCAGCTTGGGCGCTCAGCCGGCCCGGCGAAGGGATGCTGGTCCTGTTGCCCGAAGCGGGTACCAGCCTTGTCCCGCAGTTGCAGGGGCTTTGTCGCCAGCACCACATCGCTTTGTGTGGCGGCATTTTTCCGGCAATCGTCAGCGCCGGTGATTTTGTCAGCGATTCCGGCTGGATTTTGCCGCTGCCGGCCCACTCTGCGATCTTTCTTGTTGATGCTTTGGCCGATGCGCCAGTACCTGCGGTCGACCAACTGTTCGGACAGATTCTCGATCACTTGCAGGCCTTGCCGGTGAGCGACGTGAAACCGGTGCTCATGTTGTTGTTCGATGGCTTGCTGCCGAATGTCACAAGCCTGCTGGACAGGCTTTATCTCAAACTTGCCAACCGCGTCGTCTATGTTGGTGCCAACGCCGGAAATGAACGTTTCGAAGTGGCCCCCTGTCTGTTCGATGGCGAACGCCTGCTGAGTGGCGGCATGCTGGCCTTGGTGTTGCAAGAGCAAGCGGCGCCCGCGTTGGGGCATGGCTATGTGGCGCCGGAAAATGCCCTCTCGGCCACGTCGACCGCTGGCAACCGGATTGCCAGCATCGACTGGCGGCCCGCGTTTGAGGTGTACGGAGAGTTGGTCAGTCGTGAATACGGCGTTGCACTGACTGCGGAAAATTTTTATCAATATGGCGTGCATTTTCCCTTTGGCATTTTGCAAGCCAATGGCGATATCGTTTTACGCATCCCCGTCGGGTTGACCGAGGACGGTGCGCTCTTGTGCGTGGGCGAAGTGCCGGAAAATTCCTTGCTGGTGGTGGTTCGTGCGCCGCAAGCAGACGTCAACGGCTGCGTGAGCCAGTTGGCAGATGATCTGCATCGTCAGGAAGGCAGTGTGCTGGGCCGCAATTTGCTGCTTTTCTACTGTGCCGGACGACGCATGCATCTGGGCTTGAGTGCGATGGATGAGTTGTCCGCATTGGCCGCCAGGACCGAGGCCGCGTGCATTGGCGGCGCATTGTCGATCGGCGAAATCGGCAGTCTGCGCCGCGGGGGCTATCCGATGTTTCATAACGCCAGCCTGGTGGCAATGCCTTGGGCCTCGTCATGAACCGCGAACAGGTCCTGGCCGTACTTTATGATTTGGCGCTGACCATAGGCAGCGAACTGCACACGGACCGTCTGTTGCAGAAAACCTTGCAACGCTTGCTGTTTCATACCGGTTTTCCGGTGGGCGGTGTTTTTGAGCGCGACCCGGTTGTATTTGGCCGCTTCCGCCTGTTGCAAGCGATCGGTGACTGGCAGTTGGCCGAAGCCTGCGGAAATAGCCTGGAATTGCCGGATGGGATGGCAGGCGAGTCCGTCAGCCTGCTCGAAATCCCGGCGCTGCAGCGACGCTTGCCGGTGAGCGAAGATTATCGCTATGTGCTGCGTTTACCGGTCGACGTCCGGACCACCCTGTTTTTGCTCTCTGCGGAGATGCCCGAAAATGGCTTGCCCCTGACCCAGGTATTTCAGCCCATTCTGGGTAATTTGGCCAAGATGCTGGCATTGTGTCGGAGTAACGAGACGGTGACTGAGCGTCTGGAGAGCGATCTGGCAAAGGCGCTGAAACGTTCGGAGGAAGAGCGCAGTTTCCTGGAAGCCTTGTTCGCGACCATTCCGGAGATGATCTGGGTAAAGAATCTGGACGGGGTCTATCTCTCTTGCAACACGATGTTTACTCGCTTGCTGGGGGCTCAGGCAGCGGATGTGCCGGGGCGTACGGATTACGACTTTTTCCCGGCTGAGCAGGCGGATTTTTTCCGCTGGCACGATCAAGCCGCCATCGAAGCCGGGGGTGCGACGTCCAATGAGGAGTGGCTGACCTTTGCGGCGGATGGCCATCGCGGCTTGTTTGAAACGATCAAGTCCCCGCTGCGCGACAGTGAGGGCAATCTGGTCGGCGTTCTGGGTGTCGCGCGGGAAATTACCGCCTTCCGGCATAGCGAAGAGGCTTTGCGTGCCAGCGAAGCAGAGCTGATGCAGCACCGAAATCACCTGGAAACGCTGGTCGCTGCGAGAACCAGCGATCTGGCTGAGGCTTTGGAGAGCTTGCGGGAAACCCAGTTCGCGATGGATCAGGCCGGGATCGCCATCCATTGGGTGAATGCGGATAGCGGGCGTTTTATCTATGTGAATCAGCAGGCGGCTGAAATGCTGGGGTATTCCGAGCGGGAATTGCTGGCCATGCGGGTTCAGGATATCAACCCCAACTTTGGCGGCCAGAATTTTGCAGAGAAGACGCTCAGTTTTCGTGAAATGGGCAGTACCAGTTTCGATACCAGCAATCGGCATCGTGATGGCCATCTGATTCCGGTCCATCTGCGGCTCGACTATCGTCCGGCAACGCATAATGCGCCGGATCGCTTCATCACTTTTCTGACCGATATCAGCTTGCGCAAGCAAGCAGAAACCCAATTGCGTTATGCCAAGGAGGCTGCAGAGGCGGCAACCCGAGCCAAAAGTGCTTTCCTGGCCAATATGAGCCATGAAATCCGCACCCCGATGAATGCCATCCTGGGCAGCGTGCACTTGATGAAGCGTGCGGGTTTGCCCGGTGAGTCTGCCGAACATCTCAAGAAAATCGACTCGGCGGGTCGGCATTTGCTGTCGGTGATCAACGATATTCTCGACCTGTCCAAAATCGAAGCAGGAAAACTGGAACTCGAATCGGTGCCGCTCTGCATTGAACGGCTGCTGCACGACACCGCCGATCTGGTGGCTGACCGGGCTGCGGAAAAGGGCTTGCAACTGAGCGTCGAGGCTGCAGAGTTGCCGCTCTCCGTGCTCGGAGACCCCACCCGCATGCGTCAGGTCATGCTCAATTTTGCCAACAACGCGATCAAGTTCACCGCATCGGGCAGCGTCACAGCACACAGGGCACGGAGCTTTATGGGCTGTACCGGCTGGATTTGGAGAGCGGTGTGGAAGAGCATTTAGCGGATCTGACGGATCAGCCGTCGGTGCTCTATGCGTCAAAGAACCGCCTGTATGTCAAGGGTTACAACATGAATGTCATTTATATGCTCGATGAGAATGGCAAAACAGCGGGAGAGTTGTCACCGTCAGACACGATCTACGG
>CALAGF010000206.1 GCA_937892345.1 uncultured Rhodocyclaceae bacterium | reverse complement strand
GACTGGAGTTCAGACGTGTGCTCTTCCGATCTGTCAAAAACAGCTTGTCGCCGTTGACGGGGCTGGCGAACTTGACGCCTTCTTCGCTGATCTTGCGCATCGCGCCCAGGCTCCAGACCTGAAAGCCGCCGGAGTCGGTCAGGATGGGCTTGTCCCAGTGCATGAAGTCGTGCAGCCCCTTGTGGGCCTGAATGACATCGAGGCCGGGACGCAGCCACAAATGAAAAGTGTTTCCCAGGCAAATTTGTGCGCCGATGTCTTTCAGCGCCTGCGGCGTCATGGCCTTGACCGTACCGTAGGTGCCCACCGGCATGAAAACGGGGGTCTGGACGACGCCATGAGTCAGTGTCAGTTGGCCCCGGCGGGCAGCGCCGTCGGTTTTCAGAAGTTCAAACTGCATCGTTTTTTTCCAGGAACATGGCGTCGCCGTAGCTGAAGAAGCGGTAGCCTTCAGCCACCGCGTGGGCATAGGCAGCGCGGATTGCATCGTAGCCGGCAAAGGCCGAGACCAGCATCAGCAGCGTCGATTTCGGCAAATGAAAATTGGTGATCAGACAATCGACGACTTTGAAGCGGTAGCCGGGCGTGATGAAAATATCGGTTTCCGCGCCACCGGGATTGACGGTCCCGTTGTCGCCGGCAGCGGATTCGAGCGCACGCAGGCTGGTTGTGCCGACCGCGATGATGCGGCCGCCCGCAGCTCGGGTGGCGGTAATCGCATGGGCAGTCGCCGCGGGAATCTCGAAGCGTTCGCTGTGCATGCGGTGATCTGCAATGCTGTCCACGCGTACCGGCTGATAGGTGCCGGCGCCGACATGCAGGGTCAGGAAGGCGGTTTTGATGCCCTGCTTGCCCAGCGTATCGAGCATGGCCTGATCAAAATGCAGGCCGGCCGTGGGTGCTGCAACGGCGCCCGGCGCGCGCGCATAAACTGTCTGGTAGCGCGTTTCATCGGCGTCGTCGGCAGGATGCTCGATATAGGGGGGCAGCGGCAGTTTGCCGTGGCGCTCAGCCAGATCCCAGAGGGTGTCGCCTTGATGATCACGGTCGACCAGTGTCAGGGCGAAAAATTCGCCGCTCGCGCCAGCGCGGGCGCTGACTTCGACCGTAAATGCATCGGCAAGTCTCAGGCGGTTGCCCGGCTTGGGGGCTTTGCTGGCGCGGATTTGCGCGATGGCGTGCGTGTCATCGACGATGCGCTCAAGCATGACCTCAATCTGTCCGCCACTTTCCTTGCGGCCGAAAAATCGTGCCTTGATCACGCGCGTGTCGTTGAAAACCAGCAGGTCGCCGGCTTGGAGATGTTGTGGCAACTCGGCAAAAAGCCGGTCGAAACGCTGTTGACCGCAGAGATGCAGGAGGCGACTCGCTGAACGGCAGGCTGCCGGATGCTGCGCGATAAGTTCTGGCGGGAGGGGGAAGTCGAAGTCGTCGACGGTCAAGGCCACGGGCAAAGATCCGTTTGAAACAAAAACGGCTTTCCGCAGGGAAAGCCGATCTTGTCGTTACTGGTGCCCCGGGCCAGACTCGAACTGGCACACCTTTCGGCGGCGGATTTTGAATCCGCTGCGTCTACCGATTCCGCCACCGGGGCAAGTGGAGGCCGGATTATCCACGAATCAGGCGCAGGATTCAAGTTAATCTGAACATGGAAAGGTTTTTGTCAGTGCGCCGGCAACCAATGTGCTGCTGCTGGCCGTGCTGCCGGGGGGCGCATGGCCGATGTGGATGACGACGGCGCGTACCATGCGCAGCGTCAGATCGGTGGTTTTGGGTAGACAAAAGGCATTCAGTTTGACGCCGACTTTATCTGCCAGAAAGTTGCCAACCGTGTAGCCATCGGCAAATCCGTCGATGTAATTGATACAGCGTTCGCCTTGCGGGCTGTGCCTGGGTGATTCGTTGCCGGCACTGGAAAATTCGCTTTCGGCCCGCTGGCAGTCTTCGAACAGTGCGTTCGAGGTATAGGCCTGTGCCGAACCGGCAATGACGGTCAACACAATGAAAAGCAGTTTTTTCATGAATGTTCGAACCAGGAAAGTTTATCGCGCAGGCCGACCACGCTGCCCACCACGATCAGTGCCGGCGGCTTGATGCTGGATTCAGCGATCCGTTGCGCCAGCGTACCCAAGGTGGCGCTCAGGGTGCGTTGATCGGGCAGGGTGCCGCGGCGAACGATGGCGACCGGCGTTGACGCCGGCAAGCCATGAGCGATCATCTGACGACAGATTTCCGTTGCGCCGCCTATGCCCATATAGAACACCACTGTCTGCGTCGGACGGGCCAGTGCAGGCCAGTCGAGATCGACAGTGTGATCTTTGAGATGACCGGTCACGAAAACCACGGCCTGCGCATGATCGCGATGGGTGAGCGGGAAACCGGCATAAGCCGCACAGCCGGCGGCAGCCGTAATACCGGGTACGACTTCGAAGGGGACTCCTGCTGCGTGCAGGATTTCCAGCTCTTCGCCGCCGCGCCCAAAAATGAAGGGGTCGCCGCCCTTGAGCCGAACCACCTTGAGTCCTTCGCGGGCAAGATCAACCAGTAACTGGTTGATCTCGTCCTGTTTCAGTGTGTGCTGGGCTGCCTTTTTGCCGACATAAATCCGGCGGGCCGACTCCGGGAACAGCGCACGAATGCCTTCACCAACGAGGTGGTCGTAAACAATGGCCTCGGCAGCGGCAATCAGGCGCGCTGCCTTGACGGTCAGCAGCTCTGCATCACCGGGTCCTGCGCCCACCAGCCAAACCTTGCCCGGCTGTTCCGGGCGCGGATCAGGCACGTGTTTCCGATCCTGCGATGCATTGCGCAATGTGGGCCAGCGCTTCTTCGACCTGATCGATCAGAATCAGGCAAAGATCGCCGTCCTTGAGCCGGGCCAGCGCGGTATCGATGGCAGCGAATTCGCCATTGATCGCTTCCACGTGCTGCACGCGCTTGGCATTGGCCAGACCGGCACGCAGCAGGGCAATCACTTCGCCATCAGCGCGACCGCGCTGACAGGCGTCCTGATACAGGATGACATCGTCGAAGGCCTCGCCAAGAATTTCCGTTTGCTGGCGAATATCGTCGTCCCGACGGTCGCCGGCGCCACTGATGACCACGCTGCGGCGCAAAGCCGGCATGTTTTCGACTGCCTTGACCAATGCCAGCATGGCATCCGGGTTGTGGCCGTAGTCTGCAATCAGGGTGGCCCCGCGATAGTCGAACACGTTGAAGCGCCCGGGCGCTGTTGCGCTATCGCTGACGAAACTGGCCAAAGCGCGCTCGATGACCGGCCATTCGTAACCTAATGCCCAGCCAGTGGCTGTTGCTGCCATGGCATTTTCAACCTGAAATCCAATGCTGCCATTACGCGTCAGCGGGACCTGCGCCAGCGGGATGCGGTATTTGCGTCGGCCTTCGGCGCAGACCATTTCTCCGGCTTCGACATAGACTACGCGTCGGCCCTGGGCACGGTGGGTTGCCAATACGGGATTCTGGCCGTTGATCGCGAAATAGATCACATCGCCCGGACAATGGTGGGCCATGGCGGCTACCACAGGGTCTGCGGCATTCAGTACGGCGGCACCATGTGGTGAGACGTTTTCGACGATCACCCGTTTTACGACGGCCAGCTCGTCGACCGTTGTAATGTAGTTGAGGCCGAGGTGGTCGCCCAGACCGATATTGGTCACCACGGCCACATCGCACATGTCGAAACCCAGACCTTCGCGCAACACACCGCCGCGCGCGGTTTCGAAAACGGCCGCATCAACGTCCGGGTGCATCAGGACATTGCGTGCGCTACGCGGTCCGGAACAGTCTCCGGTATCGATACGCCGCCCTTCGACGTAAATGCCGTCGGTGCTGGTCATGCCGACACGCAGGCCGTTTGCTTCAAATACCCGGCCGATCAGCCGGCTGGTTGTTGTCTTGCCATTGGTGCCGGCAATCGCAACAACCGGAATACGGGCGTTTTCACCTGCCGGGAACATCATGTCGACAATGGCTTCACCGACCGGGCGGCCCTTGCCGAAGGATGGGTCGAGGTGCATGCGCAGGCCGGGGGCGGCATTGCATTCGACAATCCCGCCGCCCTGTTCTTCCAGCGGTTTGTGCATGGTGTCGCAGACCACATCGATGCCGCAGATGTCGAGTCCCACTGTTTGAGCGGCAGCAATGGCTGCGGCAGCCAGTTCCGGGTGCACATCGTCGGTGACATCGGTCGCCGTCCCGCCAGTCGACAGGTTGGCGTTGTTGCGCAAGACAACCCGGACACCGCGCGGCGGCACCGAATTCGCGTTGTAGCCTTGTTCTTCGAGACGCGCCAGGGCAATGTCGTCGAAGCGAATCTTGGTCAGCGAGGTCGCGTGGCCGTCGGAACGGCGCGGGTCGCTATTCACGATCTCGACCAATTCACGAATGGTGTGCGTGCCATCGCCAATTACCAGCGGCGGGTCGCGCCGGGCGGCGGCAATGAGTTTGTCGCCGATGACCAGCAGGCGCCAGTCATGGCCAGGCAGGAAACGCTCGACCATGATGTCGTCGCGGAATTCGATGGCCACGCGGTAGGCGCGACGCACCTGTTCTTCGGTGGTCAGATTGACCGAAATGCCTTTGCCCTGATTCCCATCCTGCGGCTTGACGACGACCGGCAGGCCGATTTCCTGCGCGGCAACCCAGGCGTCGTCCTCATCATCAACCGGACGGCCGTAAGGTACGGCGACGCCGGCGGCATGCAACAGTTTCTTGGTGAGTTCCTTGTCCTGCGCGATCGCTTCACCGATGGCGCTGGTGAAACTGGTCTCTGCAGCCTGTATCCGCTTTTGCTTGCTGCCCCAGCCGAACTGGACCAGGCTGCCCTGGGTCAGGCGGCGGAAAGGAATGTCGCGTTTGATCGCGGCCGACACAATGGCGCCAGTGGATGGCCCGAGGCGGATGTCCTCGTCCAGATCGCGCAATTCCTTGAGTGTGGCGTCAAGGTCGAAAGGCGTGCCATTCAGCGCAGACAGACAAAGCGCTTCGGCGCGCTCGAAAGCCAGTCGGCCAACGTCTTCTTCGGTGTACTCGACAATCACCTGATAAACGCCAGCATCCACTGTCTGGGCGGTGCGGCTGAAGGTGACCGGGCAACCCGCTTGGGCTTGCAGGCCGAGTGCAGCAAACTCCAGTGCGTGGGCCATCGAGACGGTGTCGAGGTGGTCGGAAGGAATCAGGTCGCCGAGTTCCGGGAAGCGTTCGCGCAACCTGGCCTCGAAATTGGGCAGGTCGGCGATGGCGCGTTCGCCACCTTCGCAGGTAACGATCGCCTGAATGGCAGTGTGGCGGCTCCACAAATTGGGGCCGCGCAGGGCGCGAATACGAGAAACATCCATGACGCGGAGATCCTTGTTATTTTTTGGATACGGCTGCCTTGCGGGCCGGTGATGATTTTTTGGAACGCTGTGGAAGCAGTGCAGCCGGGTCGGGCAGTTCAAGCCCGAAGGTCTTGACGCCGGTGCTCATCACCTCTTGCGTCAGGCCCAGTGCCCAGCCAGCGGCAACACCGGCCAGAACGTTGGCAATATCTTCCGGCTTTTTGCTTTTGCCAATGGCCGGGACATCGCCCAGCCGGCAAAGGCGGAGCTCGTCGGCGCCGGCGCAAAGCGCAATGCGGCTCTCGATGACGGTTACCACACGCTTGCCTGCGGCGCGATGTGCAGCCAGTGCCGGGCAGTGCGGATCAGCGGCGAAGAAGATCACCTGACCATCACATAGATCGGCGAGATCGGCGACCATCGGATCGGCTGCGTTGAGTACGGCGTAACCGGAAGGCAGAATGACATCGACTTGCGTGCGGTAAGTCGAGCGGTGGGTGGTGTAATACTCACCACCGGTTGGTTGCACATCCCAACGGGCGAGTTCTTCCTTTTCCGGCTGAATATTGGTGACGATGCCGACCGAGCAGCGGTCGTAAGCCAGCCCTTCACCGAGAATGGTGCGCGCCCCATTTTCAATCACGGCGGCCTGCAATGCGCGATTGAGCAGCAAACGGTGGCCGGCAGCCCAGGTGGCGGCATCTGCCTGCTGAACCTGGCGGCGGCCGAGGAACAGGCCATCGCTGCAGGCCAGTCCGCCTTGCTTTCCGGAGAGGTAGATCAGGTGGGCAACCAGACGGGCTACCGCTGTTTTGCCCCGGGTGCCGGTCACACCGACCAGCGGGATGCGGCCGGTTTCGCCGGCTGCAAACAGATTGTCCACGACCGCCTGTCCTACCGGGCGCGGTTTGCCAACGCCGGGCTTGATGTGCATCAGCAGGCTGGGGCCGGCGTTGACTTCGACGATGGCGCCGCCCTGCTCGCCAAGCGGCAGAGAAATGTCCTTGCACACCAGATCGATGCCGGCAATGTCGAGGCCAACCACACGAGCTGCGAGCGAGGCTACCTGTGCAGTTTCCGGGTGGACTTCATCAGTACAGTCGAAAGCATGGTTGGCGTTGCGCTGGATCAGCACCTCGCGTCCGGCAGCCGGGATGGCATCGGCGTCCAGTCCCTGGCGTTCCAGTTCCATGCGAGCTGCCGTATCGATCCGGATGATCGACAGCGGATGCAATTCGGAGGTGCCGCGACGCGGATCGATGTTGATTTGCGTGTCGATCAATTGCTGCACGCTTGCCGTGCCATCGCCGGTGATCGTGATCAGGTCGCTGCGATTGGCTGCCACCAGTTTGCCGCCCACAACCAGCAAGCGGTGTTCAATTCCCGGAATGGAGCGTTCGACCAGCACGCCGGAACCTTCCTCGACAGCGATTGCATACGCTTTGCGCACATCATCCGGTGTGGTCAGGTCAATGAAAACGCCACGCCCATGATTGCCATCGGTCGGCTTGACGACGACTGGATAGCCGATGTCATCGGCAGCATCGCAGGCATCGTCAGCGCTATCGACCTCGCGGCCTTCCGGAACCGGCACGCCGACCGAGGAAATCAGTTCCTTGGTCAGGTCCTTGTCGCGCGAGATGGTTTCGGCAATGGCGCTGGTCTGGTCGGTTTCGGCCGTCCAGATGCGGCGCATGGCGGCACCGTAGCCAAGCTGGACGAGATTGCCGTCCTCGAGCAGGCGAATGTGGGGAATCTTGCGGGCTTCGGCAGCATTGACAATGGCTGCGGTCGAAGGACCCAGATACTTGCGGTCAACCTTGCGGCGCAGTGAATTTACGGCCGTTTCCAGATCGTAGGGTTGATCTTCGATGGCGGCCAGCAACAGTTCTCGGCCGAGTTCGAGTGCCGTGCGCGTACATTCTTCGTGGAAATTGCTGACCACCAGCTTGTAGACCCCGCGCGTGGTGGTTTCCCGAGTGCGGCCAAACCCGTCGGGCAGACCGGCCAGCGTCATCAGTTCAAGAACAATGTGCTCAAGAATGTGGCCGGGCCAGGTGCCTTCCTGAAGACGGCGGAGAAATCCGCCGCGTTCGTCGTAATTGCAGCGGTGTTCGATCAGCCCCGGCAGCCATGCAGAGAGGCGCTCGTAGAGACCGGGAATGGTGTTCGACGGAAAGTCTTCCAGTTCGCCGATGTCGATCCAGGTTTCGATCACGGGCGGATAGGTCCAGATGCTTGGACCCTTGAGGGAGATGCTGTCGCGGAAAATGATGTCTTTTTTGCTCATGTTCGATTCACCCGGCTCCGTTTCAATTGGGTGTGTGTTTGGGGCGTTGGCAATTATTACGCTTTCCGGTGCGCGTGGATGGTCGCTGTCAAAAAAATCTCTTCAGACGGTACAGGCCGTTACAGGAACTCAGAGGAATCGATCCAGCAATTTGCGGCTCTGACGATCCAGTGCCTGCGTATCTCGAATCAGGTATTGAATGCCATGAGCATCCGAAATCAGCAGCCGGGTGGGCGTCAGGCGGCGAATGTCCTCTTCACCTTTCAGCGTCAGGTGAGTCGCCCCGCGATCGGTTTCGATTTCCCAGACACTCGGGCAGGCAAAGCTGGAGACCTGCACGATGCGGGCGATTTCCGGAACGAATTCGCGGCTGGACAGTTCGGCTTCAACGAGTTCGCGGACGCCGGCAGGCAGGTCGGCAATATGGTCGGCCCACAGGACTTCGTGGCCGTCGGCGCTGACCAGCGACAGACCTTCGCTCGGCGCAGCAATCGGGAAGGCTCGAACCGGGGTGACGCCTTCATGGCGCTCGCCATTTTCGGTGGTCAGCACCAGTTGACCGAAGGCATTGCGTTCTAATTGGATGTTGGCTTGCGTCATGTGGGTGTCAGGCGTTGAGGGTTTTGGGCAGATTGGGGGCGGCCGGCTCTGGCGGCTCGGTGTCAACATTGCGTGCCTGCGCCATGTAGAGCTTGAAGTAATGCCCCTCGGTCGCCATCAGGTCATCATGGTTGCCAATTTCGACCACATAGCCGCGATCCATGACCACCAGCCGATCGGCCTTGCGCAAGGTGCTCAGGCGGTGGGCAATGGCAATGGTGGTGCGGCCCTTGACCAGATTGTCCAGCGCCTTCTGGATTTCTTTTTCGGTGGTGGAATCCACCGAAGAAGTCGCCT
>CALAGF010000205.1 GCA_937892345.1 uncultured Rhodocyclaceae bacterium | reverse complement strand
GGTTGGGGAAATGGCCGTCGACTTCGCAAAACAGCGGCACGATGTCACAGCCGAGGCGCTTGAACAATTCAGGCGCAATCGCACCGGCAACGCCGTTGCCGCAATCCATGACGATCTTCATCGGGCGGGCCAGCTTGACGTCACCGACGATTTTTTCGACGTAGGCTTCGAGAACTTCCGCCGATGTCCGTTTGCCCGCTCCATGCTTCAAATCACCGGTTTCGATCCGACGTTTGAGTGCCTGAATGGCGTCAAGCGCCAGCGTCGTGCCGCCGATCACCATCTTCAATCCGTTGTAATCCGGCGGGTTATGGCTGCCGGTGACCGAGACGCAGGAATGGCAGCCGAGTTCGTAGGCTGCGAAGTAGGTGACTGGCGTTGGCACGCAGCCGACGTCGATGGCGTCACAACCGGCGGCACAGATGCCGTCCATCAGGGCGCCCGCCAGCGCCGGGCCGGACAGGCGACCGTCACGGCCGACCGCAATGGCGGTTTGTCCCTGTTCGATGGCGAGTGAGCCGAGGGCATGTCCGATTCGGTATACGACCTCAGCGGTCAGCGATTTGTCCACGATGCCGCGAATGTCGTAAGCCTTGAAAATTTCTGCCGGGAGCGTTTGCATGATGTGCCTATGACGTTTCAAATGTGAAGAAGTGTAAAAGCCTTTGCGGCAACCAGTCCAGCTTTCCGGGAAATGGTCCGGTGACAAATCCGACGTGGCCGCCGGTTTCAGGCTGCTCAAGGCGAACCGAAGGGCTGACGTCGCTGGAAGTTGGCAGGAAGTGCGCCGGCAGAAAAGGGTCATTTTTCGGGTTGACCACAAGACAGGGGATGGCGACCCGGTTTAGCCAGGGTTTGGCGGAACTGCGCGCCCAGTAGTCATCGGCCCCGGTAAAGCCGTGGATCGGGCCGGTGACTGTATCGTCGAAATCCCAGAGGTTTTTCGCCTGCTGCATGCGTTGACCGTTGAACAGACCCGGGTACAGCACCAGGCGCTCGGCTGCGCGAGCTTTCAGTGTGGCAAGAAAATGCCGGGTATAAATGCGATTGAATCCCCGCGCGAGGTGGTGGCCGCAAGCCGCCAGATCGAGTGGCGCACACAGCGCGGCAACACCGCTGACCCGTTCGGCAGCCTTGCATCCTCGTTCACCCGCCCATTTGAGCAGCGCATTGCCACCGAGTGACACCCCCGCGGCATGCAAGCGACGCTGGCCATTGCGTTCGAAAAGGTGCTGCAGAATCCAGTCGATTTCAGCCGAGTCACCGGAATGATAGGCCCGTGGCTGACGATTCAGCGGGCCGGAGCAGCCGCGAAAATGGGGGAGTACAAGGCGCCAGCCGGCAGCCTTGCAGGCGAGCGCAGTGGAGATGGCGTAATGGCTGTGCGAACTGCCTTCGAGACCATGGAATAGCACCAGGCATGGGCTGTTGTCCGGGCCGTCCACGAAATCCACATCGATAAAATCGTCGTCTGGTGTATTCCAGCGCTCACGCCGGTAGCCAGGTGGCTGCGGCTTGATCATCAGTGGCCACAGCGTCTGTGCATGACCGCCAACGAGCCAGTTGGGCGCGAGATATGGACGGGGTGTTGGTGCGAGGCTCAATGCAGGGTATGCGGCATTGCGTCGGCCATGGCTTGCTGGCTGTCGTCGGCGGCGCTGGCGTGGCGGGCTGCCATGCGCCAGCCTTGCGGCCCGAGTACGAATACATGGGTGACATGCAGCGGGCCATGCGGGCTGGGATCATCTTCTACATAGAGCACTTCGCTCAAGTGATGAATGGCAATCACCGAACCCTGCCAGTGCGATTGGAGTTCAGCTTGCACGCGAATGCGCGCATTGTCGAAGATACTGCGCCAACTCTCCCGGATGGGCAGGATGCCGGTCAGACGAACCCCGGTTGGATGGACGCACACCGTTTCCTCCTCCTCCGACCAGTATTGCATCAGCAAATCGGCATCGCCGAGGGCAATGGCCTCATAGAAAGCGCTTTCGGCCTCTTCGGGTGAGGCAAAACTGATGGGCTGACTCATGGGTGTATCCATTTGCTGCAGGCTGCCAACACCTGGTCCGGGGTCAGGTGATTGAGGCAATCCAGATGGCCGAGCGGGCATTCTCGCTTGAAGCATGGGCTGCAATCGAGTTTGAGACTGAGGATTTCGGCGCGGTCGGAGAGCGGCGGCGTGAAACCGGGCGAGGAGGAGCCGTAAAGGGCCACGATGGGACGGTCGACCGCTGCAGCGACGTGCATCAGTCCGGAATCGTTGCACACCACCAAATCGGCCATTGCCAGCAGGTCGACCGCCTGCGCCAGCGAGGTGGCGCCGCAGAGATTGCGGCACAGGCCGGGGGCCAGTTGCGATATTTCTTCGGCGACCGCGTGGTCTTTTGGCGAGCCGAAAAGCCACATGGTGCAAGCCTGTTCAGCCAGTTTGCGTGCTAGTTCGGCAAAGTGTGCGGCGGGCCAGCGCTTGGCCGGACCGTATTCAGCGCCAGGACAGAAGGCGACCAGTTTTTTCGGCCGCGTAAATCCGAGTTCACCCAGTGTTTTTTCCTGATCAGCAAGGGTAGACCGAAGCAATGGATAAGCCACAGGGCGCGGCAAGTCGGCGCCCGGTAATTCGGCGAGTTGCGCAAAACGTTCGACCATGAGCGGCAGCGCCTGCTTGTCGAGTCGGTGCCAGTGGTTCAGCAGGCCATAACGCGATTCACCGATAAAGCCGATGCGTGACGGTATGCCGGCCATCCAAGGAACCAGTGCCGATTTGAGTGAATTCGGCAAGACATAGACCGTGTCGTAGTGGCGGCTATTCAGCGTGCGCCCCAGTTGCCAGCGGGCCTTGAGCGCCAGTTGGCCGTGGCCGAAGGGACTGTCGAGCACGTCGCAGATTTCAGGCATGCGGTGCAGCACGGGCGCTACCCAGCGCGGGGCCAGTGCGTCGAGTTGCAATCCGGGGTGCTGGTCGTGCAACCGCGAAAACAGCGGTTGCGCCATGATCGTGTCGCCAATCCAGGAGGGGGCGACGATGAGCGCTTTTTTCATGCGAAAACGGCAGGCCGGGGCGTGCGCACCGCGGCCGCCGTCACAGGCTTAGTGATGTCCTTTGGGGGCTTCGCCCTTGAAGACATATTTGGTGGAACAGTACGGGCAGGTGACTTCGCCGCTTTTCAGGACGTCGAGAAAAACGCGCGGGTGCTGGCTCCACAGTGCGGAACCCGGCTGCGGGCAGTGCAGCGGCAGATCGTGCGCGGTGACTTCGACAGTTTTGTTGTCAGACATCGTGTTCTCCCTGAGTCTCGCTTAAATGACGGCCAACCAGTCGGCGTGTGCAGCTGAGCGGCCATAGACCACGTCAAAGTATTTTTCCTGCAAGGCCTTGGTGATCGGACCACGGCAACCCGCACCGATCTGACGATTGTCGAGTTCGCGAATCGGAGTGACTTCCGCGGCTGTGCCGGTGAAGAAAGCTTCGTCGGCGCAATAGACTTCGTCGCGCGTGATGCGTTTTTCGATCACTTCCACACCCATTTCGCCGGCCAGCTGGATCACGGTTGCGCGGGTGATGCCTTCGAGGCAGGCGGTCAGATCGGGCGTGTAGAGCTTGCCGTTCTTGACGATGAAGATGTTTTCACCAGCGCCTTCGCAAACGTAACCTTCCGGATCGAGCAGCAGGGCTTCGTCGTAGCCGTCAGCCGTCGCCTCGTTGTTGGCGAGGATGGAATTCATGTAGTTGCCGGAGGCCTTGGCGCGCACCATGGTGATATTTACGTGGTGACGGGTGTAGGACGAGGTCTTGATGCGGATACCGCGCTGCATGCCTTCCTCGCCGAGGTAAGCACCCCACGGCCAGGCGGCGATGATCACATGCACCTTGGCGCCCTTGGGCGAAACGCCCATTTTTTCCGAGCCGTAAAAGGCGAGCGGACGCAGGTAACCGGATTCGAGATTGTTGGCCCGGATCACTTCCTTCTGGGCTTCGTTCAGTTCCTCGGCCGAGTAGGGCATGGCCATCTGGAAAATGTGCGCAGAACGGAACAGGCGTTCCGTATGTTCCTTGAGCCGGAAAATCGCCGTGCCACGCTCGGTCTTGTAGGCCCGGACGCCCTCGAATACGCCCATGCCGTAGTGCAGGGAGTGGGTGAGGACGTGGGTGGTTGCTTCGCGCCAAGGCACAAGCTTGCCATCCTGCCAAATAAAACCGTCGCGATCCGACATGGACATGATGCTATCTCCGTGATGCTCTCGTGAAAGCGCACAATTCTAGCCGAAATCAGCGGGTAAAATAATGCTTTTGACGCAGAGTACAGTCGATGATCTGGAAGCCGAATGTGACCGTAGCCGCCGTCGTTCAGCGCGATGGCAGGTTCCTGTTGGTCGAAGAGGAAACCGAGTCCGGGCTGGCGTTCAATCAGCCGGCCGGGCATCTCGAAGAGGGCGAGTCGCTGATTGATGCCGTAGTGCGCGAAACGCTGGAAGAAACTGCCTACCACTTCAAACCGACGCATTTGGTCGGCGTCTACAATTCGCGACATCCGCAGAAAGAATTGACCTATCTGCGCTTTGCCTTTGCCGGCGAATTGCGCGGTTTCGAGGCAGAGCGACCGCTCGACGAAGGGATTGTCGGGGCGCGCTGGTTAACCCTGGATGAAGTACGCGCCACGCAGTCGCGCCATCGCAGTCCGCTGATTCTGCGCTGTTGCGAAGATTTGCTGGCAGGCAAACGTTATCCGCTCGATCTTCTGGTGCATTACGGTTGATGTTGCGGTCGACGGCCATTTTCCTGGTCTTTTTGGCGTCGACCGCTGCCGAGGCTGAGGTCATCAGCGTGCCGATTTGCTACGGGTATGGTTGCGTGGCTCAGGCGGAAATTCACTATTCGCAGCAACAGCTCGATGAAGTTTCCCGTTTGATGTCTTCTGCGGTCGACGCCGAAAGTGAACGCAATTTGCTGGCGCAGGCTATTGGCGGCTTGTATCGCTGGGCGGGTGAGCAGTCGGCAATCCACAATGACCGGGGCGGAAATTTTGCCGATGGGCATGTGTCGGGAAAAATGGATTGCATTGATCATTCGACTTCAACGACCCGCTTGCTGCTGCTCCTGGCCGAACGCGGCGATCTGCGCTGGCATCGGGTGATGCCGCGTGATGCGCGCTATTTTCTCGGTCTGATCGTCAATCATTGGTCAGCCGTCATCGAAGAAATTGCAGCGCAGCCAGAAGGCTTGATCGGGCCACGTTTTGTGGTCGATAGCTGGTTTGTGAATAATGGTGAGCCAGCGGTGATTTTGCCGCTGGACGAATGGAAGAAAGGGGCTGGACCCGATGTCTAAGGGAACCGTGGTTGTGGGCTTGTCTGGTGGTGTGGATTCGTCGGTCGCCGCCTTGTTGCTGAAACGTCAGGGCTGGAAAGTGATCGGCCTGTTCATGAAGAACTGGGAGGACGACGATACCGAGGCATATTGTTCCTCGCGCCAGGATCTGGTCGACGTCATGAGCGTGGCCGATACGATTGGCATCGATGTTGAGGTGGTCAATTTTGCTGCCGAATATCGCGAGCGCGTTTTTGCCGAGTTTCTGCGCGAATATCAGGCCGGGCGCACACCAAATCCGGACATCCTGTGCAATTCGGAAATCAAGTTCAAGGCTTTTCTTGAGCACGCAATTCAGCTTGGCGCGGAAAAAATCGCCACTGGCCACTACGCCGGTGTACGCGAGTTCAATGGCGAATTTCAGTTGCTGAAGGCCGAAGACGGTACCAAGGACCAAAGTTACTTCCTGTATCGCCTGAATCAGGCACAGCTATCCAGGACCCTGTTCCCGCTAGCCGATATCTACAAGCGCGAAGTCCGGAAAATTGCCGAGGCGGAAGGTCTGCATGTGGCTGCCAAGAAGGATTCGACCGGGATCTGTTTTATCGGCGAACGCCCGTTCAAGGAGTTTCTTTCTCGCTATCTGCCGCCGAAGCAGGGCGAAATCCGTCGTCTTGACAACGACAAGGTGATCGGCAGCCATGATGGCCTGATGTATCACACCATCGGCCAGCGCAAGGGCTTGCACATTGGTGGCCTGAAGGAAAAAGGGCAACCCGGCGGCGGCGATCATGATGCCTGGTTCGTGTCCGGCAAGGATATGGACAAGAATGTGTTGTACGTGGTTCAGGGTCACGATGACCCCGCCTTGCTGCGAGACGGGCTGGTTGCCGAACAGTTGAGCTGGGTTGCCGGACGGGCGCCGCACACGAACTGGGTCTATACCGCCAAACCACGTTATCGCACCTCCGATCAGCCATGCCATGTGGCGCGTGTCGATGCCGAAAGCTGTGATCTGTGTTTTGCCGAGCCGCAATGGGCGCTGACACCGGGACAGTCGGTCGTGCTTTACGAGAGCCGGGTTTGTCTGGGTGGCGGTGTGATTCGCTAAATGCAAATGCGATCAGGCGCTAGTCATTCTGGCGCCTGAGTGCTCGTGGCTAGGCGCCAAGGCGCCTTTCTGCCGGGTGGCCCAGCGTTCAGTCGTGGGGAACGGTATCCGCAAACGAGGAACGCAGCATCAGCTTGTCGTAGAGACGGGACAGATGCGGGTGATTTTCCTGCCAGTTGATGTCGGCGAAACGGAAGCAGAGGTAGCCGAGAGCGGTACCAACGGCAATGTCGGCCATCGAAATGTGGGTTCCGGTGCAGAATGCCTTGTCGCCCAACTGGCTTTCCATGAAGGTCAGCGAGCGGGTCACTTTTTCGCGCTGCCGGGCAATCCAGGCTGCACTTTGTTCATGTTTGGGGCGTTTGGCTTCGAGTACCGCGGTTGCTGCGGCATCGCACAGACCATCGGCCAGCGCCTCCCAGCGCTTCACCTCGGTGCGCTCACGATTCGGGGCGGGAAAGAGCTTGTTGTTCGGGGTGACGTTGTCGATGTATTCAACAATGACCCGCGAATCGAACAGCGGGGTGTCGTCATCAAGCAGCAGGACCGGAATCTTGCCCAGCGGATTGACATTGGGAACACCACTGTCTTCCACCCAGGGGGAGTCGATCACGAAGTCCACTTCGATCTTTTTTTCTGCCAGCACAATTCTGACCTTGCGGACGAAGGGGCTGGTGTAGGAGCCGATCAGCTTCATTGCATGCACTCTGAATGAGGAGGCAGGATTATAGCGTATGGCGCGGCTGGCGGTCGGACAGGTAAAATTGCGGCCTTGACTGATGAGGACGATTACATGGATTTCAACCCGTTGACCGCAATATCCCCGCTCGATGGCCGTTACGCTGGCAAGGTCGATGCCCTGCGCGAGCATTTTTCCGAATTTGGCCTGATCAAGGCCCGTCTTAAGGTAGAGATCGAATGGCTGAAGGCACTGGCCGCTGAGCCGCACTTTACGGAAATTGCCGCCTTTTCGCCGTCGACCGTTGCCGAGCTGGACGCGCTGGTTGCCAACTTCGGTCCCGAACAGGCGGCTGAAGTCAAAGCCGAGGAAGCCGTCACCAACCATGACGTCAAGGCGCTCGAATACTGGATCAAGAAGAACACCAAGAGCAATGCCGAGGTGACCAAGGTCAGCGAGTTCATCCACTTCGCCTGTACCTCGGAAGACATCAACAACCTGTCGCACGCGCTGATGTGCCAGGGCGCCCGCGAACAGGCCATGCTGCCGACGCTCGACAAGCTCATCGCCAAGCTGGTCGAGCTGGCTCACGCCTACGCCGATATCCCGATGATGAGCCGCACGCACGGCCAGCCGGCGACGCCGTCGACGATGGGCAAGGAAATGGCCAACGTCGCCTACCGTCTCAAGCGCGCCCGTGCCCGCATCGCCCAAGTGGAGCTGCTGGGCAAGATCAACGGCGCCGTCGGTAACTACAACGCCCACCTTTCCGCCTACCCTGGCTACGACTGGGAAGGCTTTGCCAAGCGTTTCGTTGAGTCGCTCGGCCTGACCTTCAATCCCTACACCATCCAGATCGAGCCGCACGATGCGCTGGCCGAACTGTTCGACGCCTTCGCCCGCGCCAACAGCATCCTGATCGACCTTGACCGTGACGTCTGGGGCTACATCTCGCTCGGTTTCTTCAAGCAGAAGGTCAAGGCCGGTGAAATCGGCTCGTCGACCATGCCGCACAAGGTCAATCCGATCGACTTCGAGAACTCCGAAGGCAACCTCGGCCTGGCCAACGCGATGCTCAAGTTCCTCGCCGAAAAGCTGCCGGTCTCGCGCTGGCAGCGTGACCTGACCGACTCCACCGTGCTCCGCAACATGGGTGTCGGCTTGGGCTACGCGCTGCTGGGTTACGACTCGCTGCTCAAGGGCCTGGGCAAGCTGGAAATCAACGCCGACCTGATGAAGGCTGACCTCGACGCCAACTGGGAACTGCTCGCCGAGCCGATCCAGACCGTCATGCGCCGCTATGCCGTGCCAAATGCCTACGAAAAGCTCAAGGAATTGACCCGTGGCACCCGTGTGTCGCGCGAAGGCATGCAGGCTTTCGTCTCCACGCTGGAGATTCCGGAGGCTGCCAGAT
>CALAGF010000204.1 GCA_937892345.1 uncultured Rhodocyclaceae bacterium | reverse complement strand
CCGGCCAGCGAATGAATTCGGCGGTTTTGGCAAAGAGCCAGGCCTCATCACGCTCATGGCTTGGGGTACTCATCAGATGTTCAGCCGTGATTCGTCCCGGGCTGCCTTGCATGACGAGAATACGGTCGGCGAGCCGAATGGCTTCCATCAAGTCGTGGGTAATCATCAATACCGCACAGCCGCTGGCGCGACGCTCGGCATCGAGCAAGGCATACAACTCATGCTTGAGCCCGATATCTAGCGCAGAAAATGCTTCGTCCAGCAGTAGTAAATCGGGCTGGATGGCAAAAGCACGGGCAAGTGCGACACGGCTTTGCATGCCACCGGAGAGTGCGGCGGGAAATTTTTCCAGATCCTCGTCCTGCAGGCCCATGTTTTTTGCCAAGGCTTGGGCTGTGCGATGGCAGGCCGCTGGTGAAAGGCCCTGCGCTTTCAGGCCCAGCGCAATATTGTCCCGGGTGCGTTTCCAGGGCAGCAAGCGCGGTTGCTGAAACATCATCGCGGGGCGCACAAAGCTGCAGTCGACACGACCTTCCCAAGGCGTGATCAGACCGGCAGCCAGATTGAGCAGCGTGGTTTTACCGCAACCCGAGGGACCGACCAAGGCGACGGTTTCACCGGCGCTCAAGTGCAAGTCGATCGACTGCAGAATGCGTTGGTAGCCAAAGCGATGGGAGAGTCCGGAGAGGATTAGCGATTTGATGATGCAAACTCCCGCCAAGATTCGACCCGGCGCTTGATCGGTTCGAGCAAAAGATATTCGACGGCGAGCAAACTGCCCACCAGCGCCACAATCCATGCCATGGATCCCGCGGTATCCAGATGGCTGCGGGTGACCGCCAGAGCGGCACCGATGCCGTCGGTCGTGGACAGCAGTTCGGCCATGACGACAATTTTCCAGGAGCTTCCCAAGGCGCTGATCCAGGCAGGAAACAGATAGGAAACGACATGGGGCAGATAAATGTCGGTAAAGGTCATCCAGCGAGGGAGCCTGAACATTCTGGCCAGCGCTTTCAATTGATCATCCAGCGTGCGTGTCCCCTGCATGGCGCCGACAAAAATAATCGGGAAACAGGCAATGAATACCGTGAATACCGGGGTGCCATCGCCAGCACCAAACCAAAGTAAGGCAAGAATCAGCCAGGCAATCGGCGGCATGCCAATAAGCAAGGTGACTAGCGGTCTGGCCATCATCGAAGCGGTCATCGAAATGCCGGCGAGGAGGCCAAGCAAGCTCCCCAGTATCACCGAGAGTCCAAAGCCGAGCAGAGCACGACGGGCGGTGATCAGAATGTCGCCGCGCGCACCGGTATCGCGCAGAAGTTGTTCCAAGGCGGCAAAAGCTTCACGCGGGGTGGGCAGGATCAATGTGCCGAGCTGTTGTGCGGTCAACTCCCAGATCGCCATGAAAATCAGCAGGCTGGCCAGTGAGCCCCAGCCGCTCCAGAGGTAGTGGCCGGTGGCTGCCATGCCCTCCCGGATGCGGGTGAGTGTTGGATGTGGGGTGCTCAAGGTTGTCCTGCGGCGCCGTAGAAGCGATCGTCCGGCAGCTTGCCGCCGACCAGTGCCGGGCTTTTTGCAATCAGTTGGCTGAAAAAAAACTGCAGTTCGTTGCGAGCGGCCTGGCCACTCACATGCCGCATTTGGCTAACCGCCAGCGAATCGGCAACCGCTTCGGGGGTCAGCAGATCAATCCGCTTGGCCACCATTTCCCCGCACTTGAGCGCATGCTGCTGGCACCAGTCCAGTGAGTGCTTGTACGCCGCCATGACTTTGGCTTGAAGTGCATCATTGGCCAGGGTTTTGCCTGTCACTGCGATGCCCGCTTGTGGAATCCGCGCTTCCTTGGCGTGCAAACGCCCCCATTCTTGCTGCAGATCGACGCTGCGATACAGTTCCGGAGCAATCAGCCGGATCGGAAAGGACTGTGTCTTGCGTAGCGCCATGGAGACTGCGGGTTCCGCCAGTAGCGCATGATCCACTCGGCGGGTGATGAGTAGCTGCATGGCATCCAGCGGTGAGGCGACATAACGCAGATTTAAGTCCTTTTTAGGATCCAGCCCCTGTTTTTCAGCCAAGAGGCCAAACACGATGTCGGGCATGTCGGCGCGGAAAGGCATGGCGATTTCCTTGCCCCGGAAATCGGCCAGCGTTTTTGCGCTGCCGTTGCGGGAAACCAGCCAGAGAACGCCCCAGGTGGATACATTGAGCAACTTCAAACCAACCCCGCGGTTGTACAAGTTGGCGGCTACATTGGTCGGCATGGCAAGAAAATCGGCCTTGCCGCCCAAGGCGAGCACCCGGAGCTGATCCGGATCTTTCCACACCACAAACTCCACCTCATCGGCCAGCGCTTTTAATGCACCCGTTTCGATCATATGGATCAAGGGCGTAGAAACCGCCGCAGGCGGGCCGGCCAGGACCAGCTTGGGGAGTTTCTCGGCTTGGGCTGACCCCAGTAGCGCCAGCCAGGCAAGCATCAGGGCAAGCGTTTTGTGGATTAAATCGCGAATCACGGATATCGGTACTCCGGGTTAAAAGCTGCCGCGCCAGGCCAGCTGGAAGTTACGGCCTACAGCCTGGATTTCCTGTCCGGACAGACCTTCCGTCAGGTGTTCGTGGTAGGTTTTGTCGGCCAGATTACGTACCGCAAAGCGCAAGCTTTGCTGTTTGGCAAAGGTCCAGGTTGCGCCGATGTCCGCTGTGACGAAACCCGCCGTGGCATTCTCGGTTCCCATGGTGAATCGGGTGGCAATGCGTGTCTGGCGATCAACCAGACGTAGCGTCACATCGCCTTGAACTGCCGGCAGCACTTGGCCCAGCCAGCCCAGGGAAATCTCGTCAGCAGGCATCTGGAAGAGCGGTTCATCGAGGTCATTGTTGGTTCCGCGCACCTTGGCGTAGGCGGCTGTCAGCCATTGGCCCCGGGTGAATTGCCAGCGTAGCTTGGCATCGATCCCTTGAATTGTGGCACTGCCAAGATTGACTGTTTTCTTGCAATTGGCCGCATTTGCAGCGCCGCAGGCCGTCGTGGCTGCCGCGCCTGTCAGAATCTGGCCGCTGATGTAATTGTCGATCTTGTGGTAGTAGGCAGAAATGGCATAGTCAGTCGATTGACCCGCACCCTTGATGCCCAATTCGAACTGATCGGCTTTTTCCGCCTCAACTTCGGGACTGCCCGCGTAGTAGTAACCATCACCACGCAGCCCGGATTCGTAGCGCTCGCGCATGCCGGGGGCACGGAAGGCGCGGGCGTAGTTGGCGTAAGGACGTAGCCATGGGGAGATTTCATACATTACGCCCAGACTGCCGGAAAGGGCTTTGTCGCGGTTATCGAGGCCACTGGTGCGGACGCCGTTATTCATGCTGGCCGCCTCGCTGCTGACGACGTCGTAACGCACGCCGGCTAGCAGGTTGAGGGCGCCAAAGCGCATGTCGTCCTGAAGGTACACGCCAATGGCCTGGATTTTCGCATCCTGGAAAGGATTGTTGGCTGCCATGCTGGTGAAGCCGGGCGCTGCGGCCATCCAGCGATCGGGATTGCCGCGCATCTGCCAAGTATTGAGCCCGAATGACAGCAGATGTTGCGGGTGAATCAGCCAGTCGGCCTTGGCATCGAAGCCGTCGGTCATGAAGCTGACCTGATTGGTGATGATGTCCCGGTCCAGCCAATTGGCGTAGGCATAAATCTGGCGTTCCATTTCCTGGCGATAAACGCGCAGATCCAGATTGATGGGGGAATCACCCCCGGTTTTGTTGCTATAGCCGAGTTCGAGGAGGCGGCGGCTTTGTTCTGGAGAATGTACTGTTGTGCTGCGGGTTAACGGGTTGCTTGGGTGAGGGCGGGTCGAACCCGGATACCAGACATCCTCATCCGTGTGCAGTTGCGCCGAGACACGAAGTTGCTGCTGGCCATCGATACGGTAGCGATACTGGCCAATAAAACTGTTCGAATCGTAGCCCGTTCTTGCCACTGAGCCTGAAGGGGCATCGTAATCGTTGATTTTGGCCAGCGAGGTACCCAGCATCAAGGCATGATCTCCCGAGCTGGCATTCATGACGGCGGTGCCGCGCATGCCTTCGCTTGCACTGTCGTAACTGGCGCCGGCACGAATACCTATCCCGGGTTTGAAGGTCGCTTGTGGCAACAGTACATTGATTGCGCCACCCAAGGCGCCAGTGCCATACAACACGGAGGCGCCGCCTTTGACCACTTCGATACGCTCGGCCAAGCCAAGCGACATGAAGGAAGCAATGGCTCCCGCCGGCTGGGCGGCGTTGAAGCGCATGCCGTCGACCAGGAGGACGATACTTTCTTTGCCCAAGCCCCGCAGTACCGGATTTTGACCTTGTGCACTGTCATTCGAAATGGCGATTCCGGCTTCGCCGCGCAGGGCATCGCCAAGCAACTGAGCGCCGCGTCGGGCGATCTCGTTCTGGTCCAGGGAGGTGGTGGCGATCGGCGTTTCCAGATCACTGCTCGCATAACCTTTGGCGGTTACGTTAACGGTCGCCAGGCTTTGTTCTTCAGCGTGAGCAGAGGCGAAAGCGATGAGGAGGGAAAGGGTAATGGGGCGAAGCAGCGGCAAGGCCATGATGACTCCAACGATGAAGGCTGGCTGGCTGGGGCTGGCTTGCCGAGTGATTAATCCGAAGGCTTATTGTAACAAATAAGAATCATTCTTGTTTGATGCGAGTCAAAAAATGCGGTGTTCAAGCTGTCGACCGTATAGCTGTCAGCGCTTCGCTTCAGCGGCCAGGTTCGTGATTCAGAGCCGCGAATACGGCTTTTGCCAGCAGTTGCGGATCTTCTGCTCCGGCCACCAGGAACCTTCGGTCCACGACAAAGGAGGGCACTGCCTTGACGCCCCAGCGCCGCGATTCATGTTCCTGTTCGCGCACGATCTCGCTAGCCTCGTCGCTGTTCAGAAAGTCTGCTGCCGCTTCCGGGTCATAGCCGCATTCGCCGGCAATGTTCGCCAGCAATGTCCGGTTGCCGACGTATTCTCCACGCTGGAATTGCGCGATGAACAGCCGTTCAACCAGGCGTCCGGCATCGCCTTGTCGCTGTGCCCAATGGATCAGGCGGTGCGCTTGCAGCGTGTTGGCGCGCAGGGTGATTTTTTCGAAGGCGTAGTCGATGCCGTAGGGTGTGCCGGCAGCTTGCACCCGTTTGAACAGGGCATCTACCGCTGCTCTGCCACCGAATTTGGCTTCCAGAAATGGCAGGTAAGGCTCTCCCTCGGGCGGGGTGTCGGGATTGAGAAAGAAAGGGCGCCACTGCCGGCTGTATTCAAAGTCAGGCAATTCGCGGCGGATTGCTTCAATCGCCAGATCAAGCCGGCGCAGCCCGATAAAACACCAGGGGCAGACGAAGTCGGAGACAATTTCGATTTTCAGCATGTTGACCGCAGCAAGCCGTTGCCGGCCTTGCGCCTCAGGTTTGTGGGCAGGCAGCGAGCAGGTCGTGTGCCTGATCACGCTTTTGCACCAGTTTCAGAACCCCTAACAAGGCAGTACCCAGCACCATTACGCCGGCTGCCAGGTAGAGGCCAACCCCGTAGTTACCTTGTTGGCCGCTGGCCAGCCAGCCGGTGATGGCCGGTGCAATGATCTGCGCGGCGCCATAGGAAAGCGTCATCTTCCCCATCATCTTGGCGGGCTTGGTCGGGTAGTAACGGCCAGCCATGGTCAGCACCAGGCTCACCATGCCGATAAAGGTGCCGCCAAACAGCATCGCGCCGGCAAAGGCTGCCACGACGCCGCCGCTCAGGGGTAGCAGGATGCCGATGATTTGCAGCATAGCCGCGAGGATGAGGGCGTTCAGATCACCGGTTCGCCGCGCAATGAAATCCCAGACAATACAGGCCGGTGCAGCAGCCAGACCCAGCGCCAGAAAGGTGAGGGTGCCTTTGCCGGCCAGGCCGGGCAGGCGATCGACGATGGCAACGATGAAGGTGGCGCTGATCACATAGCCGACGCCGGCACAGAAATACGCGGCCATGAACAAGCGCAGAAACAGCGGCGAGGGCGGATTATCGACCAGCTTCTGGCCGGTTTTTGTGGTGCTGCTGGTATCGGGCGCCGGCAGCCAGGCCAGCGCCGGCACCAGCACGATGCAGCCGAGGAAGGTCAGGACGTACCACTGGCTGCGCCAATCCAGCCAATGGCTCATGATCTCGACGGCGAAGGCGCAACTGGCAATGCCCAGCCCGATCCCGGCAAAGTGGATGCCCAGCTCGCTGCGATGATTGTGGCGGATCAGCCAGTTCAGGATCAGGCCGGTACCCATCAACATGGCAGCCGCGCTGCTCAGGCCAGCCAGAAAGCGGGAAATGGCCCACACCGTCAAATCGTTGGTCAGACCCATTTGCGCTGTCGTGATGATGGCCAGTACCAAACCGATGCGGTACAAACGATCTTTCAGCACCAGATCGCTGATCAGCGAGGCAATCAGCGCACCGGTCAGATAGCCACCGTAATTGATGGCAGCCAGCCAACCGGCATCGGCAATCCCTAAATGGGCCTGTTTCTGCATCAGCGGCAGCAGCGGGGTGTAGGCGAAGCGGGCAATGCCCATCGCCAGCATCAGGCTGAAGATGCCTGCAGTTAAGACTTTGATGCGTTCTCTCTGTTCGGACATGGTCTCGCCCTGATTTTTATATCGATGAACGCACGATAAACGCGGTAAGCTATCTGCACAAATGATTTGTTGAGAACGAATTGTTCTGCTTTGGAGATTGGTTGATGGAACTGCTGGCGCTCAAGACCTTTCAGGCCGTGGTTGAAGAAGGTGGCATTCTGGCGGCATCGCGCCGTCTGAACACGGTGCAATCGAATGTGACCGGCCGGATTCGGCGTCTTGAGGAAGAACTGGGTACCGACCTGTTTTTCCGCAAAGGGCGCAATCTGGAGCTCGCGCCGTCGGGCAAGGTCCTGCTCGACTACACCCGACGCATGCTGATGCTGGAGCGGCAAACCGCCGCTGCGGTGCGGCAGGTGGGGGAAAACGTGGGCGAGTTGCGGATCGGCGCGATGGAAACCTTCGCCGCCCTGCATTTGCCGCGCGCGCTCAAAGCCGTGCGCAGTCAGCATCCGGGCATGGAACTGCGCGTATCGACCGACACCAGTGCTGCCTTGGCCGACAAGGTCATTCACCACAAGCTGGACTGCGCCTTTATTGCCGGGCCGGTCAATCACCCCGAACTCATCTTCGAGCAACTGGTGGTTGAAGAACTGGTGCTGGTACATGCGGCCGGGGTTGATCCGGTCAACCTGCCCTTGATCCTGTTTCGCGAAGGCTGTGCTTACCGGGCGCGCGCCTTGTCATGGCAACGCATGCAAGGCCATGCGGTGGCCGATGCCATGGAATTCGGCACGCTGGAAGGCATTCTCGGCTGCGTCTCGGTAGGGCTGGGCTGGACGCTCATGCCGCGCCGCGTTGTCGAACAATCGCTGCACGCCGCCGATCTGGTCCAGCATGACGTACCGCCGGAAATCAGCCAGGTGCCCACCGGCATGATCCGGCTGCGCGATACGCCGCCCATGCCGGTGCTGGCTACGCTGGCCGCCGCACTGCGTTAAATCGGCGTCAGCGTGCTGGCGTAGCGCTGCGCATTGGCGACGTAATGCGCTGCCGATTTCTCCAGCCGCGCCACCTCGTCGTCGCTAAGTTCGCGCACCACCTTGCCCGGTGAACCGACGATCAGCACGCGATCCGGAAACACCTTGCCCTCGGGAATCAATGTGTTAGCCCCGACAATGCACTGCTTGCCGATCACTGCCCGGTTGAGAATCACCGAGCCAATCCCGATCAGGCTGCCATCGCCCACCGTGCAGCCATGCAGCATCACCAGATGCCCCACCGTGACATTGGCGCCGATCTGCATCGGCACGCCTTCATCGGTATGCAGCACCGAGCCATCCTGAATATTGGTATTGGCGCCGATGTGAATCGGGTCGTTATCCCCGCGCAAGGTGGCATTCCACCAGATCGAGGCATTGTCCCCGAGCCGGACATCGCCAATCACCGTGGCATTCGGCGCCACCCAGGTATTGCTGCCGGTTTGGGGTTGTTTATCGCCGAGTTTGAAAAGTGGCATGTGGGGCTCCTGAGATGTTTTGGGGAATGTTACGGTCGACAAGGATAGCGGACTCATTTTGGCGGTGGAAAATCCACTGCTTACTATTCCTGGCAGAGATCGATCATCTTGATGGTGTGGCGAGCCTTGAGACGCTCGCCAGTGGCATGTTTGAAAGCAATTTTGCAACCGTCCGGTGACACAGCCAGCCCACGATGGGTGTTGTCGAAACTGGCACGTTCATTACCGATAATCCAATCGACAAGGCGAGCCACTTTTCCGTCCCGGACCAGATAGATGCCGCTGGTAAATTTATTGGGGAAGAGCGCACCCTCCCAGATGGCATCGTTGGTCAGCACAATGCCTCGCCGCGTCAAGGCAGCCAGATGGGAGGAAAGGACTGCCGAAAACTTAGGGGAAAGAGGTAAACGCTG
>CALAGF010000203.1 GCA_937892345.1 uncultured Rhodocyclaceae bacterium | reverse complement strand
AACGCAAGCTGATGGATTGTCTGAATCGCCTCGGCTACGACATCGAAATCAAGGTGCGGCCGGCGGCCGAGCCGATCGGGCATTTGACGCTCGCCACCGCCTGACCGGAGGCACTTGATGACCGTCCGCATCACCGACGACGAATGGGACAAGTTGTCCCCGGAGAACTTCGAGACGCATTCGCTGCTGCGCGCGGTCGATGCCGTGGACGAGCTGCGCGATGACCTCAACGATGGCGAACACGCCACGCCGCCCCAGCTTCGCACCGACTTGCTGAAGCTGCATCAGTTGGCGATGGCGGTCATCAACGAGGGATCGCGCAGCCAGGTGGCCGATCTGTTCGAGCTGGCCGGCGATCTGGATGAGCAGGTGTCCTACATGATGACCAAGCTGGAAGCGGTACAGGAAACGCTGTCACGGTTGACGGCGCTGCACCCGGACAGCTTGTGCTACGGCGGCGTGGACGGTGACGCATGATTGGCTGGTGGATCGTCGTATCGACGCACAGCCCGGAGGAACGCGACCGCGCCGACCAAGAGGCTCGCCGCGCGGCCATCCTGGCGCAGTGGGAGACGGGCGCGGACGGCATCCGCTGGATTGAGCAACTGACCGATGCGGGCAAGGCTGCCAAGCTCGCCGGAGGGGGCTACCCGAACCGCTACACCGCTCGCGCGGGCGACGTGCTGCCGCTGATCGACGGCGGCGGCATTCAGCCGCCCAAGGATGGCGTGTGGATTTTCGGCATCGACGAAGGCGAGGAATACGCCCAACCGCCCGGCTGGATGGGCAAGGTTGAAGTGCACGCCGACCGCGTGGCTGCCTGTCTCGCCGATCAGGTCTTGACCATCGACGCCTGGGATCAGTCCTGAATGTTCTGGGAGACAACGACGTCATGAGCCGCAGCCGCCGCAAAACACCCATCGTCGGGCACACGACCTGCCGCAGCGAGCGCGAGGACAAGAAGCTCTGGCATCAGCGCTGGCGCACCCGTGAGCGCACGGCGCTGGCCAACGCATCGCCCGAGGCCCTGAGCGCCCATCTGCCCCTGCTGGAAAACCAGGTCAGCAGCGTCTGGTCGATGGGCAAGGATGGTCGCTCCTACTGGCCCGTCAAGCGCCAGGCCGCCACGGTGGATCGCATCGCCAACCACAAGGGACGCAACCCGCAAGAACGCGCGTCCCTGAAAAAGCGCCTGCTGCGCAAGTGGATGAGCAAATGAGTGTTTCCAGCATCGAGGCGCTGGCCAGCGCTTGGGCACAGATCGCCGAGGAAGCGGAATTCCCAGCCGACTACGAGGGCACGGCAACGCCTGCGGCCCACCGGGCCAGTGAGGCGATCCAGGAGCGGATTCGGGAGCACATCGTCGCCACCAACGACATGCGGCTGTTCGGCCTGTTGCACCTGCTGGGTCAGGCGTCGCTACGCATGGAGCAAGCGCTGTGGCCGGAGGATTATGAGCGGCTGACCCGCGAGGTCGAGGAAGCCCTGCGGGAAGCCAACGACCCCAGCGCCAAGTTGTACACCCACGAAGAAGTCATGCAGGCGATGCAGGAACGCATCGACCAGGCACGCGACAAGTCGCGTTGATCGGCTGACGGAAATTTCTGGGGTTCCGGCTTACAACCCCAAAAGATGGCGGCTCGTGACACGAGTGTTGGGTCTACCCCTGGTTACGAAGCAGGGTGTTGAGCAGCCCCTACGGGCATCCAGTGCGCAGGTCTACGGGTTCATGGGTGGCAAGTTCATCCGTGAGGTCATACTTGCCAATCCAGGCGATGATGGTGAGCCCGAGAGGCTTGGTAAGGCGTGGTCACAAGTCAGCGCCGGCGATATCCAAGACTTCCTGCACGGCAATGACTTGAAGCGGGGTATACGCAATCGCTATGTGCGGCTGCTTGAGCGCCTCTACGACCATCTCTCCATGAAAGGCCTGGTCGCACACAACCCGGCGCGTGGCCTGGCGCTGAAGGAGCCCTCAAAGTCGAACCAGCACCACGAAAGCACGATGTGGCTCAATGAAAACCAGCAGGCCGCAGTGGTAAAAATGCTCCCAGATGGACCTGGATGGAAAGCGCAACGTAATCGCGCCATGATTGCCACGGTGCTTGGGGGTGGGGTGAAGGTCTCTGAGGTGCTGCAGTTGAAGGTTGGCGCCGTGGGCCCAAGACAAGCTGATGGCAGCCTCTACATCGAAGTGCAGGTAGTCGGCGCAGGACGTAGGCATCGCACGAAGGTTGCGCCTTGGGCTGCGCTGCTCCTCGTTGGGTGGATTACAGCTCGCGCTGAGTTCGGCCTACCAAGTGAGTTGTTGTTCCCGGCGAAGCTTATTGGGGGCTTGTTGAACAAATCGACCGTTTACCGTCAGTGCGCAGCAGTCCTTACCGAGGCAGGTATCGACCCGGCCATCATCAAGCGCCGCGGAGCCCGGACGTTGAGAAACACCTACGCAATGCGCGAGTTGAGCGAAGGCCAGCCGCTGGAACTGGTAGGGGAATATCTTGGGCTACGGACCGATAGGTCCGTTGAGTATTACGAAGAACAACTGAAACGATCGAAGCAGCAGAAACTTATATGACAATCCCAGAGCTCGCTGTTGTAGCCCTGGTGGCGGCGCCATCCGCCAAGAAACAGCCTAAGTTCAAATCCCCTGCTCACTGAGATGATTCCAGCAGAGCAGCGCGCGTACTCCGGGTGCACAACGATGTTGTCCGTTACTGCATTGGTCGTGTCAGCGCCCACACTTCTATCGGGGGTCGTCTCAGAAAACGGAAAATAAAGTACGCTAAGGATTTGTCATGGCCTTTGCGCTATACGCCATTGGCGCATACAATACGACGCATGGAATTCATCGAAACCCCGACATTCACCCGCTTGCTCGCCGATCTGTTGACGGATGACGAGTACGCAGACCTTCAGAATGTCTTGGTGGAGAACCCAGTACGGGGTGACATCCTCAAGGGTGGCGGTGGAATCCGTAAGCTGCGCCATGCGCTGCCTGGGCGCGGCAAGAGCGGCGGGGTTCGGGTGATCTACTACTGGCTCCGGGACGATGGGCAGATTTACATGCTGCTGATCTACCCGAAGTCGAAAAAGGACGATCTGACCGACCGTGAAACCGCCTTGTTGCGCGAATTTGTAAAGGAGCTATGACTATGGAACAAGCATTGTTTGATGACCTGGTGCAAAGCCTGAAAGAAGCCAAGGCGATTGCTCACGGGGAAGCGCCGGCCTCGCGCCGGATCAAGGTGACGCCGCCTGACGTGAAGGCAGTACGCGAGCAAATCGGGCTGTCACAAAGCGAATTTGCCCGCTTGATGCAGGTCAGCATCAAGACGTTGCAGAACTGGGAGCAACATCGCCGCAACCCGACCGGCCCCGCCGCTGCCTTGCTCAAGATTGTGCGAACTGCGCCGGATCTGGCGCTCAAGACGCTGCACGCCTGATTCTCGAAACTCGCCGGTTAGCGTAGTTTGATGCGAGAACGGTTTTCGAGAACTTCAAAGCCCCGTTGGCGCGAGGCTGGCCGACTATCTCGATAGGGCCTCTCACAGACCTTCGCTTGCGAGAGGCCTTTCCCCATAATGCCTTCGGCTTAACGTACTTTATTTTCCGTTTTCTGAGACGACCCCGAAGACACCAACCAAAAGCTTGCGTGAATGCCATTTACAACGATCGCCGCCGTCCCTTCCAAAAGCACCAACATCAACGTACCTGTCTATGTCGATAATTTGATCGCCAAGCCAGCCAGAAAGGTCCATACGAACGTAAATATCACCAGGATGGCGATAGTTTTCTTGCGG
>CALAGF010000202.1 GCA_937892345.1 uncultured Rhodocyclaceae bacterium | reverse complement strand
GTGGCCGCGTCAAGCGCCAGATGGAGAAGAGCCAGCGCGAGTACTACCTGAACGAGCAAGTCAAAGCCATTCAGAAGGAATTGGGTGAAGGCGAAGACGGTGCCGATCTTGAAGAGCTCGACAAGAAAATGAAGGCCGCCGGCATGAGCAAGGAAGGCTTGGCGAAGGCACAAGGTGAGCTCAAGAAGCTACGCCTGATGTCGCCGATGTCTGCCGAAGCCACCGTCGTGCGTAACTTCATCGAAACCCTGATCGGCCTGCCCTGGCGGAAGAAAACGCGTATCAGTAAGGATTTGCTCGCTGCAGAAAAGGTACTCGATGCCGACCATTTCGGCTTGGACAAGGTCAAAGAACGGATTGTCGAATATCTTGCTGTGCAACAGCGGGTAGACAAGGTCAAGGCGCCTATTCTCTGCCTTGTTGGCCCACCCGGAGTTGGCAAGACCTCGCTCGGCCAGTCAATCGCCAAGGCAACCAACCGCAAGTTCGTACGCATGGCACTTGGTGGCGTGCGCGACGAAGCCGAAATTCGTGGTCACCGTCGTACCTATATCGGCTCCATGCCCGGCAAGATTCTGCAAAGTCTGACCAAAGTCGGCGTGCGTAACCCGCTCTTCCTGCTCGATGAAGTCGACAAGCTGGGACAGGATTTCCGTGGCGACCCGTCCTCGGCACTACTTGAGGTGCTTGATCCGGAGCAAAACAACACTTTCCAGGACCATTACGTCGAAGTGGATTTCGACCTTTCCGACGTGATGTTTGTAGCCACCGCGAACACCCTGAATATTCCGGCTCCGTTACTCGACCGCATGGAAGTGATTCGTCTCTCTGGTTACACAGAGGATGAAAAAGTCAATATCGCCCTGCGCTATCTGCTGCCGAAGCAAATGAAGAACAACGGCGTCAAGAAGACCGAATTGCTCGTTGCAGAAAGTGCGCTGCGTGACATCGTGCGGTATTACACACGAGAGGCCGGCGTGCGAGCACTGGAGCGAGAGATTTCAAAAATCTGCCGCAAGGTTGTCAAAACACTGGTGCTGAAAAAGCGCGACAGCAAGATTACGGTCAACGCACGCAATCTCGACAAATTCCTCGGTGTTCAGCGGTACACCTTCGGTATGGCCGAAAAAGAAAATCAGGTGGGTCAGGTTACCGGTCTTGCCTGGACTGAGGTGGGCGGCGAACTACTGACCATCGAGTGCGCCAGCATGCCCGGGAAGGGCAATATCCTGCGCACCGGCTCGCTGGGTGACGTGATGAAGGAATCCGTGGAAGCAGCACGCTCAGTCGTTCGTTCACGTGCCCGCAGACTGGGTATCAAAGACGAAGTCTTTGAAAAAACCGACTTGCACATCCACGTCCCGGAAGGCGCAACGCCAAAGGACGGCCCCTCCGCCGGCATTGCCATGACCACCGCCCTGGTTTCATCCTTTACCGGTATCCCGGTGCGTTGCGATGTCTGCATGACTGGTGAAATCACGCTCCGCGGTGAAGTGCTGGCCATTGGCGGACTCAAGGAAAAATTGCTGGCTGCAGTTCGTGGCGGCCTGAAGACCGCCCTGATCCCGGAGGAAAACGTCAAGGATCTGACCGAAATACCGGACAACGTGAAAAACCGCATTGAAATCGTGCCGGTCAAATGGATCGATCAAGTCCTGGAAAAAGCGCTGGAACGTACCCCGGTGGCACTCGCCGACGACTCGCAGGACAAACCGGCTACGCCGGTTCAGTCAGACGACAGTGCTGGCCAAGCAATCATCAAACACTAAAACGGGCAGGCGATATCCTTTCCACCGAATGGATATCGCAGCTTGACAAGCGCAAGCCCGGTAATTCGCCAGAATCCGCTTGACACAAGGATTTCCGGGGATATATAAACTCGACTTTGCGAAATTTCCATCCCGTTCTCCCAATTTTCAGGAACATCAAATGAACAAGACTGAACTGATCGATCAGATCGCGACCTCCGCTGACATTTCCAAAGCTGCTGCCGGCCGCGCTCTGGATGCCGCTGTTGATGCTATCAAAGCTGCACTCAAAGAAGGCGACACCGTAAGTCTGATCGGTTTTGGTACCTTCTATGTGGGTGAACGCGCTGCTCGCACGGGTCGCAACCCGCGCACCGGCAAGACGCTGGAAATCAAGGCCGCCAAATCTCCGAAATTCCGCGCAGGCAAGGGTTTCAAGGACGCAGTTAACTGATATAATTCGGTTCTCGCTGCGAAAGCAGACGGGTGCTTAGCTCAGTTGGTAGAGCGTCGCCCTTACAAGGCGAATGTCAGCGGTTCGACCCCGTTAGCACCCACCAAAATTCAAAACCCCGCTCCGGCGGGGTTTTTCATTTATAGCGGTCGACTTGTCGTTTTTCAGGATTTCCGGCCGTGTGCCGTAGGCTTTTCAATTGACGAAAAAATTCCCCGCAAAATATTTACCTCGTCATGCTCAAGCCCCACTCTTCCGAATAGTCGGCGCAACTTCGGCAATAAGCGACCTGGCTGTTCCGGATTCAAAAAACCGGTTTTGATCATCAGCGAAGTCAAATGCGCATGCAAACCTTCAATCTCGTCATGAGTGGCCAATTGTGAAGAAAAGGGGGTCACTCCCTGCGCAGGAATAGGTGCAGCCCCGGAAAATGCCGCCATCCGGCATTCGTAGCACAGTACCTGAACGGCAGAACCCAAATTCAGCGAACTGAAATCCGGATTGGTGGGAATGGTGACCGCAGCCTGACACAAGCGAATCTCGTCATTACTCAAGCCCATGGTTTCATTTCCGAACACTAGCGCCACAGGCCCCAGCCGAGCCATCTCGATCAAGGACGCTACCGTTTCTCGAGGACTTCCCGGACGCGGTCCCAAGTCTCGCTGCCTGGCCGATAGCGCTACGGCCAGCACGGTACCGCTAAGTGCATCAGCAAGCGTACCGACAACCTCGGCCCGGGCAAGCACATCTACAGCACCTGTGGCTCGGGTATCCGCCTCTGGATCAGGAAACTGTTTAGGTGCAACCAATCGCAAGTCGGAAAGCCCCATCGTCTTCATTGCACGCGCAGCTGCGCCAATATTTCCCGGATGACTCGGGCGACACAAGACAACCCTGATACGTGACAACAGGAGTTCGGGGTTCATGGTGTAAAATTCGTCCTTTCCAAATACGAATCGGGTGGCCAAGGCCGCCCGATCGCTCTTTAAGCTCTTCAAGCCATGCATCCAGCCCTGAATATAGCCGTCAAGGCCGCGCGTCGCGCCGGCCAGATTATCAATCGTGCTTCAAACGACCTCGATCTGCTCAAGGTTTCCATCAAGCAACCCAACGATTTCGTAACTGAAGTCGACAGGGCAGCCGAAGCAGCCATTATCGAAATGCTGCAGGAGGCCTATCCCAGCTACGGCATTCTAGCAGAGGAGTCCGGACAGACTGCCGGCAAGGGGGACAAGGATGCTGAGTACCAGTGGATCATCGACCCACTGGATGGTACGACAAACTTCATCCACGGCATGCCGCAATATGCCGTTTCAATTGCGCTCACTAAAAACGGCATTGTCGAACAAGCGGTTGTCTACGACCCGAATCGCAATGAGCTGTTCACCGCCAGCAAAGGTGCCGGCGCATTCCTGAATGAACGTCGTATCCGTGTGTCGCGTCGCCTCAAGTTGCAGGACGCCCTGATTGGCACAGGTTTCCCGTATCGCATGTTCGACAAAATTGACCTTTACCTGGCCATATTCAAGGAACTCGCCCAAAAAACAGCAGGACAGCGCCGTCCTGGTGCAGCCTCGCTGGATCTCGCCTATGTTGCCTGCGGACGCTACGACGGTTTCTGGGAATTCGGACTGGCACCTTGGGACATGGCTGCCGGCGCCCTGCTTATTTCCGAAGCAGGTGGACTGGTCAGCGATCTGCGCGGTGACGCGAACTACCTTGAAACCGGCAACGTTGTCGCCGGCTCGCCGAAGGTTTTCGCCCAACTACTGAAAGTGATTGAAGAGCAACTCCCTGAATCATCCAGAGGCTAATTGTCAGCAATTCAATAAAGCGCACCATCAAAAAAATGCCGATCAGTTATCTGATCGGCATTTTTCATTAAGGAGCTTCTGGACTGAATCAAATCCTGATGTGCCGGGCTAATCAGTCCCATACAAAATTGGAGGGGGATTGATTGGGGGGTAAAACAAAAAAGCGCCCCGAAAGGCGCTTGTTTTGTATGTTTTTGGCGGAGAGGGCGGGATTCGAGAATCTTGAATTAAAAACAATTAAAATCATATACTTAACAAACACCCAGATCAACCATTTTGTACCATTTTTTGTACCTCAATTAATGACTTTGGTATGATAAGCTGAGTGCGCCCTAGACAACCGGCGATCACACGCATCTTTGCTCTACCCACATTTATTGCGACCGCTCCAGGCCTTAAACACAACGAGCCGCGAAATCCAGCACTCACTTTTCGCAAGCACTTCCAGCTTTATGGTCAGGTTGCCAGTTCGCTGTTGCATCACACAGAACCCGACGAACTTCGAGCGCCGGCCGTCGTAAATCGGCCCATTGGCGACCCCCAACAACCGGGAAGCAAGAACGCTCCCCGGTTGAAAGTTCAGTAATTAGCCTGGATCAAGGGCACCGCAGTCGCG
>CALAGF010000201.1 GCA_937892345.1 uncultured Rhodocyclaceae bacterium | reverse complement strand
CGGCGGCCACGTCCTTTTTCAGCCGGGCTAACACGTCGCGCCCGCGCTCGGTCGGTTGATAGTGCGGGCGGAAGTCCGGCGGCTCTATCCCTAGTTCCTTCGGCGGCAAGTCGCGGACGTGTCCAACGCTCGCCACAACCTTGTAGCCCGCTCCCAGCAAGGCGCTGATCTTCTTCACCTTGCCCGGCGATTCTACGATTACCAATGTGGTCATACGCTCGATCTCCTGTAGAAAAGCCCGCCCGGCGAACCGGGCGGGAGGTTTTCAGGGGCGGCCCGTCGCCTTAAAGGTCTGCGTCATATCCCCGCGCTCGAGCACGGCGCGGCTGTGAGGCCTTCTGCTGCTCCGGTTTCGTGGACACGTTTTGTCCGTCGAAAACCGTTATCCGCTGCTCCTTCAATTCGTCGGCCTGCTCGGCTTTGGTGCGGCCCATCGTGGCATTGACAGCGGCCACTGGACGCGGCCACGGGACGCGGCGCGCCTGTGGCGTTTGCCACAAGGGCGTCCCTAGCCTCGGCGCGGGCCTTGAGGCCACCTGCTACGGCGCGGGCCATTAGATCATTCGCAGCGGCCCTTTCCTGTGCCACAAGGGCGTCGTCGGCGCTCGTCGTGGGGTCGTTGCGGGCCTCGGCTTCACGCTCGCGCGCAATCACCATCATGCGCTCGGCGTTCATGGCCGCTTCGGTTCTTGCCTGCGCCACCTGCCGCTCAAGCTCTTTACGCGCCGCCTCGTCGCCGTGCTGCTGGGCGTAGTCGTTCCAATCGGAACCCTTGTCCCCATCGGCGAAGGGCGGCACCAGTGCCACACCCTTATGGTTGGCCGCCGCCTCTTGTGCCTTCTTCAAGCCAACATTTTCGCGGGGCTTGCCGTCTGGCCGTAGCTCCTTCTCGGCCCGGTGGTCATTGTCCGCTGCAATCAATAGCAACCGATCCGGCCAGCGTTCGCGCAAGCCGCGCGCGACCGCACCCAAAATATGGAGCTACAACTCATTTGTACCAATCATAATACTATTGATTTCCAAAAGTATCTCTCTCTACTGACTCTATGATGGCTCGCCTTCCAAACCACTTGGCCGCTGGCGTCGGCTGGAGCAACACCAGCAGAGTTCACTCACTTGTAATGATCAGGAATCATCTTGATCATTTCATTGCACCATTCTTTTTCTGTCTGATGAATTGGAATAGAGCTTGGATTCCACCAATACCTCCCATGAAAGACCCTATAAATACAAAGGCCCAAAAAACCATTTCATATTTAGATTTGTCTTCATATAACTCAAATACTTGAGCGAGCCATTGCGCTATAAAGCCCCCAACAACCCCTATCCCCATACCTATAAGAAATATAGGAACAACAAATATCAATATGAAACCAGTAACACTTCTGTTTTTCATAGCTAAACCCCTTATGGTAAATTGGCAATCACATTGCTTGCTACGTTTCCGGATGTAACACCCAGCGCCACCCATCTATTCGGAAGATGTGATCCTTCAATAGCATTTGATGAGACCCATAGCCGCTCTTTAAGGGGCGCAGAATCCCACCACTTTCTATAAATAAAATTCGCATACTGCTTTCCTGATGCAGCAAATGCGTTACCGACTCCTGCACCTACCCCTCCAAAAATCGCTCCTCTTATTCCTGATGAAATTACGTCATCGCAACTGCCAGTCAATTTGTTCTTAGCCGCTGTAACACTTGCACCAATAACGCCGCTCCCAAAAGCGTTGGCAATGATATTTGCCCCCCAGCTCATCCCCCCAGTAACAGTGCCTAGTCCACCACCCAATGCTCCTGTTACGGTTGATGCAATTACAGAACTCCAATCAATTTCATGCCCAGAATAGAGCTGTGAAGCGAGATTCAAACCGCCGCCAACAACAGCTCCAAAGACGCACCACGGGCACTGTCCGGTCGGGTCGGTATAGGTCATCGGGTTGCTCAGCGCATAAGCGTAGGTGTTAATCCCACCAGCCAGCCCAATCGGGTCACTGGTGATGTAACGCCCGGTATTCGGGTCGTAGTAACGCCGCCAGTTGTAGTGAAGCCTGGTCTCCGCGTCGTAATACTGTCCTGGGAATCGCAGGTTGAAGGTTGGCCCCTGGGTGGTGATGCTTGCTTTGCCAAAGGGGCTGTAGCTCGCCTTCCAAACCACTTGGTCGCTGGTGTCGGTCAGCGCCTTCGGGGTGCCCAGATGATTGACGTGGACTTGGTAGGTCTGTCCTGACTGAACAAAGCTCAAGGGAGTGCCATCGAGCCAGATATACTCCGCCAGCACGTCTCCAGTGGCCGCGTCCAGCTCCTCGATGAGGTTTCCTGCCAGGTCGTAAACGAACAGACGGATACTGCCATTCGCGGTCTTTGCTACACGCTGATCCAGATGGTTGTAGGTGTAAGCTGCTGTCACTCCAGCGACCGTTGCGGCCACCAGCCGGTTCTGGCTGTCATAGGTGAAGGTATCCGCCCCCTGCTTCGTCAGGTTGCCATTGGCGTCATAGCTTCTGGAGGTTTGCCCAGTCTTCACCAACCAGTTGTTCATGTAGTTGATGGTGTAGCTTTGGCTCAGGCCATCGGTCGTGATCGAGGTCCTGTTGCCGGTGGCGTCATAGCCATAGCCCAAAACGCCATAGAGCCCCTCAGCAGAGGTTATGCGGCCAACCGCGTCATAACCGAGCGACTGATTGGCTGATGAGCTGAGGTTGTCGTCTATGGCTGAGATCAACGAGTCTGGCGTGTACCGATAGACCAGCGAATGCACTCTAGTAGCGTCGATGCCGGTGACTCGGTAATTGAGATCCAAAGAGCGACTTTCTGAAATGCCGTTCCCTCTGACCATACTGGTGACGGGGCCAAAGGGCGCTCGCTCGATCTGGCTTGCCAGGCTTGTTGTTGTGCCTGCTTGTGTAGTTGCCACCTCGATGACGTCACCGGCTAAATCACGGGTGTAGGAAACCTCACGGCCACTGGGATACGTGATCTTCGTGATGAGGCCTGCACCATCGTACTGGTACTTGGTAGTAAGACTCTGCCCGTGGGTTTCCCAGGTCTCGTAAGCCAGCCATCCTTCGGGTGTGTAGCCAAACCTCCGGACACCGTTGCCATCATCGACTGAGGTCAAGCGGCCCATGCCGTATGGAGAGGTTGCTTCGTCGTACCCGTACAGAATTGGCGATTCGCCAGCGACATCGGTGGAGGTTTCGATGATCCGGTTCAGCGCGTCATAGCTGTAGCTCTGTCTCTTGATCAGATCTTGATCCCCTGCGCCATCAGATCCTTGGCGGCAAGAA
>CALAGF010000200.1 GCA_937892345.1 uncultured Rhodocyclaceae bacterium | reverse complement strand
TGGTGGTGTTTGGCATCACTGACAGGGGCCACATAGCACCCAACAGCGCGCACATAACGATGACTGCGTAGGGGCCAAAGAATGGCCCCAGCAGCGCGGTGAGGAAGACAGTGAGCGTGATGCCCGCTGCGGTCGAAGTCGGTTCAGCCATTCGATGATTCTTGCATCACGACCCACGTGGGTCAGGCAGTGCGAAGGTGGTGCTGCCGTCGCCTGCGCCGTATGTTGTTCCAATCACCGCAAACAGCGCAGCGTAAGTTACGCGGCTGATAACCTGCCCGTAGCAAAGCAGACAGCCAGGCGGCGCGACATCGCCTGCGAACGGCATGATGGTGCCGGGCTTTACGCCGTCAGCGACCAGACCATCGCCGCCGGCATCCCGGTGCATGAGCGCATGGAAGCGGTGGCGCTGATCCACGACGGCGGGCGCTGCTACGGCGCCATCGTCCGCAACCTGATCGACGGCCGCCTGCTGGCCTATGTCGCCCGCGCCACTTGCATCGCCACCGGCGGCTTCGGGCGCATCTACCAATCGACCACCAACGCGGTGATCAACGAAGGCATCGGCGCCGCCATCGCGCTGGAAACCGGCGTCGTGCCGCTCGGCAACATGGAGGCGGTGCAGTTCCACCCCACCGCCATCTTCCCGGCCGGCATTCTGGTGACCGAGGGCTGTCGTGGCGATGGCGGCTTGCTGCGAGATGTCGATGGACATCGCTTCATGCCGGATTACGAACCGGAGAAAAAGGAACTGGCCTCGCGCGATGTGGTGTCGCGGCGCATGGAAGCCCACATCAAATCCGGCAAGGGGGTGCGCGGCCGTTTTGGCGAACATCTGTGGCTGGACATTACCCTGCTTGGCGAAGGCCACATCAACCACAAGTTGCGCGAAGTGAAGGAAATCTGCCAGTACTTTCTCGGCATCGATCCGGCAAAACAGTGGATACCGGTACGCCCGGCGCAGCATTACTCGATGGGTGGCATCCGCACCAATGCCCACGGCGCCGCCTACGGTCTGCAAGGCCTGTTTGCCTGCGGTGAAGCGGCCTGCTGGGATTTGCACGGTTTCAACCGACTGGGCGGTAATTCGGTCGCCGAAACGGTGGTTTCCGGGATGATCGTCGGCGAAGCGATTGCCGATTTCTGCGCCTCGCCAGACGGCGAGCTGCTGGTGTCGACAGCGCTGATCAAAGCGTGCTTAGACAAAGCCACAGCCGAATTTTCCAGCATTACCGACAGCCATGGCATCGAAAATGCCAGCCTCCTGCTGCGTGAAATGCAGGCAGCGATGACCGCACAGGTGGGTATCGTGCGTCACGCTGATGCACTGACTGCAGCGGTCGACAGCTTGCAGGCGCTCAATTTGCGCAGTCGCCAACTCGGCTTGCGCCATCATCGCCCCGGTGCCAACCCCGAACTGACCACCGCCTGGCGCTTGCAGAAAATGCTCAAGCTCGCCCTCTGTGTCACCCAGGGGGCATTGCAGCGCACAGAAAGCCGCGGCGCTCATTTCCGCGAAGACTTTCCCCGCCGTAACGATGCCGACTGGCTGACCCGGACGCTGGCCTACTGGCCTTCCGCAGCACAGACACTGCCCGCCCTCAGCTATGAAGCCCTGTCGGTCGGCGCGATGGAATTGCCACCGGGCTGGCGCGGTTATGGTGCGCGCGACGCGATTGAACATCCGGAGACTGCCGCACGCCAACAGGCGGTCGCCAGCTTGCGCAGCCAATATACCGATCGCGATCGCCACACGATTCAGGATGCGCTGATGCCCTTCCAACACCTTTTGCCAGCGCATCTGCGCGGCAGAAATACCCGTTCGGGAGACAAGCCGTGATCCCCATTTTTTTCCGGAAAAAGCCCAAAACACAGGAAAAACGCTGGCTGACGCTGAACATCTTGCGCTGCAATCCGGCCCAGCCGGGGGAAACGCCCTATCTGCAAGCCTTCAAGATCGAGGAAGCCGAAGGCATGACGCTCTTCATTGCGCTCAATGAAATCCGCGCCATGCAGGATCCGTCGCTGCAATTCGACTTTGTCTGCCGTGCCGGCATTTGCGGTAGCTGCGCCATGCTGGTCAACGGTCGTCCGGCACTCGCCTGTCGCACGCTGACGCATGAACTGGACAGCGAAATCACCCTGGCGCCACTCCCCTTCTTTGAACTGATCGGCGATCTTTCGGTAAATACCGGCAAATGGATGCGCGGCACCAGCGAGCGCCTGCAGGCATGGATGCACGCCCAAGCCGGCTACGACATCGACGCCCTTGAAGACCGCATGGAACCGGCACAAGCCGAGGCCATTTACGAACTCGACCGCTGTATCGAATGCGGTTGCTGCATTGCCGGCTGCGGCACTGCGCAAATGCGCGAAGATTTTGTGGGTGCAGTCGGGCTCAACAAGATTGCCCGTTTCCGGCTAGACCCCCGCGACACCCGCACGGACAGCGACTTTTTCGAGCTCATCGGTGACGATGATGGCGTTTTCGGCTGCATGTCCCTGCTCGCTTGCCACGATGTCTGCCCCAAGCAACTATCACTGCAAACCCAGATCGCATTCCTGCGACGAAAAATGGTGATGATCGGACTTTAAGCCGAGATGACGACTTCATTCACCATTCTGCTGACTGCGCTTGGGATTGCTGCATTGCTGCCGGTCGTTCTGCACCCTGCCATCCGCCGCAGCCTTGCACCCGCCCGCGAACCCGGCCAAAGCACGCCGGGCGACTGCGGGCTGAGTTATCGGGAAGTGAGCATCCCCACCGCCAACCAGCGCCTGCTGCATGGCTGGTTTATCCCGGCCCCGAGTGCCGGTGAACGGCCTGCCGTCATCCTGCTGCATGGTTGGGGCGGCAATGCCGAAACCTTGCTGCCGCTGGCCAGGCCCTTGCATGAGGCGGATTTTGCCGTGCTGCTCTTTGATGCACGCTGCCACGGCCGCAGCGATGAAGACAGCTTTACCTCCCTGCCCCGTTTTGCCGAGGATCTGGAACACGCATTCGACTGGCTGCAACGGCAGCGCCAGGTCAACCACCGCCAGATAGCCGTGCTGGGTCATTCGGTGGGTGCAGGCGCCGCCCTGCTAATGGCTTCGCGGCGCAGCGAGATTGCCGCGGTGGCGAGCATTGCGGCCTTTTCGCATCCGGCCAACATGATGCGGCGCTTTCTTGCCGCAAAGCATGTGCCCTACCTGCCAATTGGCTGGTACGTCCTGCACTATGTTCAGCGGGTCATCGGCCATCGCTTTGACGAGATTGCGCCGGTCAACACCATCCGCAGGGTCAAATGTCCGACGCTGCTGGTCCATGGCAGTGCCGACAGCACCGTGCCGGTCGCCGAAGCGCAGGCGATTTACGCCGCACGCAGCGGTGAGCAGGTTCAGCTACGCATCATTCCCGGCAGCCACGACGACTTTGGCGACATCGGTCAGCAAGCCACCGCACTGGTCGATTTTCTGCACCAGGCGATGTCGACCGCTCAGCCGTAAAAGGCGTAAGCGATCAAAATCGCTGCCACCAGCCCGACGGCGTCGGCGATCAGCCCGCCCGCCAGCGCGTAGCGGGTTTTGGTGATATTGACGCTACCGAAGTACACCGCCAGGACGTAGAAGGTGGTTTCGGTCGATCCCTGGATAATGGCGGCCAGTTTGCCCTGGAAGGAATCAACGCCGTAGGTCGTCATCACATCCACCATCAGGCCGCGTGCACCGGAACCGGAGAGGGTTTTCATCAGACCGACCGGCAGCGCCGGCACGAAGGCATCATCCAGGCCGAGCGCCAGCACGACCGCCCGAATGAGCCCGATCAAGGCATCCATGCCGCCTGTCGTGCGGAACACGGAAATCGCCACCAGCATGGCGATCAGGTAGGGCACGATCTGGATTGCCACCCCGAAACCTTCCTTGGCTCCGGCGACAAAAGCTTCGTAGACATCGATCCCGCGCCAGGCCGCAACAGCCACAAACAGCACGATCAAAGACACGATGATGCCGCTGCCCAGCAGGCCAATCGTCTGGGCCATGCGCTCGGACGGCATCCCGCCCAGCCATAAATACAATCCGCCCAGCAAGGCGGCAAAGCCGGCAAAAAAGGCCAGCACCGGCCGGCAGAACAAATTGATGCGCTGCCAGAATGCAATCGCCACCAGCCCGGCGCAGAAAGACACAAAGGTGCCCAGCAGGGTCGGCAGGAAAATATCGGCCGCATTGAAATTACTCAGTCCCTGCTGGATCGCCAGACTTTGCCGGATGGCGATCACCGAGGTCGGAATCAAGGTAATGCCGGCAGTATTCAGCACCAGAAACATGATCATCGGATTGCTGGCGGTATCCGGTTTCGGATTGATTTCCTGCAACTCGCGCATGGCTTTCAAACCCAGCGGCGTCGCGGCATTGTCGAGGCCCAGCATGTTGGCGGAAAAATTCATCACGATGCTGCCATTGGCGGGATGACCGGGCGGAATATCGGGAAAAATGCGCTTGAAAAACGGCGCTACCAAGCGACCAAACACGGCAATCAAGCCGCCCTTTTCGCCGATATTCATGATCCCCAGCCACAGACTCATGACGCCCACCAGCCCGAGCGAAATATCGAAACCGGTTTTGGCCGTATCGAACAAGCCGGTGAGCACACGGCTGAATACCGCAGGATCCCCTTGCAGCGCCTGCACCACGGCAGCGGCAAAACCCAACAGGATGAAGGCGATCCAGATCCGATTCAGCACCGATGTTTTCCATCATCAAATGAACAGCCCGGCAGTCTAGCCGCCGACATGTAGGCTGTCACGGCGGCAAACCCCAAGCCGCCTGCCGTTGGCGATACTCTCCTTCCGGCAACTGCAGCAGCACAGGATGCGATGCGGCGTCCAGCCAGCCGCAAATGGTCAATACATCATCCAGCGCCGCCGCCGTACACCCGGCCGTCGGCACCCCGGGCGCCGCATGTACGTGCAGAAAAATGCACGAGCCGGCACCGGCCCGAGGCGGATCGACATTGTGAGCAATCACCGCACCGATGGCGTAACGTCCATCCTCGCGGCGCATTTCCTCGGCAGATTGCCAGTCGACCGTTACATCACGCTGATCAACGATCCGGTTGTAATGCCGCGATGCCGGATCATCGACACATTTGAAATTCGCCGTCGCGCACAGGTAAGGCAAACGTGCCGACTGCGCAAACAAACTCTCCGCCCCCGCTTCACCGAACAGGCTGCTCAATGCAAAGACTCCCGCCGGCGCACGACCATCGCCTTCCTGCTTCAAAGGCGCGTCAGGCGGCAAGTCAGCATGCAGCCCCAAACCCCAAACCAGCCCATTACGCCCCAAACTCACCGGTACCGCAGCCCCCACCGCTTTCCAGGCATCTTTTGCGGTCGACCGCGAAAAACGCTGCAAAACGCCGGTTGTGCTGGTCCAGTCGTCAGCAAGGACGCGCAGGAACTGATGCACCTGGCCAAAAGCTTCGTGGATGTGAAACATCGATAACTAGTAAGCAACAAAAAATGGATTTTCTGCATACTGCCACAGGCGCCGGATCGAACAATTTGGCGTCAAGTCGGCGGATTGATCTCAGATTGCACGGTGAGCCATTTCTGAAGCACTTTTGTCAACTCGCTGAAAGCGACCGGCTTGGCAATAAACCCATCCATGCCCACATCGATACATTGCTGCCTGTCTTCGTCAAACGCGCCAGCCGTCAGCGCAACAATCGGGCAGCGTCGGCGATTTTCCGCCTGTTCAGCTGCACGAATTTTCGCGGTAGCCGTTAAACCGTCCATCACCGGCATTTGGATATCCATCAGAACCAGGTCCATCTGCTCATTGGCCAGCCGATCCAGCGCTTGTGCACCATTTTCAGCAATTTCGGCGGACAAACCCAATTTCCTCAACAGGCCAAGGATGACTTTTCGATTCACAGGGTTATCTTCCACCACCAGTATGCGCCCTGAAAACTGCTGAGAACCCGTCATGTTGGCATGCGTCTCCGCTTTGGCTCCGGGAGCCTGATCAGCCAATATTTTCAGCTGAACTCTGAACCAGAAGCGGGAACCTGTACCCTCCGCACTCTCCACACCCACGCTGCCTTGCATCAGCTCAGCCAATCGCCGAACAATTGACAGCCCAAGACCGGTGCCACCGAACCGTCGTGTCGATGAACCGTCAACCTGTGTGAACGGATTGAAGAGCAAGTGCTGTTTTTCCGGCGGAATCCCGATGCCGGAATCTGTCACGGAAAACTCCAGCGTGACATTGCCGTTCTGGACTGCCACCTCCCGCACCTGAACCCGAATTTTCCCTTGCTGGGTAAACTTGATCGCGTTACTCAAATAATTGGACAGCATCTGCCGCAAGCGAATCCCGTCGCCACTCATCAGGCGACCTTCCAACGGACAATCGATTTCAATAAGCAGGTGTTTGGATAGCAGCAACTTCTCAAAAATCGCGACACTTTCCTCAACGATCCGGCAGGGCAAGATCGGAGATGGCTGCAATTCAAATTTACCAGCCTCGACTTTGGAAAGATCGAGGATGTCGTTCAACAGCGTCAGCAAGGTTTGGCCGGAATCCAGAATGGTTTTGGCCCACTCCTGACGTTCCGGTTCGCTGACGGATTCGGACATCAAAAGTTGCGCCATACCAAGAATGCCATTCATCGGCGTGCGAATTTCGTGGCTCATCGTCGCCAAAAATTCGCTTTTGGCGCGTGTGGCCTGGTTGGCAGCAAGCAAAGCGTCCTCCAAGGCCTGATTTGCCAGCTTGTTGGCCGTAATATCGCTGAAGGCGCCAACGACTCTCAGCGGGTGACCATCAGCATCCCGCTCAGCAATTTTTCCACGATCCAGCACCCAGATAGTACTGCCGTCCTTGCACAACATCCGGTGCTCGGAATGATAAGTACTGGTTTCCCCATGAAGCAGACTCTGGAGCGCCTGCCATACCCGTGACTTGTCATCTGGATGAATGCATTCGGCAAAAGCATCCACATGATCGGGAATTTCACCAGCGGAATATCCAATCAGTTGATACCACTGGTCGTTGTGGATCAAATGTCCGCTGGCAATGTGCCAATCCCAGATGCCGTCACAGGTAGCAGCCATCACATCGCGCAAACGTTGCTCCTGAACCGCGACTTGTTCCTGAGCCCTGACAATATCGGTAACGTCATTGGCAATGACCAGAATCTGCTTGTTGCCGACGGAATCCGAAAAAGGTTTCTTGATCGATTTGAAATGCCGGATTTCCCCGGTTATCGCATCCCGGCTGCGCTCAAATACGACCTCCGTTACCCCTCGCGCCATGATTTGCATGACATTTTGCCGAAACTCTTCAGCCATGCCGGGGGAGACACCAAAATCTGCATCGCTCTTGCCCACCAGATCATCTGGCGCCACATCGTACAGTTTGGCTAGAGCAGCGTTGCCTAGAAGGAAATTGCCTTGGGCATCTTTCAGCAGGATAACGTCCGGAATTTCATCAAAGACTGCCTGAAGCAACGCGAGCCTGTGGTTGTTTTCTAAGCCCATGCAAACCACCTATTCCGATGGAAATTGTCAGAGATCTTAATTTTAAGCACTATTCACGGCCAGAGTGCCATTTTTAGCTATTTTCATCTCGATTCTGGCTAAATTGGCACAGCTAGGCTTCGCGAATATTACCTGGGTGCCAGCGCCAGCCACAGCGAAGTTCCCAACAACATCCATGCGAAGGCGCTGCGCATGCGGCGCTCGGGAAGGCGATGGGCGAGTGCGACGCCGGCCGAGACGGTGAACATGCCGCCCAGGGCCATCGGTAATCCCAGGGACCAATCAACGCGTTGTGCGCTGGCATAGGTGAGCAATGCAATCACTGAACTTGGTGCAACCAGTGCCAAAGACAGGCTTTGCGCGACCGTCTGGCGCTGGCCCAGCCAGCCGGCAAGCAAGGGTGTGGCAACCAGACCGCCACCAATGCCGAGCAAGCCCATGCTGCTGCCGCCTGCCAGCCCGACCAGCGGCAGGGCTCGCCAGGAGAGGGACACCTCGGCTGGCTCCGGGCGGCTGGCATGGCGCAGCCACAAGAGGCGTAGCGCCAGTACCCCAAGAAATGCGCTGAACAGATGGCCCAGCAGGCCGCCGTCGAGTCGTGTGGCGAAATGGGCAATCAGTGCTGTGGTCACTGTTGCTGTGGTGCCAATCAGCACGGCGGCTTGCCAGGCAACCGGATGCCGCTGACTGTAGCGCCACCAGCCGATCAGCAGGTTGGGCACCATCAGCACCAGTGCCGTACCTTGCGCCAGCGCCTGATCCATGCCAAAACCCAGCACCAGCATGGGGATGGCGATGATGCCGCCACCAATGCCGAACACCCCCCCAAAAAATCCGAGGGCGCCGCCGAGTAGCAGGCTGGAGAGCAGTTCTAACAAGCCGGGGAGATTCATGGAGTGTACGGTCAACGATCAAAAACGCATCATATTCATCCAGCCACTAGATACAATGGTGCGCCGATCATTTGATTATTAACTTAAACGCACGAATGGCCGATCTCTCAGACCTTGCTTTCTTCAGCCTGCTGGCCCGCCAGCCGAGCCTCGCTGCCGCTGCACAGGCCCTGGACATTACGCCGCCGGCAGTCAGCCGCCGACTGGCAGCGCTTGAGCAACGCCTCGGTGTGCGCCTGCTCAACCGTACCACCCGCCGTCTGAGCCTGACACCGGAAGGCGAGCGCTACATGGACGATGGCGAGCAGATTCTGCGCGACATCGAGCGTCTGGAACGCTCATTGGGCGAAAGCCGTGAACAGCCGCGCGGGCTGCTGCGCATCAACGCCGGTTTCGGTTTCGGCCGCCGCCACCTTGGCCCGGCGATTTCCGATTTTGTGCAGCAATGGCCGGATGTGGAGATCATCCTGCACTTATCCGACCGCGCACTGGATTTGACCGAGCACGCCATCGACATCGGCATCCGCTTCGGCCCGCCACCGGACGCGCGCATTCTGGCCCGGCGCATCGCGCCCAACCGGCGCCTGCTCTGCGCCTCGCCCGACTACCTGGCCCGTCGCGGCCAACCGGCTGTGCCACGGGAGCTGGCCGGGCATGACTGCATCGTGATCCGCGAAAACGAGCGCGCATTCAACAACTGGCAACTGACGGATGGCACGCAGCAAGTGACCGTCAAGGTACACAGCCCGCTGGCGGTGAATCATGGGGAAATTGCGGTGGATTGGGCGTTGACCGGACACGGCATCATCCTGCGTTCGGAATGGGACATTGCAGCCGACCTGCGTGCTGGCCGGCTGGTGCGTGTGCTGCCCGACTGGATCGGCATTGCTGCCGACATTCACGCCATTTATCCGCAACGTCACCTGTTGACCGCCAAGGTACGTGCCTTTGTCGATTTTCTCGATGAGCGTTTTGCTCCCTGGCGCGAAGGCCAGCTCACGCCCGGAGACTGGTGAATCAAGCGCGCCGGCGCTATGCTGCGATTTCAGACAGATAACACGAGAGACACCCATGCCAGCTCTGCTTCCCCAGCCTGATCCCGACGGCCTGCTCGAATACTCCGTGGTCTATACCGACCGCGCGCTCAATCATATGTCGCAACGTTTTCAGGGGGTGATGCGCGACATTTCACGCATCCTGAAAACGGTCTACAACGCCAAGGCCGCCGTTGTGGTGCCGGGCAGCGGCAGCTTCGGCATGGAAGCGGTTGCCCGTCAGTTCGCCACCGGCCGCAAAGTCATGGTGATCCGCAATGGCTGGTTCAGCTTCCGCTGGACGCAGATTTTTGACATGGGCCACATTCCGGCAGAAACCAGCGTCCTCAAGGCCAGGCAAACAGCCGATACAGCGCAGGCGCCGTTTGCACCACCGCCCATCGAAACCGTTGTGGCTGCGATCCGTAGCGAACGGCCGGATGTGGTCTTTGCACCGCATGTAGAAACCTCTTCCGGGATGATCTTGCCGGACGATTACCTGAAAGCAGTCGGCGCAGCGGTTCATGCGGTCGACGGTCTGTTCGTGCTCGATTGCATCGCTTCCGGCACAGTCTGGGTCGACATGGCAGCCAATGAGGTGGATGTACTGATCAGCGCACCGCAAAAAGGCTGGAGCGCCTCGCCCTGTTGCGCACTGATCGCCTTGGGTGAACGTGCCCGTGCCCGCATCGATGCAACCCAGAGCACCAGCTTTGCCTGCGATTTGAAAAAGTGGCTGAACATCATGGAAACCTACGAAAGCGGCGGCCACGCCTATCACGCCACCATGCCGACCGACGCCCTGAGCGGTTTGCGCGACATCATGCTGGAAACCGAGGCTTATGGTTTTGCCCGCGTGCGCGATGAGCAGCTCGAACTCGGCCAGCAGGTACGCGCCCTGCTCGAAGCCCGAGGCTTCCCCAGCGTGGCGGCAGAAGGTTTCAAGGCGCCGGGCGTGGTGGTCAGCTACACCGGCGACCCGGATCTCCAGAACGCGAAAAAGTTTGTCGCAGCCGGGCTGCAAACCGCAACCGGCGTGCCGCTGATGTGCGATGAGCGCGAGGATTTCCGAAGCTTCCGTATCGGGCTGTTCGGACTGGAAAAGCTGCACAATCCGACGCGTACTGTGGCTAGTCTGGCTGCTGCGCTTGATCGTATTGGCTGAGCCCCCGGCATTACCAATTCTTACAACTGGCAAACGACGTCTTACATCGATCTCCGTAATCTTGGACCTGTCGCCGGAAGTCATCCGGCTCATATCCAAGGAGAACCCGAATGAAAACGTTCAACCAGTTGCCGATCAAGCGTTTGCTCGTTGTTGCCGGCCTTGCTGCCGCTCTGCCGCTCAGCGCCATGGCGTTTCAAGGCCACGGCGGCGACAAGGGTGGCATGTGCGATGGCAAGTCGGGCATGCGTCACACCGGCATGAGCCATGATGGCGGCCCGATGCACTTGCTGCACGGTCTGCATCGCCTGGACCTCAGCGAAGCGCAGGACGACAAGATTTTCGACATCATGCACAACCAGGCACCCCAGATGCGCAAGCAGATGAAGATGCTGCAAAAGTCGGAAAAGGAGCTGCAGGCCCTGAAACAAGCCCCGGATTACAGCGATGCCAAAGCCAAGAGCCTGATCGATCAAATTGCGCGCCAGCGTGCCGACATGGAACTCGCCCGTCTGCAGTCAGAGCGCAAGGTGCTGGACGTGCTGACACCGGATCAGCGCAAGGAACTGGCCAGCATGACGCCACCCACCGTACGCGATGGTCGCCGACCTAGCCATGCGCCGGATGGCGCTCGTGACGGGGGGCCAAACCGTGCTCCGGATCGCGGCCCTGACGACACCCGTAACCCGCGCTCCTGATCATCCATCCAATCAAAACGCCGGCCGCCAAAGCCGGCGTTTTGCTTTTGTCGCATTCCCGACAAGGACCCGACACTTCAAGGGTCAACAGAAAAAATACCCGGTTTTTCAATAGCTTGAATCTTGGCACCCCGCTTGCTACTGAGCTTGCAAGGAGAACGCCATGACTACCCAGCCCTTCGTCACGATCAACGACACCACACTGCGCGATGGCGAACAGTCAGCGGGGGTTGCCTTCTCGATCGACGAGAAACTGGCCATTGCCGAGCGCCTGGCCTCGATTGGTGTTCCCGAGCTGGAAGTTGGCATTCCTGCCATGGGCGACGAAGAGCGTGAATCGATCCGCGCCCTTGCCGCACTCAAGCTGGCACCAAAACTGATGGTGTGGAGCCGCATGCGGCTTGGCGATATTGCCGCCAGTGCCGGTCTGGGCGCCGACCTGATCGACATTTCCGTTCCCGCATCCGACCAGCATCTGGCCTACAAGTTGAAGCAGCCGCGCAGCTGGCTGCTGCGCGAACTGCCGCACCACATACGTGCTGCGCTCGACCTTGGGCTGGAAGTTGGTCTTGGCTGTGAAGATGCTTCGCGCGCCGACAGGGATTTTCTCTGCGCACTGGCCGAAACGGCAGAGCGCGCCGGTGCTCGTCGCCTGCGTTTTGCCGACACCCTCGGCATTCTCGAACCTTTTGCTACCTATGAGCGGATTGCTTACCTGCGGGCACGTACCGGCCTCGAAATCGAAATGCACGCGCACGACGACATGGGGCTGGCTACAGCCAACACGCTGGCTGCGTGCAAAGCCGGCGCCACTCATGTGAATACCACGGTCAACGGACTGGGCGAACGCGCCGGCAACGCACCGCTGGAAGAAGTCGTGCTGGGGCTGGAAAAACTGCACGGCATCCGCACCGGCATTAATCTCAAAGGCTTCCCTGCGCTCTCAAGCATGGTCGCCAACGCGTCGGGGCGTGCGGTACCCTGGCAGAAGAGCGTGGTCGGCGCCGGCGCCTTCACCCATGAGGCCGGGATTCACGTCGACGGCCTGCTCAAGCATCCGGACAACTATCAGGGCTTTGATCCCCGCGATGTCGGTCAAGCCCATCGCATCGTGCTGGGCAAACACTCGGGGAGCCGGGCGGTTCAGGTAGTGTATGCCGAGCTCGGTATTGAACTCGTTGAAGCCGAGTCGCTGGCCTTGTTGCCCGCGGTACGCAGTTTTGTCGCCAGCCACAAACATCCACCCGAAGCGACCGACCTCCTCTGCCTGCTGGCAGCCATCCGGAGTTCTCACCATGTCTGAAACGATGACCATGACTGCACCTGACCAGCCCTCACCCGGTCTCTGGGCAACGCTGCGCGAAGATTTATCCTGCGTCTTCGAGCGCGATCCGGCGGCTCGCTCCACCCTTGAGGTGCTGACCACTTACCCTGGCGTACACGCCATTCTCACGCATCGCATTTCGCATCGCCTGTGGCGTGGCGGCTGGTGCTTCCCCGCCCGCCTGCTCTCCTTTGTTGGCCGCATGCTGACCAATGTGGACATCCATCCCGGCGCCAGCATCGGCCGCCGCTTCTTCATCGATCACGGCGCCTGCGTGGTCATCGGCGAAACGGCTGAAGTCGGTGACGATGTGACGCTATATCACGGGGTGACGCTGGGTGGCACCTCATGGAACAAGGGCAAGCGCCATCCGACACTCGCCGATGGCGTGGTGGTAGGTGCCGGCGCAAAGATTCTCGGGCCGATCGTCATTGGGGAAAGGGCGCGGGTCGGGGCCAATTCGGTAGTCGTCAAACATGTGCCCGCCGACCGTACCGTGGTCGGCATTCCCGGCCGCATCGTCGATACGCGCATCGGGCACAGCGCTGCGCAGGGGATCAACCTTGACCATAACCTGATGCCCGACCCGGTTGCCAAATCAATCGCCTGCCTGATCGAGCGCATCGAAAGCCTGGAAAAAGAGCTGGCCGCAGTCCGCAACGAGCCACCGCCACCTGACCACAGCGGCGATTGCCGCAGCTGTTCAGCGGGTGATCTGTGTTGCGAAAACGAGGCCATGCACGAGGCGTAGAGGAATTTCAGACGTTCGACGCGTCGACCGCAGCAACTCATGATTTCACGCTTGTCGCAGCCTGAGGAGGCCATCATGGAAGACACACTGACCCTTGCCGAAGCCATGGATGATCTGGTTTCTGCCGAGGATTTTCTCGACTACTTCGAGGTTCCTTACGAACCTTCAATCGTCCATGTGAATCGCCTGCACATCTTGCAACGCTTTCACGACTACCTGGCCAGGCAGTCGCCCAACCTGCCGCCCGAGGAAGAGCAGCAGCGCGGCATTTACCGCCTGTGGCTGGAACGTGCGTATCAGGATTTTGTGGTGTCTGATTCGTTGACCGAAAAAGTCTTTGCTGTCTTCCAGCATGTCGACAAACCCGAGGGTGGATCGACCTCCTTCGTCTCGCTCGACAAGGTATTCCGCGAATGATGAACGCCAAATGGGAGTATGGGGAGGCCGTGCGCCTGACGCGTAACGTGCGCAACGACGGCACCTATCCCGGTCTTGATCCGGGCGCTCCGCTGGTACGCCGGGGCAGCATCGGTTACGTCGTCGATGTCGGCACCTTTCTTCAGGATCAGATCATTTATTCGGTCAACTTCCTCGATGAGGGGAAAATCGTCGGCTGCCGCGAAGAAGAACTGATCAGCGCCGACGAAGCCTGGACCCCGTCCCGCTTTGAGTTCCGTGAAAAGGTACGAGCCAGTCGCCAACTGGCAGTGGGGGGCGAAGTCCTGGTCACGCCGGGCGCCATCGGGGAAGTCATCAAGGTGATCCGCGATATCCCGGGCGGCGTGGCTTACCACATCCATTTCGATAGTCTTCCGGGCCGCGTCCTGCAGATTCCGGAAATCATCCTCGAGCCAGCCGAAGCTTCGGAGTCAAACGATGTTGCGCGGATACCTTGAACTAAAACTCTCCTGGGAAATGTTCCAGAAGGCGCCGGACACCTTGAGTGAAGCCGAGCGTATCCGGCTGAGCGAAATTGCCGAACGTCAGCACCGCATTGAGCAGCGCATTCTGGCCACGCCGATGGCCGCGAACGTCGTGGTGCCGGCAGCGACCCTGTCCACGCGGATAGACGAAATCCACAAGCGTTATCCTGACAAGGCCTGTTTCACGCGTGAACTTCAAGGCATCGGGCTGGAAGTTGCCGATCTCGAATCAGCCATCGCGCGCGATCTGCGTGTCGAAGCCGTACTCGACAAGGTGGCATCGGTCACGCCACCAGTCACTGCCGTCGACGCCGAAATTTATTACCGGCTACACCCGGAGGCCTTCGATCGTCCGGAGGCACGTCGGCTACGCCACATTCTGATCACCTTCAACAACCCCAAGGAAGAGGAAGCTGCGCGCAAAATTCTGGAAAATCTGCGGTCGACCGCAGGAAATCGCGAAAAATTTGCCGAAGCTGCCTTGCGCCACTCCCAATGTCCAACAGCCATGGAAGGCGGAGTCCTTGGCGTGGTCAAACGCAATCAACTGTATCCGGCGCTGGAGCCAACGGCATTTTCGCTAAAAGCAGGAGAAGTCAGCGCGGTGCTGGCCTCGCCGATGGGTTTGCATATCCTGCGATGCGATGAAATTTTCGAAAGCGGGAAACTGGCTTTTGAATTGGTGCGCGAACGCATCATCGAGCGACTGACCGACAAGCGACGCCGGGAAACCCAGCGCGACTGGATCAAGTCGCTGGAAAAAGCCGCCGGCTGATTACTTCTCGGGCTTGTCGCCCGGATTGAACTGGAAGCCGGTGAACATGCCACGGGTCTGGTTTTGCAACTGGTCCTGCATCGACAGGAACATCTTCTTGGACTGATCCATGTAAGCCGTCATCATGCTTTGCATAGCCGGCTGTTGCAGATTGAGAAACTGATTCCAGAAATCGGCCTGCACCGTTGCCGTATCACCACCGTACATGGTGCGCGACTGTTCCTGCAGTTTTTGCTGGAAGTCGACAAAAGTCCGCATATTGTTTTCCAGATACTTGCCAAGCATGTTCTGTGAAGCACTGCCATAAAAGCGGATAAAACCGGACAGCAGCTCGGACGACAAAAGCGGCACGCCACCAGTTTCCTCTTCAAGAATGATCTGGAGGAGGATGCTGCGGGTCAAATCGTCGCTGGTCTTGGCATCCACCACCTTGAAGACCTCGAACTTGAGCACCAGATCCTTGACATCTCCCAGCGTAATGTAGGCACTTGTCTTGGTGTCATACAGACGACGATTGGGATATTTCTTGATCAGGCGAACCGGTTCGGACATATTTCCACCCTTGGTCAGTTTTGTGTGCAGTGCAGCATTATAGCCAAAAACGGGGTGCCCATTAACTGCGTATTGATGTTGCAGCGCAAAAGTTCAGTAATATTTTCAACAAAAAAAGCCCGGATAACCGGGCTTTTCAAAAAATTGTGTTGTCGGCCAGCAGGCCAACGGGCAACTTTTTTTTACTGGTAGTACAGACCACCATTGATGTTCATCGTGGCACCGGTCATGAA
>CALAGF010000199.1 GCA_937892345.1 uncultured Rhodocyclaceae bacterium | reverse complement strand
CGGCCACTTCCAGGCGCACCGCATCGCCGTAGCGCCGCGAGAACAGCTCGCCGTGCAGGGCGCGGGCCAAGTCTTCGACGTCTTCGGAGTCCAGCGCCAGGTCGGCGTTTCGGGTCAGGCGGAACTGGTAGCAGCCCTTGACCTTCATGCCCTGGAACAGGTCATCGGCGTGAGCGTGGATCATCGACGACAGGAATACATAGTTATCGCCAGCGCCCCCCACTTCTTCCGGTACCTTGATGATCCGTGGCAGCAGACGGGGTGCCGGGATGATCGCCAGACCGGAATCGCGGCCGAAGGCGTCGATGCCTTCCAGCTCGACGATGAAGTTCAGGCTCTTGTTCACCAGCAGCGGGAACGGGTGCGTCGGGTCGAGGCCGATCGGGGTGATGATCGGCGCGATCTCGTCGCGGAAGTAGCGACGCACCCAGGTCTTGATCTTGGTGGTCCAGTGGCGACGACGGATGAAGCGGACCTGATGTTTTTCCAGTTCCGGCAGCAGGATGTCATTGAGGATCGCGTATTGGCGGTCCACATGGCCGTGCACCAGTTCACTGATGCGCGCCAGGGCCTGGTGCGGTTGCAGGCCGTCGGCACCGGCTTGTTCACGGGCGAAGGTGATCTGCTTCTTGAGGCCGGCGACGCGGATCTCGAAGAACTCGTCCAGGTTGCTGGAGAAAATCAGCAGGAATTTCAGGCGTTCCAGCAACGGGTAGGACTCATCCAGCGCCTGTTCCAGCACGCGGATGTTGAATTGCAGTTGTGACAGCTCGCGGTGGATGTACAGGCTGCTGTCATCCAGGTTGGTCACCGCCGCCACCGGGGCCGGCGCAGGCGTCTCGACCACCACGACAGGTGGAGCCGGCTCCATTTCCGGCGGGGTCTCGGTGACTTGTTCGACCACCGGGTGAGCGTCTTTTACGGCAACTTCTGAGAGTCCTTCGGTATTCATTGAATGTTCCTGTGAGGGCTATTGTTGCTCTCTAAGCAATTGGGCGGCGCGGGCGGCGAAGTAGGTCAGAATGCCATCAGCGCCGGCACGTTTAAAGGCAGTCAGGGATTCGAGGATCACCCCTTCGCTCAACCAGCCATTCTGGATCGCCGCCATGTGCATGGCGTATTCACCGCTGACCTGATAGACAAAGGTCGGCACTTTGAATTCCTCTTTGACCCGGTAAAGAATGTCAAGGTAGGGCATCCCCGGCTTGACCATCACCATATCGGCGCCTTCGGCCAGGTCGGCAGCCACCTCGTGCAGGGCTTCCTGGCTGTTGGCCGGGTCCATCTGGTACGAGGCCTTGTTGGCCTTGCCCAGGTTCAGGGCCGAGCCCACCGCATCGCGGAACGGGCCGTAATAGGCACTGGCGTATTTGGCCGAATAGGCCATGATCCGCACGTTGACGTGACCGGCCAACTCCAAGGCTTCGCGAATCGCCTGGATACGTCCGTCCATCATGTCAGAAGGCGCGACCACCTGGGCACCGGCTGCCGCGTGGGACAAGGCCTGCTTGACCAGCGCGTCGACGGTCAGGTCGTTTTGAACATAGCCGTCTTCGTCAAGAATGCCATCCTGCCCGTGGGTGGTGATTGGGTCCAACGCCACGTCGGTGATCACCCCAAGCTCGGGAAAGCGCTCGCGCAGGGCACGGGTGGCGCGCTGGGGCGTGGTGGCATGCAAACCAAGTTGCGTGCCGCGCGACTGGCCGCGCGCTCCGGGGCGCACACGATTATCGTGGGTGGGCGTCTGGAGCGCGTGTTGGACCGTTTGAAGGCGGGTGAGCGCCTGGGCACATTGCTGTCACCTGAG
>CALAGF010000198.1 GCA_937892345.1 uncultured Rhodocyclaceae bacterium | reverse complement strand
GATGCGGCGAAATTGTTTGATGCGGCAGAAGAAGCGCTCGACCAAGTTGCGGTTCTTGTATTGGTGGCGATCAAAAGACCGCTGGACGATGCGATGGCTGCGCGGAGGGATGACCGCTTCGATCCCTTGATCGGCGAGGTGTTCGAGAATGGCGTCGGTGTCGTAGGCCTTGTCTGCACTGAGCGAATCGGGCTTGAGCGCTCCTAGCAGCGGCAGCGCCTGAGGGCTGTCGCCGGCTTCACCGCCGGTCAGGCGGAATCGGGCGAGCGATCCCAGACCTTCCACCAAGGCGTGAATCTTTGTGCTCAGCCCGCCGCGCGAGCGCCCGAGCGCTTGGTCCCCTTTTTTTGGGGCGCACCTGCCGCGTGCTGATGCGCGCGAACAATCGTGCTGTCGATAAACACTTCTTCGAAATCCGCATCCTGCGCCAGTTGCGCAAAGACCCGATGCCAGACACCGCCGCGCGACCAACGGGCAAAGCGTTGATAGACGCTGTTCCACGGGCCAAATTGGGCGGGAAGATCGCGCCACGGACTACCCGTACGGGCAATCCACAACACCGCTTCGACGAATCGCCGATTGTCGGCTGCCGTGCGCCCTGGATCACTGGCCTTGCCGGGAAGCAGTGCCGCTATCCGCTCAAACTGATCATCTTGTAACCACACACGTACCATCCTGACTCTGCCCAAAAGTCAGGATATGACCACAAGTCGTCCTCTGTGAACAGCCCCTTTGTAACCCCTTGACCGTAAACGACGAATTCGCCCGGCTACACCAATGGCATTGCCGCCAAGGGGTGATTGTCAACAGACCCTAGAGTCCAAGGCTAATTTACCTGATTTCTCCGCCAGTAATTTGGCGTAGGCCGCTGGCGTCAAACCACCCAGGGCTTTCTTGGGTCTTTCATAGTTGTATTCCCTTCGCCAGGCTTCGATGACGACCTGGGCATGGCGCAGACTGGTGAACCAGTGTTCGTTCAGGCACTCATCACGGAAGCGCCCGTTGAACGATTCAATGTAAGCGTTCTGATTGGGCTTGCCGGGCTCGATGAGGAAGAGCTGAACGCCACGAGCATGCGCCCAGGTGTGCGTGGCGCGGCTGCAGAACTCCTTGCCGTTATCTGTCCTGATCGCTTTGGGCAAGCCGCGTGTTTTCGCCAACTGGTCGAGGACGCGCGTCAGATGCATGCCGCTCATCGCGCGCTCCGGCACAATCGCGACTGCCTCATGCGTTGCATCATCGACGACGGTCAGACTCTTGATGACCCGGCCTTCCGCTGTCCGGTCGAACACGAAGTCCATCGACCAGACCTGATTGGCGGCCAGGGGGCGAGCCAGCGGATGACGGTCCGCGGCTGGAATCTTCTTGCGCTTACGCCGGCGAATTTGCAGACCCGCCTCGGCATAGAGCCGATCCACCCGCTTGTGACTGACCTGCATGCCTTCCTGCCGCAGCTTCAGGTAAATCATGCCGGCACCGTAGAGATCGGAAGAGCACAC
>CALAGF010000197.1 GCA_937892345.1 uncultured Rhodocyclaceae bacterium | reverse complement strand
GGCCTTCTCCATGCCTTCGTCGATGCGGAAGGAGTCGTCCATGTGCGGGTCGTTGATGTAGCCCTTCCAGCCGGTGGAGGTGCGGGGCTTCTCGAAGTAGACGCGCATCACGAGCACAAGGGTGTCGGAGACCTCGTCGGCGAGCACCTTGAGGCGGCGGGCGTAGTCGAGGCCGGCAACCGGGTCGTGGATGGAGCAGGGGCCGACGACGACGAACAGGCGGTGATCCTTGCGGTCGAGAATCTTGCGCAGCAGGTTGCGCCCGTGGTTGACCGTTTTGCCTGCCTTGTCGGAAATCGGCAGCTTGGCGTGGATCTCGGCCGGCGTCGGCATGTTGTCGAAGGCGGAGACGTTGATGTTTTCGAGGTTGGGGGTCGTCATTTGGTCAGCTCGCGAATCATGTCTTTCACTGCGGCAACCTTGTCATTCAAGCTTGGGCAGTGGCGTAAAAGGGAAATTTTATCCTGTCCTGCCAGCTTGTAGCTGCGGTTTTTCTGTATGAGATTGATGATTTTGATCGGTTCAATCGGTGGGTTGCGGCTGAATTCCGGGCTGAACTGCAGGCTGACCTGATCGTTGCTGGCATCCAGTTTCTGGATCATCAGGGGTTTGACCAGCAGGCGCAGACGGTGCGTGGCCAGTAAACTTTGCGCCTGCAGGGGGAGTTCGCCAAAGCGGTCGATCAATTCTTCCTGCAAGCCATCGATTTCCTCTGTGCTGTCACAGTTCGCCAGACGCTTGTACAGGGTCAGGCGTTCGTGCACATCCGGACAATAGGCATCCGGCAGAAGGGCCGGGGTGCGCAGGTTGATTTCGGTCCCGACGCCCAAGGGCTGGGTCAGGTCAGTAGCGGCGAGATGCTTGCCTTGCTTGAGTGCCGCAACTGCACGATTGAGCATGTCGGTGTACATGTTGAAGCCGACTTCCTGCATTTCCCCGGACTGGTTGTCGCCAAGGACTTCGCCGGCGCCGCGGATTTCGAGATCGTGCATGGCGAGAAAGAAGCCGGAACCGAGCTCTTCCATCATCTGGATGGCTTCCAGACGCTGTTTAGCCTGCTTGGTCATGGCCTTTTCGTCCTGCACCAAAAGGTAGGCATAGGCCTGGTGGTGCGAACGCCCGACACGGCCACGCAATTGGTGCAACTGGGCGAGGCCGAACTTTTCCGAGCGATTGATCAGAATGGTATTGGCATGTGGGTTGTCAATGCCGGTTTCGATAATGGTCGTGCACAACAGCAGATTGGCACGCTGCCCGGTGAAGTCGCGCATGACCTTTTCCAGTTCGCGCTCACCCATCTGTCCGTGTCCGATGACGATGCGTGCTTCAGGTACCAGCTTTTCCAGCTTCTCCCGCATGTTCTCGATGGTGTCTACCTCGTTGTGCAGGAAATACACCTGGCCGCCGCGCTTCAATTCGCGCAGCACGGCCTCGCGGATGATGCCGTCGGAAAAACGTGACACAAAGGTCTTGATCGCCAGGCGCTTCTGCGGCGCGGTGGCAATCACCGAGAAGTCGCGCAGACCTTCCATCGACATCGCCAGTGTGCGCGGAATGGGGGTTGCGGTCAGCGTCAGGACATCGACTTCTGCACGCATCGATTTCAGGGTTTCTTTCTGGCGTACGCCAAAGCGGTGCTCTTCATCAATGATGACAAGGCCAAGGCGGTTGAACTTGACGTCCTTGCCGATCAGCTTGTGCGTGCCGATGATGATGTCGATTTTGCCTTCGGCCAGCTCCTGCAAGGCTTGTGCGGATTCTTTGGCGGTTTTGAAACGGGAAATCTCGGCGACCTTGACCGGCCAGTCGGCAAAGCGGTCGGCAAAGGTCTGGTAGTGTTGTTCGCAAAGGAGGGTGGTCGGGCAGAGAACGGCGACTTGTTTGCCGCCGGCAACCGCACAGAAGGCGGCGCGCAGGGCGACTTCTGTCTTGCCGAAGCCGACATCGCCGCAAACGAGTCGATCCATCGGCTTGCCCGATTTCATGTCCTGGATGACGGCGGCGATCGCTGTCGCCTGATCGTGGGTTTCCTCGAAGCCGAAGCCATCGGCAAACGCTTCGTAATCATTCTCCGAGAAATTGAAGGCATGGCCTTGTCTTGCCGCTCGGGCGGCATACAAGGCGAGCAACTCGGCTGCCGTGTCACGCGCCTGTTCTGCTGCCTTGCGTTTGGCTTTCTCCCATTGTCCCGAACCCAGGGTGTGCAGCGGTGCGGCATCGGGATCGGCGCCCGAGTAGCGTGAAATCACCTGCAACTGCGAGACCGGTACAAACAGCTTGGCGTCGTTGGCATAGTGCAGTTCGAGAAATTCCTGCTCCCCCAAACCCAGATCCATGCGTACCAGGCCGCGATAGCGGCCGATACCGTGGCTTTCGTGTACGACGGGATCGCCGACCTTGAGTTCGGTCAGGTCTTTCAGCCAATTATCGAAAGTGGCTTTTTTCTGTGCTTCTCTGCGGGTGCGTCGCGGTGCGCCGGCAAATAGCTCGGTTTCGGTGACGAAAGCCATGGCTTCCAGCGCAAAGCCGCTGTGCAGTGGCCCAACGCTGAGGGATAGCCTGGCTGTTCCGCTGACAAACGCGGACAGGTCAGCAACCGGGGTGGCGATCAGTCCGTGTTCTGCAAACAGGCTGGCGAGCGTTTCCCGACGGCCGGCACTTTCCGCGACGACCAGAACACGGCCCGCATAGCTTTGCAGAAAGGCCTTCAAGGCACCCAGCGGCTCATCGCTTCTGCGGTCAACCGCGATAGCTGGCAATAAATGGGCTGCCGATTGCGGGTTTTTCCTGTCGATGGCCAGTCGACCGTAGGATTTTGCGATGCTGAAGAAATCTTCATCACTCAGGAATAGCGCTTCCGGAGGCAGTAGCGGGCGGCTTTTATCCCCTTGCAGCAGTGTGTAACGTGAGCGGGTATCGGCGCGGAAGGCGGCGATTGCACCGGGTGCGTCGCCATGGCTGACAAAAACGGCATCCCGTGGCAGATAGTCGAACAGGGTCGCGGTTTGATCAAAGAACAGCGGCAGGTAGTACTCGATCCCCGCGCTCGCAATCCCACTGGAAATATCCTTGTAGATACTGGATTTTGCCGGGTCACCCTCAAAAATTTCACGAAACGCCTGGCGGAAATGGGTTCGTCCCCGGTCGTCCATCGGAAATTCGCGGGCGGGGAGCAGGCGCACTTCAGGGACTGGGTAAACGGTGCGTTGCGTATCGACATCAAAGGTCTTGATGCTTTCGATTTCGTCATCGAAAAGATCCAGCCGGTAGGGCAGGGGTGAGCCCATCGGAAAGAGGTCGATCAGGCCGCCACGAATCGAGTATTCACCGGGTGACACGACCTGGGTTACGTGGGCGTAGCCGGCCAGAGTGACTTGCTCGCGGAATTTGTCGGCATTCAGACGTTCGCCTTTTTTGAAGGCAAAGGTGTAGGCCGCCATGAATTCTGGTGGCGCCAGCCGGTTGACCGCTGTCGAGGCCGGCACCAGCAAAATGTCGAGTTCGCCTTGCATCGCCGCCCACAAGGTCGCAAGACGTTCGGAAACCAGGTCCTGATGTGGCGAAAAATGATCGTAGGGCAGGGTTTCCCAGTCGGGCAGCAGGCGGACACGCAAGCTGCTGCAGAACCAGGGAATTTCGTCCAGCAGGCGCTGTGCATCGGCGGCACTCGCTGTGACCACCGCAAGCAGGCGGCCAGGATTTTGCCGGGCGATATCCGCGACGGCCAGCGCGTCGGCGGAGCCTGCCATGCAGGGGATGTCCAGGCGACCGCCTGGTGCCGGAACACGAATCTGGCACAATTTTGGCATTGGCTTAGTCACGACTCTGTGAAACAAAGCCGCCGATTATAGCCTTGGGGAGCAGTACGGGGCCGAAGTGATTCATGAAGCCATTGGCATGATTTGAGACCGTTTGTCGGGAATCTTTGGCAAATCATTGCTTTTCTTAGCAATTCTCCACGCTTGGTTTGCTATATTCGCCACTTCCTCAACGATCTGACTGCCCGCCTCGGGCGTCAAACACACTGAATGACTGACGGGCTGATCAAGCCGCACGGCTCGAAAATCGCATTGCTGCACCGGTTGCTCGACAGCCTGGTGATTTTCTTCACTTTGTTCCTGTCGACCGAAATCATTGGCAACGAGTTTTTCGGTCACGAATATATTCAAGCCGGTATCTGGGCAATGCTGGTCTTCATGAGTCTGGGCGGAGCCCGGCAACTCTACGCGTCCTGGCGAATCGCCTCACTGCACCAGATTCTGGGTGCCATCTCGGTCAACTGGATCTGGACCTGCATCATCCTTGTACTGCTCGCGTTTGCGAGCAAGGTGTCTGCGGACTACTCGCGCGCCGTGATTTTTGTCTGGTTTTGCCTGACGCCGGTCATGCTGGGTTGCTCTTGGGCCATTCTACGGTTGTTGGCAAATGTGGTTCGTGCCTCGGGGATGAATACCCGTACCCTGGCGATTGTCGGCAGAACGCGGCTTGGCCAGCAAGTGGTCGAGCGGGTGATGAGCAGTCGCTGGTTGGGTATGAGCTTTATCGGTTATTTCGACGACCGCGCCATGGACCGCAAGTGCCGTCTGGGTGCTGCGGAAGAAAATGTGGTCGGTGGCTTTAGCGAGCTTGTCGCACGGGCGCGTGCCGGGGAAATCGACTATATCTACATTACCTTGCCCATGAAGGCTGAAAAGCGCATTAGCGAAATGCTCGGCGAACTGAGCGATACCACGGCATCGGTTTATCTGGTACCCAACTTTTTCATGTTCGATCTCTTGCACGGAAAACTTGGCAATCTGGACGGGATACCAGTGGTCAGCCTCTATGAAAACCCGTTTTACGGGGTCGATGGCTTGGTCAAGCGGCTTGAAGATATTGTGGTTGCCTCATTGATCTTGATTCTGATTGCACTGCCCATGCTGCTGATTGCATTGGGCGTGAAGCTTTCGTCTCCAGGACCGATCTTGTTCAGGCAAAGACGTTATGGCTTGAATGGCAAAATTGTTGAAATCCTGAAGTTTCGCAGCATGACGGTCTGTGAAGATGGGGGAGAAATTGTCCAGGCAACCCGTGGCGATGCCCGCGTGACAGCGCTAGGCGCTTTCTTGCGACGCACATCACTCGACGAACTGCCGCAGTTCTTCAATGTACTGCAGGGCAATATGTCGGTGGTCGGGCCACGCCCCCATGCTGTCGCTCATAACGAGCAGTACCGCAAGCTGATTCGAGGCTACATGCTGCGCCACAAGGTTAAACCCGGTATTACCGGATGGGCGCAGATCAATGGCTGGCGAGGAGAAACGGATACGCTCGAAAAAATGGAGATGCGCGTCAAGCATGATCTTGAATATGTGCACAATTGGTCCCTGTGGATGGATTTCAAAATTATCGTACTGACCATCTTCCGCGGGTTCCGGAACAAAAACGCCTACTGATCGCTGAAGCAATAAAAAAGCCGGGAAGCCCCGGCTTTTTTTTATTGCTTCAGCAGCAAGAAGGTTGGCTTAGCGGGTCACCGCAGCAATGGCCTTGGCCACGTATTCGATATTCTTGCTGTTCAGGGCAGCCAGACAGATGCGTCCGGTCGACACCGCGTAGATGCCAAATTCGTCCTTCATGCGCTCAACTTGAGCGGCGGTCAGGCCCGTGTAGGAGAACATGCCGCGCTGCTGGGTAACAAACGAAAAGTCTTGAGCACAGCCGGTGGCCTTGATGGCATCGACCAGACCGCCGCGCATGGTGCGAATACGGTCACGCATGCCGGAGAGTTCGGCTTCCCATTGCTGCCGCAGTTCAACCGAAGCCAGCACCGCTGAAACCAAGGCACCACCATGGATCGGCGGGTTGGAATAGTTGGTGCGGATCACGCGCTTGACCTGAGACATCACGCGAGCGGCCTCTTCCTTGGAGGCTGTGACCACTGACAGTGCGCCAACGCGTTCGCCGTAGAGGGAGAAATTCTTGGAGAAGGAGCTGGATGCAAAAAATTGCAGGCCGGATGCCGAGAAAGCACGGATCGCTACCGCATCGGCATCGATACCATCGGCAAAGCCTTGGTAAGCCATATCGAGGAAGGGCACTAGACCGCGTGCCTTGCAGATACCGACGACTTCGTCCCACTGGGCATCACTCATGTCCGCGCCCGTCGGGTTGTGGCAGCAGGCATGCAGCAATACGACCGCACCGGCATCCATTTTGTTGAGATCAGCCTTCATGCCCTCGAAGTTCACGCCGCGGGTGGCTGCGTCGTAGTAGGCATAGTCTTCAACGATGAAACCGGCTGCTTCGAACAAGGCACGGTGGTTTTCCCATGACGGGTTGCTGATATACACCTTGGCCGTCGGATTCAGCCGCTTGAGGTAGTCGGCGCCAATCTTCAGTGCGCCGGTGCCGCCGATGGCTTGAGCGGTAATCACTCGGCCTGCAGCCAGGAGTTCTGAATCCTTGCCGAATAGCAGGTTCTGTACTGCATTGTTGTAGGCAGCCGGGCCTTCGATCGGCTGATAGCCGCGCGGCGGTGCGGCCTTCAGGCGGGTTTCCTCGGCAGCCTTGACGGCGGCCAGCAGGGGAATCTTGCCGTTATCGTCGAAATAGACCCCAACGCCGAGGTTGACCTTGGTGTCGCGCGGGTCGGCGTTGAATGCTTCATTGAGGCCGAGGATGGGATCGCGCGGGGCCATTTCCACCGCAGCGAAGATCGAAGAGGACATAAGAACTCCGTGGAATAATACGAATGATGAACATGCAGCACTGTGCTGCACGTTGTGAAACCGAAAAATTCTAACATGAGCGAATCCCGCAGCAGTATTCCCGTCGTCTCTTTCGAGGGAAGTCCGTATCGTTTGCATCAACCCTTTCCGCCGGCCGGTGATCAGCCGGCAGCCATTGACCTGTTGACCGAGGGTGTTGAGGACGGGTTGTCTTTCCAGACCTTGCTCGGCGTAACCGGCTCGGGGAAGACCTACACGATGGCCAATGTCATTGCGCGGACCGGTCGACCGGCACTGGTACTGGCACCTAACAAGACACTGGCGGCTCAGCTGTACTCCGAATTCAAGGAATTTTTTCCTGAAAATGCCGTCGAGTATTTTGTCTCGTATTACGACTATTACCAGCCGGAAGCCTATGTGCCATCACGTGACCTGTTCATTGAAAAGGACAGCTCAATCAACGACCACATCGAGCAGATGCGGCTGTCGGCGACCAAAAGCCTGATCGAGCGGCGCGATGTGGTGATCGTGGCCACGGTGTCGTGTATTTACGGTATTGGCGACCGCGACGAATATCACAACATGATCCTGACCATGCGGGTCGGTGACCGTATGGATCAACGCGATATCGTTAAGCGCCTTACCGACATGCAGTACGAACGCAACGATATGGATTTCCATCGCGGCATCTTCCGGGTTCGCGGAGATGTGATTGATATTTTTCCGGCCGAGCATGCTGAGCATGCAATCCGGATTTCTCTCTTTGACGACGAAATCGAGAATTTGCAGTTTTTTGACCCGTTGACCGGACAATTGCTGCATAAGGCCCTGCGTTTTACGAGATCGGAAGAGCACA
>CALAGF010000196.1 GCA_937892345.1 uncultured Rhodocyclaceae bacterium | reverse complement strand
CAGACACCGACGCCGATGCAGGCGACGGCATCGTGCGCGATGCCGTACGTGATGCGAATGGCAACCCGCTGGCCGACGGCGACGCGGTGATCTTGATCAAAGATTTGAAGGTCAAGGGCTCGTCCATCGTGCTCAAGAAGGGCACCAAGGTCAAAAGCATCCGCTTACCGCAAGGCGCGGGCGACCATGAGGTGGACTGCAAAACCGACCAAGGCGGCTTCATGCTGAAGGCCTGCTTCCTCAAAAAAGCCTGAGCAGGGCGCAGCCCCGAATCCGCTGTGGACACCATTGCCGTCATCGACTACGGCATGGGTAATCTGCGTTCGGTGTCGAAGGCGCTGGAGCACGTCGCCGGCGGCAAGCCGGTTGTCGTGACCGCCGATCCGGCCGTAGTGGCGGCCGCCGGGCGTGTCGTATTTCCTGGTCAGGGGGCAATGCCGGACTGCATGCGCGAACTCGATGCGCGCGGTCTGCGGGCCGCTGTCATGCAGGCGGCTCAGGACAAACCCTTTCTCGGTATCTGTGTCGGCGAGCAGATGCTTTTTCAGCACAGCGATGAAGGCAATGTGCCGGCACTCGGCGTTTTTCCCGGCAATGTCGTTCGCTTTCCGGATGAGAAAATGCGGCAGTCCACCGGCGAGCGCCTGAAAGTGCCGCACATGGGCTGGAACACCGTGCGCCAAGCGCCGCATGCCTTGTGGAACGGCATTGCCGATGGCGCCCGTTTTTATTTTGTGCACAGCTACTTTGTGCAACCCGCCGATCCGGCACTGGTGACTGGCACCTGCGAATATGGTGTCCCCTTTACCTGTGCAGTGGGGCGGGATAATATCTTCGCGGTTCAATTCCACCCCGAGAAAAGCGCCCGCGACGGTCTGCAACTGCTCAAGAACTTTGTCGAGTGGCACCCTTGATTCGCTTTCGTCGAATTTATTCTCCTAGACTCCCATGCTGATTATTCCTGCGATTGACCTGAAGGACGGCCAGTGCGTCCGTTTGAAGCAGGGCCTGATGGAACAGGCCACTGTTTTTTCCGAAAGCCCGGCTGAACAGGCTCGTCACTGGCTTGCCCAAGGCGCCCGCCGCCTGCATCTGGTCGACCTGAACGGGGCCTTTGCCGGCAAACCGAAAAACGCGGCGGCGATCAAGGCCATCCTGGCTGAAGTCGGCGATGAAATCCCCGTCCAGCTGGGCGGCGGCATTCGCGATCTCGATACCATCGAAGCCTGCCTGGACGGCGGTTTGAGCTACGTGATCATCGGCACTGCAGCGGTCAAGAACCCCGGTTTCCTGCACGATGCCTGCGTCGCTTTTCCCGGTCACATCATCGTCGGCCTCGATGCCAAGGAAGGCAAGGTGGCGACTGATGGCTGGTCGAAGCTGACCGGCCACGATGTCGTCGATCTCGGGAAGAAGTACGAGGACTATGGTGTCGAGTCGATCATCTACACCGATATCGGCCGTGACGGCATGCTGTCCGGCATCAACATCGAGGCCACCGTGCGCCTGGCGCAGGCGCTGACCATTCCGGTCATCGCCTCCGGCGGGCTGTCCAATTTCGACGACATCAAGGCGCTGTGTGCGGTCGAGGGCGAGGGCGTTGTCGGCACCATCGCCGGGCGAGCCATCTACGACGGTTCGCTCGACTTCGCGGCAGCCCAGAAGCTCGCCGACGAGTTGTCGCCCAAAGCGGGCGCCTGATGCTCGCCAAACGGATCATTCCCTGTCTTGATGTCACGGCTGGCCGTGTCGTCAAGGGGACCAATTTCGTCGGGTTGCGCGATGCCGGTGACCCGATCGAAATCGCCCGTCGCTACAACGAGCAGGGCGCCGATGAGGTAACCTTCCTCGATATCACCGCGTCGTCCGACCAGCGCGACATCATCCTGCATATCGTCGAAGCCTGTGCCGAGCAGGTCTTCATTCCCTTGACCGTTGGTGGCGGCGTGCGCAAGGTTGAAGATGTCCGTCGTTTGCTCAATGCCGGTGCTGACAAGGTTTCAATGAACACGGCCGCGGTGCAGAACCCGGATCTGGTCTTCGATGCATCGAGTAAAGTGGGCTCGCAGTGCATCGTTGTGGCAATCGACGCCAAGCAGGTCGCACCAGGCAAATGGCACGTATTTACCCATGGTGGCCGTAACGACACGGGACTTGATGCGGTCGACTGGGCCAAAAAGGTGGAAATGCTGGGCGCCGGAGAAATTTTGCTGACCAGCATGGATCGTGACGGCACCAAAAACGGCTTTGATTTGCCCTTGACCCGCGCAGTTTCTGATGCAGTCCGGATTCCGGTCATTGCATCCGGGGGCGTTGGCAACCTGCAGCATCTTGCCGATGGTGTGAGCGAGGGGCGTGCCGACGCCGTACTGGCAGCCTCCATTTTCCATTTCGGCGAATACACCGTACGCCAGGCCAAGGAGTACATGGCGGCCCGCGGCATCGAAGTCCGTCTCTGATGGCCGATCTCGATAACGCGCTCAACTGGCTGGATGCGCTCAAGTGGGACGCTGACGGGATGATGCCGGCAATTGCCCAGGATGCTTCCGGTCAGGTCGTGATGTTCGCTTTCATGAATCGCGACGCCTTGTGCGAAACAGTGGCCAGCGGCAACGCGGTATACTGGTCACGTTCCAGGAAGCGTCTTTGGCGCAAAGGTGAAGAGTCCGGTCACTTTCAGAAAGTGAAATCGATTCGTACCGATTGCGATGGCGACGTCCTGTTGCTGAATATTGAACAAGTGGGTGGCATTGCCTGTCACACTGGTCGAAAAAGCTGTTTTTTCAACGAATTGCAGGGGGAGCGCTGGGTTCCCGCTGATCCGGTTTTGAAAGACCCGAAGGAAATCTACAAATGAGCACGCATGACATTCTGCACCGCTTGTCGGAAACCCTGGCCTCGCGCCGGAATGCCGATCCGGAAAAGTCCTATACCGCCAAGCTCTTTTCCGAAGGCCCGGACTCGATCCTGAAGAAGATCGGCGAAGAGTGCGCCGAGCTGATCATGGCCGGGAAAGAGGGCAAACGCCTCAAGGTTGTCTGGGAGTCGACGGACGTGATTTATCACGTGCTGGTCCTGCTCGCGTTCTACGGTTTGTCCATCGAGGACGTGTCGCAGGAAATGCGTCGTCGTGAAGGCATCTCGGGTATTGACGAAAAGGCCGCCCGGGGGAACAAGTGAGCGACTGCCTGTTCTGCCGCATCGTTGCCGGAACCATCCCTTCGCAAAAAGTCTATGAAGACCAAATGGTACTGGCGTTCAAGGATATCCAGCCTGCACGCCCGGTCCACATCCTCGTGATCCCGAAAAAGCATATTACTTCCCTGGCTTCGGTTACGCCGGAAGATGCAGAAGTGCTCGGGCAGATGCTGGTCAAGGCCAACGAAATTGCTGTCGAACAGGGCAGCCCGGACGGTTTTCGGGCCATCATCAACACAGGGGTGATCGGGCAACAGGAAGTCCCGCACCTGCACATGCACATCGTGGGTGGTCCGGAGCCGGTCGGCCCCATGCTCAAACGCGTTTAGGAGAGATTTTCATGGGTTCTTTTTCCATTTGGCATTGGTTGATCGTACTGGTCATTGTGATGCTCGTTTTCGGTACCAAGAAATTGCGCAATGTCGGTCAGGATCTCGGCGGTGCGGTCAAGGGCTTCAAGGATGGCATGAAGGAAGCCAGCGCCGACAGCAAGCCGGCAGATGCTGCGCAACCCGCCCAGCAGGTTTCTGGCCAGACCATCGACGTCGAAGTCCGGGAGAAAACCAAGTCCTGATCCTTTGCGCAGACCGTTGCGGTCCGCATTGGCGGCTGACGCCCTATGTTTGATATCGGCTTTTCAGAATTGATGGTGATCGGGATCGTGGCCCTGCTGGTCATCGGTCCGGAACGTCTTCCCAAGGTGGCGCGCACGGTCGGGCATTTGCTCGGGCGCGCGCAGCGCTACGTCCATGATGTCAAATCAGATATCAACCGCGAAATACAGCTGGACGAGCTCAAGAAACTGCAATCCCAGGTGTCGGAATCTGCACGCGAAATGGAATCCTCGATTCGCAAGGAATTCGATACGGCCCGGAGTGATCTCGGAACGCCATTGCAGGAAGCGGTCGCCGGACTTGAGTCCGGTGTGCGCGATGTGGCCAGCGAAATCGGCCCGGTGCAGCCCGAAGCCGTGCGTCAGTCTCTGGCTGACGACACGACGAACAAGAGCGCGACATGAGCGATACCTCGCAGGAAGAGTCCTTTATCTCGCATCTGGTCGAATTGCGCGATCGCTTGCTGCGCAGCCTGATTGCGATTGCCATCGTGTTCGGTGCGCTGGCAATCTATCCCGGCCCCGGCGTGATTTATGACCTTCTGGCAGCACCGTTGACCGCTGCCTTGCCGGAAGGTACCAAGATGGTCGCGATTGGGGTGATTACGCCCTTCATGGTGCCGTTGAAGGTGACCGGGATGCTGGCTTTCGTGCTGGCATTGCCCTTTGTCCTCTTTCAGGCCTGGGGATTCGTGTCGCCTGGCTTGTATGCACATGAGCGGCGTTTGGGTATCCCGATCATCATTTCAAGTACGGTCCTCTTCATCATGGGGATGGCGTTCTGTTATTTCTTTGTCTTCGGGCAGGTCTTTCACTTCATTGCAAATTTTGCCCCGAAGAGTATTACGCCCGCACCGGATATCGAAGCGTATCTGTCCTTCGTGATGACGATGTTCATGGCTTTCGGGCTGGCTTTTGAGGTCCCGGTTGCCCTTGTTGTTCTGGTCAAGCTGGGCGTGGTCTCGGTGGAAAAGCTCAGGGAATGGCGATCCTATTTCATTGTTGCAGCCTTCGTCGTGGCTGCAGTGGTGACGCCACCGGATGTGGTCTCCCAACTGGCCTTGGCAATACCGATGTGCTTGCTGTACGAACTGGGCATTCTCGCTGCCAGACTGGTATCAAAATCCGAGACTCGTGCCGAAGTCGATGCTGCTGCGGTCGACGCTGCGCATTCTTCGAAAATGGACGAGGAGCTTGATCAGGCGGCCGCCTCTTTCGAGAGCATCAAGAGCGACTGGAAGCCTTAGCCGGCCGGCACTTTTCGTACTGGCCCGGGGCGTGTCGGGCGTTGCAGGACGACACTGCCTTCCCTGAATTGCCAGAGGGTGCCGGCATCCATCGTTTGCCAAGCCTCGTTGTCGGTGAGCGGCAAGGTGGCAATCACCGCAACGCGATCGAGATCCGTGGTCACTTCACTGAAATCCACGGTCACGTCCTGATCCGTCAGATGCGCCTTGGCAAACGGTGCTTGCCGGATGATGTAGCTCAGGCGGGTTGAGGCGTGGGCAAACAATGAGTCACCGTTGGATAGCAGGAAGTTGAATTCTCCGTGCTTGCTGACTTCAAGGGTCAACTGGTGTAGCGCTTCAAAAAGCACGCCTTCTTCCGGCATGGATAGCCCAAATTGACGCCGGATTTCCTGCAGTAACCAACAAAATGCTCGCTCACTATCGGTCCTGCCGACCGGAGAAAAGCTGCCATCCAGCGCAGGGGCGAAGTCGATCAGGTTGCCGTTGTGGGCGAAAATCCAGTAATGCCCCCAAAGTTCGCGCATGAACGGGTGGGTGTTTTCCAGGCCGATGGCCCCCTGCGTTGCCTTGCGAATGTGAGCGATGACGTTTTTGGAGCGGATCGGGTAATGGCTGACCAGTTCGGCCACAGGCGATGAGCACGAGGGCTGGGGGTCAAGAAAAAGCCGGCAGCCGGCCCCTTCGAAAAATGCAATACCCCAGCCATCGGAATGGACATCCGTTGCCCCGCCGCGTGCCTGAAATCCTGAAAAGGAGAAGCAGATGTCGGTAGGGACATTGCAGTTCATGCCGAGCAGCTGGCACATGAAAGGTCTTTTCCTATTCGCTGCGTTGGGCTGGGCGTTTGCCGATAAGCAAACCCAGTTCTAGGATTTCCCGGTCACGGCGCAGGCGGAAACTGGCCTTTTCGCCGGGTTTGAGGCTGGCGATAAGATCCAGCATCACTTGCGGGTCCGTGACGGCATGACCACTGACTTCGAGCAGGATATCCCCCGGCTTGATGCCTGCACGGTCAGCCGGGCTGCCACGCACGACGCCGGCGATCAGTGCGCCTTCGGTTCCCGGCAGGCCAAAGGATTCAG
>CALAGF010000195.1 GCA_937892345.1 uncultured Rhodocyclaceae bacterium | reverse complement strand
CACCATGAAGCTGAACGCGACCAGCGAAATGATCCCGGTCACCTGGCCGGAATTTGGCGGCATTCACCCGTTCGCGCCGCGCGACCAAGTCATTGGCTACCACGAAATGATCGCCAGCCTGACCGACTGGCTGAAGATCGTTACCGGTTTTGATGCCATCTGCATGCAACCGAACTCCGGCGCCCAGGGCGAATACGCGGGTCTGGTCGCCATTGCCCGCTACCACGCCAGCCGTGGCGATACCCACCGCAATGTCTGCCTGATTCCCAAGTCTGCACACGGCACCAACCCGGCCACGGCCCAGATGTGCAACATGAAGGTGGTTGTCGTTGACTGCGACGACAACGGCAACGTGGACGTCACAGACCTCAAGGCCAAGGCCGAAGCCCACAAGGACGACCTCGCCTGCCTGATGATCACCTACCCGTCCACCCACGGCGTGTTCGAGGAAGCGGTCAAGGATATTTGCGCCATCGTTCATGCCAACGGCGGCCAGGTGTACATGGACGGCGCCAACCTCAACGCCCAGGTCGGCCTGACCTCGCCCGGCTTCATCGGTGCCGACGTCAGCCACATGAACCTGCACAAGACCTTCGCCATCCCGCACGGCGGCGGCGGACCGGGCATGGGCCCGATCGGCCTCAAGGCGCATCTGGCACCGTTCATGGCCAACCACGCAGTCGCTGCAATCGATGGCCCGCATGCCGGTCAGGGTGCGGTTTCCGCCGCGCCCTTCGGCTCGGCCTCGATCCTGCCGATTTCCTGGATGTACCTCGCCATGCTCGGCGGCGCCGGCGTCAAGAAGGCCACGCAAGTCGCCATCCTCAACGCCAACTATGTCGCCACCCGACTCAAGGATCACTACCCGGTGCTCTACGTCGGCAGCAATGGCCGTGTCGCGCATGAGTGCATTCTGGATATTCGCCCGATCAAGGCGTCGACCGGTATCGCTGAAATCGACATCGCCAAGCGCTTGATGGACTACGGTTTCCATGCACCAACGGTCTCTTTCCCTGTGGCTGGCACCATCATGGTCGAGCCGACTGAATCTGAGTCCAAGGCTGAACTGGATCGCTTCATTGCCGCAATGATCGCGATTCGCCAGGAAATCCGCCGTATTGAATCGGGTGATTTGCCCGCCGACAACAATCCGCTCAAAAATGCACCGCATTCGCAAGCGGATGTGATTGAAGGTGAATGGACTCGTCCCTACAGCCGCGAGGAAGCCGTTTTCCCGCTGGCCTGGGTCAAGGCCAACAAGTTCTGGCCGAGCGTCAATCGCATCGACGATGTGTATGGCGACCGCAACCTGAACTGTGCCTGTCCGCCGATGTCGGCTTACGAGGATTAAGTTGGACCTCGGTGCGATCGCCAAATGGCCCAACGTCCCCGCCTGCTACGAGTGGCTTTCGCTCGACATGCGGGGCGATTGGCGCCTGCAGGGTGAGCGTGTCACGCACCGCGGCCTGATCGACTTCATGAACCGTCAGTACGGTTCGGAGGCATCAGGTCGCTGGTTCGTCCAGAACGGCCCGCAACGCGTTTATGTTGACCTTGCCTGCACGCCGTGGATTTTTCGCCGCGAAGCAGGGGAATTCGTCGCCCACACCGGCCAGTCAGTCGGCGCTGCAATTGGCGTTTTCATCGACGAAACCGGTCGTTTCCTGATCGAAACCCCGCTCGGGATCGGCCTGCTCGATGACCGCGAACTGGCTGGCCTGATCGGCGAATGCACCACTGCCGACGGACAAGCTGTCGCCGATACGGTCTTTGAAGCATTGATGGATGGCGGTGCGGCCTGCGTTTTCTGGCAGGGCCTGAAAATTGGCAGGCTTGCTACGGTCGACCTGGCGCAACGCTTCAAATTCGAGCCACGGCCACGCCCTTGATATCAACCGGCGTCGACGTCCTCGTCGCTGGCCTGAAGCCACCACAGCAAATCTTCACCTTGCAGCGGCGTCGGAATCATCTGGTTACCCTTCCACCGGAACACCGGCCCGAATGGCACGTAGCGCACCATCACCTGCCCCTGACGGCTAACGCCGAAAAACGGCCAGCCCGAACGAATCGCTGTACGAATCTGTTGATTGGTCATGATCTCTCTCCCATCGTTCACGAGCTTCCAGTATCCCCCCGACCTGTTGGCCAGACAAGGCAAAGCGCACTTGTGCAAGCGGATACAAGCTTCCTCCGGTCAACGCCGGGAATTTCCGATTTTTCGGCGATAATTCGTCCTTTATCCCATTCAGCCAGATTGACGTGAATCCGCATCTCGCCCAACTACAGCCCTACCCTTTTGAAAAGCTGCGCGCCCTGTTTGCCGGCGTTACGCCAAACCCCCAATACCAGGAAATCAAGCTCTCCATCGGTGAACCGCAGCACGCCACGCCGCAATTCATCATGGATGCGCTGGCCAACGGTCTGAAAGGACTGGCCAACTACCCGACAACACAAGGCGTTCCGGCACTGCGCCAGGCCATCGCCGCCTGGTGTGATCGTCGCTACGGCCTGACCCTGAATCCTGAAACGGAGATTCTTCCGGTCAACGGCTCGCGGGAAGCACTTTTCTCATTTGCGCAAACGGTCATTGATCCCAGCCGCGGCCATGTCCCGATTGTCGTCAGCCCCAATCCCTTCTACCAGATTTACGAAGGGGCGGCCTATCTGGCCGGCGCCGAGCCGCGCTTCCTGAACAATCTGCCCGACAATGATTTTGCCTTCGATTTTTCGGCGCTTTCCGAAGAGGCCTGGTCGCGCGTTCAGTTGTTCTACGTTTGCTCGCCGGGCAACCCGACCGGCAAGGTACTGTCGCTGGCCGACTGGAAGACACTCTTCGATCTCTCCGACAAATACGGCTTCATCATTGCGTCTGACGAGTGTTATTCGGAAATCTATTTCGACGAGGCCAATCCACCCATCGGCGGGCTACAGGCGGCCAAGCTGCTTGGTCGCACGAATGAACGCCTCGTCATGTTCTCCAGCCTCTCCAAACGCTCCAACGTACCGGGCATGCGCTCCGGTTTCGTGGCTGGGGACGAAAAAATCCTGAAAAAATTCCTGCTGTACCGCACCTATCACGGCTGCGCCATGGCGCCACCAGTACAAACGGCCTCCATCGCCGCCTGGAACGACGAAGCCCATGTCCTCGACAACCGCGATCAGTACCGCGAAAAATTTGCCGCCTGTACACCCCTGATCGGTGAAGTGCTCGGCACCGGGATGCCGGATGCCAGCTTTTACCTGTGGGCAAAAACGCCGATTGCCGACACTGAATTCGCTCGCGGTCTGCTCGAACACTATAATGTCGTGGTTCTGCCTGGCAGCTTCCTTGGCCGCGAAGTCGGCGGCATCAATCCCGGCGCCAATTTTGTTCGGATCGCACTGGTCGCTTCGCTGACGGAATGCCTGGACGCCACGCAACGCATCCGCCAATTCGCCCAACAACTTTAAATCAGAGAGAAAACTCATGACCCATCCGCTGCAAGCCACCATCGACGAACTCTGGGAACGCCGCACTGAACTGACCACCCAATCCGCCGACGCCATCAAGATCATCGAATCCGTGATCGGCGATCTGGACAGCGGCAAGCTGCGCGTTGCCGAAAAGATCAATGGTGAATGGATCGTCAACCAGTGGGCCAAGAAGGCGGTGCTGCTCTCCTTCCGCACCCGCGACAACCGTGTTCAGGAAGCTGGGGATGTGCGCTTCTACGACAAGGTCGATACCAAGTTCCAGGGCTGGACTGAAGAACAGTTCAAGGCGGGCGGCTTCCGCGTTGTGCCGGGCGCCTTTGCCCGCAAGGGATCGTTCATCGCCAAGAATGCCGTCCTGATGCCCTCCTTCGTGAATATTGGCGCCTACGTTGATGAAGGCACCATGGTTGACGCCTGGGCCACCGTCGGTTCTTGCGCCCAAATCGGCAAAAACGTTCATCTCTCCGGCGGTGTCGGTATTGGTGGCGTGCTGGAGCCGATTCAGGCCGGCCCGGTCATCATTGAAGACAACTGTTTCATCGGTGCCCGCTCGGAAGTGGTCGAAGGCGTTGTGGTTGGCGAAAACTCGGTCATTTCGATGGGTGTCTACATCGGCCAAAGCACCCCGATCTATGATCGCGAAACCGGTGAAATCACCTACGGCAAGATTCCACCGGGCTCTGTGGTCATCAGTGGAAACCTGCCCAAGGACGGTGGCAAGTACAGCCTGTACGCGGCCATCATCGTCAAGAAGGTCGACGCCCAGACCCGTTCCAAAACCAGCATCAACGAACTGTTGCGCGCCTAAGTTTCATCTCACGAAGTCCTTGCCATGATCCTCGACAAACTGTTCCAGCTGATGTCGGAAAAGCAGGCCTCGGATATTTTCATTTCCGCTGGCACGACCATCCACATCAAGATTCAGGGCAACACCATGCCTGTGAATCAGCAGATCATGTTACCCGACATGATCGAGAAAATTGCTTACGAACTGATGTCGCCGGATCAGGCAAGAGTCTTCGAAGCCAATAACGAGATGAATCTCTCGTTCGGCGTACCGCAAGTGGGCAACTTCCGGGTCAACATCTTTCGCCAGCGGGGCTCGATCGGGATTGTGATCCGCTTTGTACTCGGCAACATTCCTCCGCTGGATTCCCTTGGCTTGCCTCATGTGCTGGCTGACCTGATCATGGAAAAACGCGGCCTGGTCTTGATTGTGGGGGCAACCGGCTCCGGCAAATCCACCACCATTGCCTCCATGCTCGACCATCGCAATGCCACGCGCACCGGCCACATCCTGACGGTTGAAGACCCGATTGAGTTCCTGTTCAAACACAAGAAATCGGTGGTGAACCAGCGTGAAATCGGCATGGATACTGCGGATTGGCACAGTGCGCTGAAAAATGCCATGCGTCAGGCACCGGATTGCATCCTGATTGGTGAAATCCGTGATTGCGATACCATGCAAGCGGCAATTTCCTACGCCCAAACCGGGCATCTATGCCTGGCCACCTTGCACGCCAACAACTCTTACCACGCGCTGAACCGGATCATCAGTTTCTTCCCGATGGAAAACCGGCCGGCGCTTTTCCTCGATCTCTCGGTTGCCTTGCGTGCGGTCGTCTCGCAGCGACTGGTTCGCAACCCGGATGGCAAGCGGATTCCCACCTGCGAAATCATGCTCAACACGCGGCATATCAGCGAACTGATCGAACGCGGGGAAGTCCAGTCGATCAAGGATGCGATGGAGCAAACGCTGGCGCCGGGATCGCAGACTTTCGAACAAGATCTGTTCCGCCTCTATCACGAAGGCGTCATCACGCTGGACGAAGCATTGGCCAATGCCGATTCGCCGACCAACCTCTCCTGGCTGATCAACAACTCGGAATTCTCGGCCGGCACCAAGGAAGAGAAAAAGCCGGACATCAGCCTCGATTTCGACTCAACCAACGCCGGCGGCGCTTCCTTCAAGGAATTCACGCTCAGCCTCGCCGATCACGACGAAGAAACCTCGTAATGACTGACCACACGCTCGAACTGGCGAAACAGATCATCGCCTGTCACTCCGTCACGCCCGAAGATGGCGGTTGCATGGACATCATCGGTGCTCGCCTGGCGCCACTGGGCTTCACGCTCGAATACATCAACCGCAACGGCGTCACCAACCTGTGGGCCCGCCGTGGCACCCAGGCACCGCTATTCGTTTTTGCCGGCCACACCGACGTCGTTCCCACCGGCCCGCTCGACAAATGGACCTCGCCCCCCTTCGCGCCGGAAATCCGCGACGGCATGCTCTACGGCCGCGGCACGGCCGACATGAAATCCTCGCTGGCCGCGTCGGTCACGGCAGTCGAAGCCTTTCTCGCCGCTCACCCTGAATTTCCCGGCTCGCTCGGCTTCCTGCTCACCTCCGATGAAGAAGGCGACGCCACCGACGGCACCGTCGCCATCGTCGAAGCCCTGAAGGCACGCGGCGAAAGCATCGATTTCTGCATCATCGGCGAACCGACCTCGGTCGACACCCTCGGCGACATGATCAAGAACGGTCGCCGCGGCTCGCTGTCCGGCGTGCTGACGGTGAAAGGCATCCAGTGCCATATCGCCTATCCCGAAAAAGGCCGTAACCCGATCCACGACGCCGCTCCGGCCCTGGCCGAACTGGCCGCCACCG
>CALAGF010000194.1 GCA_937892345.1 uncultured Rhodocyclaceae bacterium | reverse complement strand
CCGTGCAGCGAGAACTTGCGCAGGATGCGGTCGTTGGTCACCGGTTTGATGTCGTTGCTCTGGATCGCCGAGGTGATGTAGAAACCGCGGAAGATGGGCTTGAACTGGAAGGGGTTGTCCTCGAACAAGGTAGCGATGAACGCGCGCAACGCCGGCTTGATCGAGGCAAACTCGGCTGGGAATGTAAGCAGCCCCGGCGGCGTCGCCTCGCCCTGCAGGCGGGACATCTGCGCCACACTCATGGCGCGCAAGCCTTCGTAGAGTTCGTCGAAATGCCGATCGAACAGGGCGATCAGTTCGTTGCCACCGGCCTGCTCATAGGGAATCGTCGCCCCCCACACCCGGTCGCGCTCATTCCAGTCGAGATCGAGGAAAAATTCATGGAAACCCGGAATCAGGTCGACCTTGGTGAAAAGCACGTAGACCGGCGCAAACACCTCCAGCTTCTCGGTCAACTCCTGTACGCGCTGACGCAGGCTCTTGGCCAAATTGATCGCGAAACTGGGCGAATTGCCCATCAACTCGCCAATGCTCACGGTCACGATGATGCCGTTGATGGGCGCCCGTGGCCGGTACTTTTTCAACAAACCAAGAAAACCGAGCCATTCCTCGCGATCTTCCTCGTGGACTGAATAACGCCCGGCCGTGTCGAGGAGGATACCTTCGGTCGTGAAGAACCAGTCGCAGTTACGGGTACCGCCTATCCCCTTGATGATGGCATCGCCACCATCATCGAACGGAAACTTCAAACCTGAATTGACGACGGCAGTGCTCTTGCCGGCCGCCGGGTTGCCAATGGTCATGTACCAGGGTAATTCATACAGTGCTTCGGCACCCGACGTCTGGCCAAGCTTCGATGTCTTGATGGTCTTGACCGCTTCCTGCATACGCTGTCTGAGTGCCTGTATCTCGGCCGTCGAAACGCTGCCGCGCCTGACTGCCGTATCCGCCTGCTGTTCGAGCATCGAGCCGATTGCCTCACTGGCCCGGCGGGACTTTCTGCGGCGGTAGAACCACACGCTTCCCCACAGGATCAGGATTGCCAGGCTGGCCATCGCCGCCCAAAGCATGGCTATCTGGAGCGTTTTGGCCCCCAGGAAAAAAAATGTAGCGACGGCGGCCACGCCAATGAAGGACAGGAATCGCGAATCGGTCAGAAAGTTGCGGAGTTGGTACATCGTGGTTGGGCTT
>CALAGF010000193.1 GCA_937892345.1 uncultured Rhodocyclaceae bacterium | reverse complement strand
CCGATCACCCGGATACGGCTATTGGCCATGGGGGTATTTGGCAAACCCTGCGACAGCATGGCTTCAATTTCGAGATAGACACTGCCCACGGCATCAAGCACACAATCGAGCGTCGCGGCATCGGTCACCCGGTAGCCACGGTGATATTTCGACTCGATATTCTTTTCGCGCAATTCCTCTTCGATCTGCGGTCGCGCGCCATGCACCAGCACCAGCCGGATGCCGAGACTGGCCAGCAGGTTCACATCGTAGGCCAGGGTCTTGATGAATTCGCTGGCAATCGCCTTGCCACCGAAGGCAATGACGAAGGTCTTGCCGCGAAAGGCATTGATGTAGGGGGTAACCGCCCGGAACCAGGAAACAAAATGTTCGTCGTATGGGGTATCGCTCATCTCAGGATTTTTTCCCGTCGTCCTTGATCGCCTTTTCGAGGCGCTCACAAATGGTTTTCAACACTTTCACCCGTGCAAAATTCTTGTCGTTGGCCTCGACCAAGGTCCACGGCGCCAGACCCGTCGAGGTTCGGTCGACCATGTCACACACCGCTGTGACGTAATCATCCCATTTCTCGCGGTTACGCCAATCCTCTTCGGTGATTTTGAAGCGTTTGAACTCGGTGTCCTGACGTTCCTTGAAGCGACGCAGCTGTTCGTTGGCCGAAATCTGCAGCCAGAACTTGATCACCACGGCGCCGGCATCGACCATCTGGTGCTCGAAGTCGTTGATTTCTGCGTAAGCCCGCAACCAGTCGGCCTCGGCACAAAAGCCCTCGACCCGTTCGACCAGCACGCGCCCGTACCACGAACGATCAAAAATGGTGGCGCGCCCTGTGCGTGGCAGGTGCCGCCAGAAACGCCAAAGATAGGGTTGCGCCCGCTCTTCCTCGGTCGGTGCAGCAATCGGGACAATCTGGTATTGCCGGGCATCCATCGAGGCACCAACCCGCCGGATGCTGCCCCCCTTGCCAGCCGCATCCGAACCTTCGAACACCAGCACCAGCGAGCGCTTGCCGACAAAAGCAGGATCCCGGACCAGTTCCGACAAACGCGCCTGGTACAAGGACAACTGCGCTTCATAATCCTTTTTGCTCAGTTTTTGCGTCAGGTCCAGTTCACTCAACACAGTCTTGCGGTCGATCGGGTGAACAATCGGTGGGGCCACAGGAACGCGCTGCACGCCTTCCTTTGCCAGATGACGCCTCATGGCATCAAGCACGATGCGGCCGACCGTCAACGAGCGGTACAGGTCATCCGTACCTTCAACGATGATCCAGGGGGCATGCGCTGTATTGGTCACTCGCAACACATGCCCGGCCACATCCTGCAGCTTGTCATAGGTTTTGAGACGTTCGTAGCTCTCCTTGGTCACCCGCCAGGCCGTATGCGGGTCCTTTTCCAGGGCCTTCAGACGTTTTTTCTGGCCGGCCTCAGACAAATGAAACCAGAACTTCAGCACCAATGCGCCTTCGTTAACCAACATGGTTTCGAAGCGATTGATGTCGTCCAGACGCTCATCCAGATCAGCACGGCGCATGGTGCCGTTGATGCGATCAGTAATCGGCTGCGAGTACCAGGAGCCGGCGAAAATGCCCACTTTGCCCTTCGGCGGGAGAGCACGCCAATAGCGCCACATGGGCGGCCGGGCACGCTCCTCGTCGGTCGGCTCGGAAAAAGCGAGGGTAGAAATATGGCGCGGGTCCATCCACGAATACAGCAGGTTGATGGTTTCTCCCTTGCCGCTGCCGTCGACCCCTGAAATCAGGATGACAACAGGGAATTCGCGCTTTTCCAGCATGTCGTATTGCGCATCGAGCAAGGCAGCGCGAAGCTTCGGCACCTCCCGCTTGAAGGTTTCCTTGTCGATCGTATGCCCCAACTCTGCCGATTCAAACATTGCCCGCCCCTCTCCTGAAATCGCCCCATAAGGCCTGCAGCGCAGCCAGTGCCGCAATACCCGCAGTTTCTGTCCGCAAAATACGCGGCCCCATCCGCACCCCGCGAAAACCGGCCTGACGGGCAGCAATCACTTCCAGCGGGTCCAGCCCGCCTTCGGCGCCAATCAGCAATTGCACCGGACCCGTCAGTTCGATATCCGCCAGGGTGTCATCTGCATCCGGTGCCAGCATCAGCCGCATGACCCCATCCGCCGGACGCGCCAGCCAATTTTCAAGTTTTTCCAGAGGCGCCACGAGGGGGACCTGGTTACGGCCGCACTGTTCGCAGGCCGACGCCACCACACCCTGCCAGTGGGCCACGCGCTTGGCTGCCCGCTCGCCAGCCAGACGCAGCACGCTACGGCGGCTTTCCACGGGAACAATGTCCCGCACGCCAAGCTCGACTGATTTCTGGATGGTGAAATCCATCTTGTCACCGGCCTGAATTGCCTGCACCAGTGTCACCGCCAGCGGCGATTCACATTCGCTATCGTGCCAGGCACCCAGCTCGACCAACACACGGTCGCGCTCAATTCGCTGAATGTGGGCCGGATATTCCCCACCTCGTCCGTCAAACAGCACCATGGGCGCACCGGGAGGCAAACGCAAAACGCGGACAGCGTGACGCGCAACCGGCTCGGGCAGTTCAACGTGAGCCCCCGAAGAGAGGGCTTCTCGGCAGTAAAAGCGTGGCAGATTCATCGGCACTATTATCGATGAAACACGCACCGGAAGGTATCCATGCTTGCTCGACCCCCTCCGGCTTTTTTGGTGATCACGCTGCAGGCGAATTTCAGTACCGCAGCCGGCCCGGGCTGGGCTATCATTGCCAGATTGCACCAAAAACGCGAAAAACGCTGAATTGAATTCGCCGGCCCAACCTTCCGCTTCCAACGAGTCTCGACGCCCAAAGGCCTACCTGCAGGCCGTTCTGGCCAGCATGCCGCAAGGCATTTGCGTCTTCGATGAGCAATTGCGCCTGCGCGTGTGGAACCGCCGTTTCATCGAGATTTTGTCTCTGCCCATCCACGCCGTATTCGATGGCGCACATTTCGACGATATTTATCGTATCCCGGCAATGCGCGGCGACTTCGGCCCTGGCGATGCCGACAAGCACATCACGCGGCAACGTCAATACGCCAGCAGCAGCCAGCCCTTCAGCGTTGAACAGAAACTGGGGTCCCAACGGACCTATCTGGTACATGGCGAACCACTGGCCATTGACTCACGGCAAGCTGGATTGGTCATTGTCTATACCGATATCAGCGAGCAGCATGCCAGTGCAGAACGCGAACAACTGGCGCAAATGGTATTCACCCACACGCCGGCAGGCATCGTCCTGACCGACGAGGCTCAGCGCATTATCTCGATCAACCCCGCCACGACAAAAATGACCGGCTACGAGGCCTTCGAATTGCTCGGTCATACGGTTTTCAGCTTGCTTGACGACAGTTGTGCGGCACAAACAGAAGACCTGAATCTTGCCTTGATCGAAAAAGGCAACTGGCATGACGAACTGCCGATCCTGCGCAAGACTGGCGCCAGTTTTCCCGCCGGCGTGCGCATCAACCGGGTCAATGACCCCCAGCACCGGTCGACAGGCCATCACGTCTGGATTCTGGCCGACATCACCGAGCGCAAGGAAGCGGAAGAGCGGATGCGGCACATTGCCCAGCACGACCCGCTGACCGGCCTGCCCAACCGCCTTGCGCTGCACATGCGCCTCGCTCAACTATTGCCGGAGTCCCGCCGGCATCAGTGGCGACTGGCGATCATGTTCATCGATCTCGACCGCTTCAAGATCATCAACGACACCCTGGGCCACCAGATCGGCGACGAACTTTTGCGTGAAGTTGCCTGCCGACTGTCCGGCGTCGTGCGCGAAACCGATTTCGTTGCCCGCCTCGGTGGCGACGAATTCGTGATCATCCTGCCGGGCATTGCCAGCCCGGGCGACGCCGCCCTGGTCGCCAGCAAGATCATCAGCGCCCTGTCGATGCCCATTGAGGCGGAAGGTCATGAACTGCACACCAGCCCGTCCATCGGGATCAGCATTTTCCCCGACGACGGCCCGGATGGTGACAGCATTCTGAAAAATGCCGACACCGCGATGTACCACGCCAAGTCTGCCGGCCGAAACAACTACCAGTTCTTCGCGGCCGACATGAATCATGCGGCCACCGAACGACTGGACATCGAGCGCAAGTTGCGTCACGCCATTGCGCGCAACGAACTCGCCCTGTGCTACCAGCCACAGTTCAGCGCCAACGGCACGAAACCCACAGGTGTTGAAGCCCTGCTGCGCTGGCACCACCCAACCGACGGCATGATCTCTCCGGACCGCTTCATTCCTGTGGCCGAGGAAACCGGACTGATCGTCAACATCGGCGAATGGGTTTTGCGTCAAGCCTGCATCGAAATGAAGCACTGGATTGATGCCGGTTTGAAACCATTGCGGGTTGCGGTCAACGTTTCCGCCCGTCAGTTACGGCGCCGTGACTTTTGCGAGACCGTTGCCGGTGCCTTGGCCGAATCGGGCCTGCCGGCAGAGTTGCTTGAACTGGAAATCACTGAAAGCTCGGTGATGGAAAATCCGCAGGATGCCATCCAGATTCTCGAAAGCCTGGGTCGCATGGGCGTAACGCTGGCAATCGACGATTTCGGCACAGGCTACTCCTCTCTGGCCTATCTCAAGCTTTTCCCGATTGACCACCTCAAGATTGACCGCTCCTTTGTGCGCGACATCGAGCTGGATCTCAATGACCGAGCCATCGCATTTGGCACCATCGCACTGGCGCACTCATTGGGGTTACGGGTCATCGCGGAGGGGGTTGAAACGCCTGAACAGCTCGATTTGTTAAGCAACAACGGTTGCGACGAAGTTCAGGGCTACCTGTTCAGCAAGCCGCTCAGCAGTGCTGCGGCCTTCGCCTTCCTGCACGCCTTGCACCGCGCAGAGTAAAATCCCTTCTTTCGACATTTCATCCGGAGTTCCCATGGCACAGCGCACGCTGGCTCGCTATCTGACCGAAGAGCATCGCGACAAAGGCCGCATCCCGGCCAATCTCAAATTTCTGATCGAAGTCGTTTCTCGTGCCTGCCAGGCCATCTCCATCGCCATCGGCAAAGGCGGCCTGGGCGGCGTGCTGGGTGAGGCTGGCAGCGACAACGTACAGGGTGAAGCCCAGAAAAAACTCGATGTTTTGTCCAATGAAATCCTGCTTGAAG
>CALAGF010000192.1 GCA_937892345.1 uncultured Rhodocyclaceae bacterium | reverse complement strand
AATGACCACATCGAAACCGGTTTCGATCTGGCGGATGTTTTCATCCAGCGAACCGCACAAATTGGCCAGCAAACCGTTGTCGACCGGTACAAGCGCAAGCTCAACCGGACGCTGTTTGGGGGCAGGCCGCTTGGCGGCGCCCCCTTGCGCCTTAATTTTCTCGGATGACAATTTCGCCCTTCAGCGTGTGCGCCAGCGATGCCGTGATGCGGACATCGACAAAACGGTTGATCAGACGCGGATTGCCCACGAAATTGACGATGCGGTTGTTGTCGGTACGTCCCGCCAACTCCTTGTCGTCCTTTTTGGAGAGCCCTTCGACCAGCACGCGCTGAATGCTGCCCACCATGGCCTGACTGATCACCTGGGCCTGCTCGTCGACGCGTTTTTGCAGACGCAGCAGACGTGCGGATTTGATATCGGCCGGGGTACTGTCTTCCAGCTCAAGTGCCGGCGTGCCGGGGCGTGGGCTGTAGACGAAGGAGAAAGAGGCATCGAAACCAATTTCCTCGATCAGCTTCATGGTCTTTTCGAAATCCTCATCGGTTTCGCCGGGAAAGCCGACGATGAAATCCGATGAAATCGAAATGTCCGGCCGGGCTGCGCGCAATTTGCGCACGATGGATTTGAATTCCAGCGTCGTATAGCCGCGTTTCATGGCTGCCAAAACCCGATCCGAGCCAGCCTGCACCGGCAAGTGCAGGTGGGAAACCAGCTTGGGTACCTTGGCGTAGGTGTCGATCAGGCGCTGGCTCATCTCGCGCGGATGCGAGGTGGTATAGCGAATGCGCTCGATGCCGGGGACTTCGGCAAGATATTCGATCAACAGGGCCAGGTCGGCCTTTTCGTCGGTGCCCTCCATGTCGCCACGGTAGGCATTGACGTTCTGGCCAAGCAGCGTGACTTCGCCGACACCATGTGCGGCCAGATCGGCCACCTCGGTCAGCACATCGTTGAACGGACGGGAGACTTCACCGCCACGGGTGTAAGGCACGATGCAGAAGGTGCAGAACTTGGAACAGCCTTCCATGATCGAAACAAAGGCAGCGGCACCTTTGACTTCGGCCGGCGGCATGGCATCAAATTTCTCGATCTCGGGAAACGAGACATCGACAGCAGCCTTGCCCTTCGCCTTGCGTTCCGCAATCAGTTGCGGCAAGCGATGCAGGGTTTGCGGCCCGAACACCACGTCGACATAGGGCGCCCGGGCGATGATGGCCTCGCCTTCCTGGCTGGCCACGCAACCACCGACGCCGATCACCAGATTGGGATTCTGCTGTTTAAGGTGGCGCACCCGGCCCAGATCGTGGAAAACCTTTTCCTGCGCCTTTTCGCGTACCGAACAGGTGTTGAACAGGATGATGTCGGCTTCTTCCGGGTTGTCGGTCTTGACGATGCCCTCGGAGGCGTTGAGCACGTCGGCCATTTTGTCCGAATCGTACTCATTCATCTGGCACCCAAACGTGCGGATGAACAGCTTTTTGGTCATGGAAATTGCTTTGAAATCAGTGGGCCCGCTTGGGCAAGCCCGTTGCGGAAAAGTTGCGCATTATAACGCGGTTGACCGCAGCACTGCCGCCCAACTATAATTTGCGCCCTTCAAGCGTGGTGATGTAGCTCAGACGGTTAGAGCGGTGGATTCATAACCCACAGGTCGGCAGTTCGATTCTGCCCATCACCACCAGTAATGCAAGAAGCCGTTGATCCGCAAGGGTCAGCGGCTTTTTCATTTGCCGAAGCCAGCCGGGTGGGTCACAAAGGTGGGTCACAATGGGCAACTACCTGAAGCAATCTCGGCATGGCACGGTGTTCTACTTCCGTCGGCGCGTTCCCGACGACCTACGACCGCTCGTAGGCAAACCATACTTGGTGAAGTCGCTCGGCACAGGGGAGCGACTGCAAGCTATCATTCGCGCCCGGTTCCTGGCCTCCCAGACTGATAGTTACTTCGTCACACTACGCAATATGTCATCACGCAAGAAAAGCTCCTCCGACGGTTTCCAGATTGATTTCGCGCTATCGTGGGACTACGACCTATCGGGAATGAAGAAAGCTGTCGCACGCGACATACTGCCCGGTGAAGAAGTTGCCACCGCGATAGGGGTAGCAACCCTCCAGGCCCATCTCGACGGCGCACCTCTTCCACCCGCGCCACCCCAAGCTACGCCAGCCCCAACGATCAAACTAGCGGGAAAGACCATCACCCAGGCTTGGGAGAGCTACAAGGCAGAGAAGATTGCCCTCAGCCAACAGGTCGGCGTTACTGGTGGATGGAAGGATGGAGAGGATACGGCCAAGTATGACCACTGGCCCCACGTCAGGGCATTGATCGAGTTCGTTGGCGACCAAGACATTGCGCTCGTAACGGCAGAAGATGTCAGCGCCTTCCAGCAGGAGATTTTGACTAGTGTAGAGGGCGGCAAGCCTCGAAACCGGCAAAAGCGCTTACAGCGTGCCGGTGCGGTATTTCGGTGGGCGAAGGGCAAGCGACTTATAAGCGACGATTTCGAGGAATTCTTCCGCTACCCCGGAAAGATCGAGGACAACCCCTACCTGAAGTTCGACAACGTCGACCTCAGGGCTCTGTTTGAGTCCGACGAATACAAGAACCACCTGTTCAAAAAGCCTTCCGAATACTGGCTGATGGTCCTGGCCCTCTTCACGGGTGCTCGACTGAACGAACTCTGCCAACTCATTGTTGGCGACATTGGCTCCCACGATGGGGTCGAGACTATCTGCATCCTCGATGGGGAACTCAAGCGTCTGAAAACGACGGCGTCACGCCGTATTGTTCCGATTCATTCGAAACTGATTGAGCTTGGCTTCCTGGACTTCGTAGCGACCGTCAAAGCGGGGCGGATATTCCCCGAGCTGCCCGAATCGCCTGTAAAGGCGAGAGACTTCGGCAGAGAGCCATCCAGGAAATTCACGGAATACCGTCGGCGGGTGGGAGTGGGTGAGGACAGACTGAATTCAGACGGCAAGTGGGAAGGCGACAACCGCAAGGTGTTCCACTCGTTTCGATCCACGCTCATCGCCGCCCTTCGGACAGCTAACGTGCCGAAGGACCGACGGACCCGTTTAGCTGGTCACGACTACGACGACACCCAGGACAAGCACTACACCGGCGGCGATGTGCTGACCATGTTCGACTTCAAAACGCTGAAGGCCGACATCGAGTGCGTCAAGTTTGACGTGGATTTCGCCCCGTATCAAAGAGCCGGGGCAGGCATAACCTCGCTTGAGGGTGGTTGGTAGCGCCAAGACCGTCAGAATCGCTTCAGGAGCGACTTTCTGGGCCCCGGGTAGGCCATCGGCCATTCAACAGGCTTGATACGATTCTCACGCTTCACCACTGTCTTAGCCTCTCATTCCTTATCAAAGTCAAAGACACGCTACATCAACGACATGTGCATATCAACCGTGGCTCAGTCTTGGCACATTGTTGGCAGGGTGGATGTCTTAGAGAAAAAGCGACCTGTTGATGGCTATGATTGTGATTTGCGGGGGAGGAATTTGAAAATCATCACGTCATGTCCAGCAAGAGCTACAGCCTGGATTTTTGGCTGCTATGGCATAGAATGGCAATATCTGACATTCACTTGGAGCCAGCAATGTCCCTCAACGTATCTTTGCCGCCGGAACTCGAAAGCCGTGTGCGCCAGCATGTCGAATCAGGACTCTACAGTTCAGCCAGTGAGGTGATCCGGGAGGCGCTGCGCCTGTTTGAAGCCTACCAAGGCGTTCAGGCTGCCAATCTGGCTGCACTCAAGGCTGACATTGCTCAAGGCCTTGCTGATATAAACGACGGTCGCGTGCGTGAAGTAAGCATGTCCAGCATCAAGGAGCGCGGCAGGGCGATCCTGGCATCACCGAAGGCGGTCTGATGGCGAAGGTCTTCTATTCGGCCAGTGCCGAGAATGACTTACTAGATGCTTGGCTATACGTCGCCGAGGATAGCGTCACTGCGGCGGATCGTATGCTTGACCAGATAGAGGCAGAGGCCATCCGGTTACTGGATCAACCGCTGATGGGGCGTGAGCGCCCCGAACTCTCGTCAGGCATACGAAGCTGGCCTACATCTACTCCATACATCCTGTTCTATTTCCCAAATGAACATGGGGTCATCGTGGCAAGGGTGCTGCATCATGCGAGAGATATTCCGGCAATCGACCAGTGGCCTGCACATTGAAGAGCCAGTGAGCAGGAAGCAGTGGTCTATACTGGCGCTCTAGGTGTTGCACATGGGTGTGACACATTGATCAACCTCGACACCGAGGTGGCGACGAAAAGTCCCAACAGATCAATGGACTGATATTTTTTGGTGGTGATGGTTAAATTCTGCCCATCACCACCAGTAACACCTAAGGCCCTGACAGACAAGGTTTTCCTTGGAACTCAGGGCTTTATGCTTTCTGGCTTTCACTCGCGATCTCAAAGCTAGACAAAATGCCTACTCCTTAGCGATACCCAAAGCACGGTATGTTGCGTTGCACGCAAAACTGACCCCGGTGAGATGCCCCACTAACAGGATGCTCAAAAACCTCGATTAGACGATGCTAATGAGACAATGGCAGTCATGTCAGGACGAGATTGAAGAAGATGAGAACGGCGGATACGACACAGCATGCGATGTTCAGCTACCGGAGTCTGGAAGAGCGGATTCCGGCAGGACATCCGTTGCGCAAACTGCGCGTGCTGGTCGATGGCATTCTCGGTTCGATGAATGGCACGTTTGCCAAGTTGTACTCGCACACGGGGCGCCCCGGAATTCCGGCGGAGCGACTGCTGCGTGCGAGTTTGATTCAAGTGTTGTTTTCCATCCGCTCGGAGCGGCAACTGGTACAGCATATTGAATACAACCTGCTGTACCGCTGGTTTGTGGGTTTGTCGATGGATGAAAGCGTTTGGGCAGCCACTAGCTTTACGGAGAACCGGGATCGGCTCTTTACCGAAGAAATCATGCGTGAGTTCTTTGGCAAGGTGGTTGCCCTGGCGCAATGGAAGAAGCTGATCTCGCATGAGCATTTCACGGTCGACGGGACACTGATTGAAGCCTGGGCCTCGATGAAGAGCTTTGTTCCCAAGGACGGTTCGGGCAAGCCGCCCGAAGGAGGTGGCAGGAATCCGACGGTCGATTTCAAAGGCGAAAAGCGCAG
>CALAGF010000191.1 GCA_937892345.1 uncultured Rhodocyclaceae bacterium | reverse complement strand
CGACGCTCTTCCGATCTGTGCCTGTTCGGCTTCCCGGTTTACGGCGAATTCGCCCGCGTCCTCAAGCCGGGCGGCCAGCTCGTGCAGGTCGATGCCGGGCCGGACCACCTGCGCGAACTGCGCGAGATCATCTACCCGACGCTGAAACCCCAGCGCCCGGCCGATTCCTCAGCCCCGGACGGCTTCGCCCGGCAGGCAGAGGAAAGCGTGCGCTTCGCGCTACGCCTCGACAGCCAGGAAGCCATCGCCGACCTGCTGGCCATGACGCCCCACCTTTACCGCGCCACGCCGGAAGGCCGTGCACGTGCTGCAGCCCTCAACACCCTGAACACCACTGCCGAGGTGAAAATTGTGGTCTGGCGCAGAATGATTCAGGACTAACGCATCACCAGCAGTCCGTTATCACGGTCAACCGGCATGGCGAAGTCAAATTGATCGGGGGTGGCGCAGAGATCGAGATCGGCGATAGGTAGATTAGGCCAGGTACCGGCCGCAAAACGCCGACCGAAATCGGAGTTTCTGACTCGTTGACCGTAGACCGCAGCATCCGGCGTTTTCCCTCGCAACAAGGCTTCGATGTAATCGGCGCAGGCAATGTCCTCGTCACCATCGCGGTCCACCCATTCGCCGGTAATCACGAAACAAACATGCCGTGCGCCCGCCCGGCGGATGGCCATGGCAGTTGCACGCGCGCAGACCAAACTGGCCGCAAACAGATGTTGTGCCTGCCCAAAACGCTGCAAGCCACGCACCCCGGCGGCGGTACTCATCACCACCGCCTTGCCATTCAAATCGGCAGTCAGCAGCGCGGCCGGGGAATTACCGAAATCGAATCCGGGTGCCGGGTCGCCGCCAGCCACGGCGCCCACCGCCAGACTATCGGGCAACTGCGCCTGCAACTGCTGGGCCGCACTCACCAACTCCACCGGATAAATCGCCCTAGCCCCCCGCGCCAGCGCCACTGCTGCCGTGGTGAAGGAGCGCAGCACATCAATCACGACCACGGTATCGGCCCCGTGAGGGAGGTCTTGCAGGCGATTGAGGAAAATACGGGAAAATTTCATGGCGGGCGTCCTTTCCGCAAACATAGCTTTCCCGCAAACGCCGCGCAAGGCGCCAGCAGCAAGGGACGCCGTATTTCATCATCGGTTAATATTCGGCTTTCCGCCTTCTGTCAGACAAGCCCGCCATGAAAATCGCCGACCCCACCCAAACCACGCTGCTCAATGAAGTGAAGCTGATGCTGTCCGAACTGCCCTTCGACGGTGCTACGGTGCTGGAACTGGGTTGCGGCCGCGCAGAAAAAACCCGCACGCTTGCCGAAAGCGGGCGCCCGAAGGCGATCATTGCGCTGGAGGTGGATACCATCCAGCACGCCCGCAATCTGGAAATCACCGACCTGCCGCAGGTCAGTTTTCGCCAGGGCGGCGCCGAAGCCATTCCGGCCGATGACGCAAGCGCCGACATCGTCATCATGTTCAAATCGCTGCACCATGTGCCGGTCGAGCACATGGATCAAGCGCTCAAGGAAATCGCCCGCGTCCTCAAACCGGGCGGACTGGCGTGGATTTCGGAACCGGTCTTTGCCGGCGAACTCAACGAAATCATGCGTCTCTTCCACGACGAGCAGATCGTCCGCGAAGCCGCCTTTGCCGCCATGTGCAAAGCAGTCGACAGCGGCCTGCTGGCACTGGACCGCGAACTCTTCTTCCACACGCGCAGCCTGTTCGACAGCTTTGAACAATTCGATCAGCGGATGATCAAGGTCACCCATTCCAATCACCAGCTGGCACCAGCGGTCTACGCCGCCGTCAAGGCAAAATTCGAAGCCCACCTCGGCCCGGACGGCGCCACCTTCCACAACCCACAACGGGTGGATGTGTTACGGAAATTGGGTTGAGCGGCGGACCGGCGGCTCTATCGAGAAGCGTCCGTGTGGACAGCCGGGATGTGCATTGTACTGATGAGTACTGCTTCAACATGCCTCATGTCAAACGCTCCCATTTTGTCCGTCCAGGACGACCTCGCATTTCTCACGTAGTCTAGGCCGTTCTTGTATCTGACCACCTCTTCCCAAGGGGCCGGCATCGTAACAACCTTTGCTCGATATGCCACTTGTACGGATACAAGCGCTTCGCCATCCGTGCTTTTCGCATATTTGTAAACATCGAGTTCGATGTATTTTTGGTCAGGAGTGAGGCTTGTCGAATCCAAAATAGCCTCATTCCCGTCAGTTGATATTCGTGTTTCTGCTCTTGCCGAGAAGGACTTCGTCGTGTTTGCCGTGAGTTGCGCCGCCTTTTTCGGATCGTTTCCAAGCCCAGGAAGGCGTTCGTAGCGATACGTCACCATTTTCGACCACGTCTCTCGCGTTTCAGTCTTGGGCAGGAACTCAATTATGTGCTCGTCGGGAGTTGGATTCCCGATGTAACCTCGTTCGAACCGTTCGCCTTCAAAAGTTACGGTTGCTTCGCCAGAAAACGATTGGCTGAGGCCAAGGCTTAGCAAGACCACAACAAGAGTTATTCGGCGCATGTTGGCGGTCCGGTTGGCGGAATGTTGGGCATATGTGCGGACCAAGAAATACCCAGCAAGCGGAACGACTGCAAAAAGCACCACTACACCAAAACAACCGGAAGGGGCACCGCCGTTGCCCCGAGATGAATACTGCTCGCGTGCTTGGGGCGGCTGACTTTTAAGCCACTTGCCGTGACAGGTTTGACAGAAAAACTTGGTTTTCTTGTTGCGCCAAGCGTCGATCGTGCGCTCTGTGTGACGTGAGATTGCTCCGCAGCGTGCACACTGAAAATGCTTCTCCTTGGGCTGAGGTTTGGGAAAAAGCTTGCTTACAAAAGACAGCACAAGCACTGCAACAACTGCGGCACCGATGATTAGTTCAGGAGACATGGGTTCTATATACCTAACGAAGCTGTAGAAAAATAGTATTCATGCCCGCATCGTGCCGTGAACCATATGGAATAACAAGACGCCAAGTTGAAGTCGGCCGGGTGTCTTGCCATCCGTGCGCTGTACAACTTGCAGCGCAATATGTACATTAACGCGTACATACACGGAGAGCCAAAATGGATGCAATGACCTACACCAGCGTTCGCGCAAACCTCGCCAGCGCGATGGATCGGGTTTGTAACGACCATGAAGCGCTGATCATTACCCGCAATGGCGAGCAATCCGTCGTGATGCTCTCGCTTGAAGATTACAAGGCGCTTGAGGAAACCGCCTATCTCCTGCGCACCCCAGCTAACGCCAAACGACTTCTCTCGGCTGCAGCCCAATTGAATGCCGGCCAGGGCACGGAACGGGAACTGCCAAAGTGAGGCTGATTTTTGCGGATGAGGCATGGGAAGACTACCTCTATTGGCAAAAACAAGACAAACGCATGGTCGACCGGATAAACAAGTTGATTCGTGAAACCCAACGCGAACCCTTCGCCGGTATCGGAAAACCTGAGGCCTTGAAGCATGCGCTGTCAGGATTTTGGTCACGCCGGATCACCGATGAACATCGCATGGTGTATCGCGTGGAAGGTGACGCATTGCTGATCGCCCAATTGCGGTTTCATTACTGAGTGCCCGGCGCCGAGCGCCAAATTTGCCGGCAGTACCCGATCCGCGAATCAGGCAATCCGACCAACTTCGGTCAAAGATTCAAAAAATTTGCGGGAACCCAGGAACCGGGTTTGTTCAACAGCCGGTTCATTTGCGAATTTCGATTACAGTATCTGGGCTCTTCTGTAACGGCTGTGCGGTCCCTCCTGGTGCTACGCACTTGAAATGCAACTCTGTTGATCCTAGCTGGGCTGGCCGAGCTGGTGTTGTAGTTACCTGCAAAGTTAGGACTTCAAGACCTTTCACTCGGCAAAAGTCGTTAGCCTCGCGATAAACCTCTGCTTTGTTGGTTAGTGAGACACCAAGACCGGGCGAACCATCCTTCTTGCCAACCATGTATGAATCTTGATCCATTGGAATGACGCCCGTGCTCTGGCAGCCGGAAATAAAGAACATGGCCGATATAGTGAAAACGTAGGAGAGTAGTTTCATTTTGGTTAATGGTAGAGGTAAGAGTGAGCTGCATTTGGCGGCCCAACGCAATGTGACCAGCAATATCGCGAGGTTTCTCGAAAGTACGACGGATAACCCGCCGCCATGAATTCGCGTAATCCATTGTTCTTTAATCAATAATTCCTGAATCATCGGATCGCATCCCGTACTTAATATTTCGACCAACCCAGCAAGCGCCCAAAACGTGCCATTGGGATTGTACGATAGCATTGGATCGGCATGGCCCGCTCCGGATTTCCGGCCCACACAGCGTCGACCGTAGAATGCCGCCCCATGAATGCTCCGCGAACGCCTGATTATCTTGCTGCCTATCCGCCTGCGCTGGTTGAGCCGGTGCGTCGGCTGATTGCCGAAAACCGCCTGGGCGCGGCCTTGCTTAAAAAATATCCGCAGGCGCACGAGGTGCGCACGGACAAGGCTTTATACGACTATGTGCAGGCGATCAAGGCACGCCATTTGCGCAATGCGCCGCCGGTCAGCCGCGTGGCTTTCGATGGCAAATTGCAGGCGGTGGCGCGGGCGTTGGGTACGCACACCCGCATTGCCCGCGTGCAGGGGGCCAAGCTGAAGACGCGGCACGAGATTCATGTGGCCACGGTATTTCGCGAGGCGCCGCCGGAATTCCTGAGCATGATCGTCGCCCACGAGCTGGCACATTTGCGCCACAGCGAGCACGACAAGCCCTTCTATCAGTTGTGCAGCCACATGGAACCGGCCTATTTCCAGCTGGAATTCGACCTGCGCATTTACCTCAGCCATCTGGCAGCCGGCGGCGAGGTGTTGTGGCCGGCGCGTGGCACGTCGTAAGCCTGTCGGCTTTGCGACAAGCGCCCCGACAAGGGGCTTTCAAAAAACCAATAAATTACTGATTTAACTGGATAAACTCCACTGGCACACCGATTGCTGATTAGCCTGCGCACAGCTTTCGAGGAGCCTTCATCGTGGAACTTCCAGTCATCAGCAACAGCGCGCCGGCAGCAGAAGGCGGCGGCTGTTCCTCCAGCGGCTGCGGCACGGCGCCGGATGCCCTGAGCCATTTGCCAGACCATATCCGCGCCAAGGTGCAGGACCACCCCTGCTATTCGGAAGAAGCGCACCACTACTTCGCCCGCATGCACGTGGCCGTCGCCCCGGCCTGCAACATCCAGTGCAATTACTGCAACCGCAAGTACGACTGCTCCAACGAGTCGCGCCCGGGCGTGGTGTCCGAGCTGCTGACGCCGGATCAGGCGA
>CALAGF010000190.1 GCA_937892345.1 uncultured Rhodocyclaceae bacterium | reverse complement strand
GCGCGCCTGCGGCATCGTCACCGTGCGCCAGCGCCCCGGCACCGCCAAGGGCACCATGTTCGTCACGCTGGAGGACGAAACCGGCTGGACCAACGTGGTCGTCAAGCCCGAACTGGTCGAGCGGCAGCGCCGGGAATTACTTGGCGCGACGCTCTTGGGGGTCTTTGGTCAGTTGCAGCAGGCCGAAGGCGTAACTCACCTGATCGCCGGGCGGCTGGTTGATCTGTCGCACTGGCTGGGGCGGCTGGCAACCCACAGCCGGGATTTTCACTGATTCAAACCAGCGTTTTCAGCATCGCAATACGCCGCTCGATCTCGTCGCGCCACTGGCTGGAAATCCCCGATGTATCGGCCAGTTGCTGCAGGCGAACCAGATCGGGCCGGTGTGCCTGCCACAGCAACATTGCTTCGCGCAAGCTTGGTGCTCCTTCTGCCGCGATCTCGCAGTGCAGGCAGTCGCCGGGCTGATAAACGCCTTCGGTAATCACTCGCCAGTACCAGCCCGTGAGGAGGTGTTCGGCAATATAGGCGGCCATGCCGTCGACCCCGTAGCGCTCATCGATTTTCCAGCACGGATTACGCGGCTGGCAAACCTGGAGGCGGGCGCTGCCCAATGCCCAGATATCGCCGATACGTACATCGCTTTCATCGAATCCCACGGCAGAAATGTTCTCGCCAATACTGCCGGCTACGAGTTGCGGCGCTGCTTCCGGGAAACGTTCGGCCAACTGGCGATAGTGATTAGCCGGGTAGAGATGAATCGCTTTTTCCGGGCCGCCGTGTACGCGGCGGTCGGCTTGCTGATCATCGATGAACCCCGTGCTGCCAATGACGCCCGGCACTGTCAGCAGCTGCTTGAAAATGCCGCTCGGCCGCCCGGATTCAGGCAACGGGCGAATGCTGCCGACAAAGCATTGAACCTCGATTGTTACCGACATTTGCGGGATACCGTGTTCAGCTGATGCGGAACTGACCGGCGGTGCGCTTGAGCTGGCCGGCGAGTCCTTTCAGGATGCCCGCAGAATCTGCCGTCTGCTGCGCCGCAGCGTTATTTTCTTCGGAAGCCTGGGCAACGCGCTCAACCTGTTGGGCAATTTGCTGGCTGGCCACGCTTTGCTCCTGAATCGAGTTGACGATGTCGTTGACCGTACTGACCACCTGATTCACCCCCTGGCGAATTTCCGAGATGGCCGCGCCGGCTTCGTTGGCCAGATTGACGCCGCGATCCACCTGCGCCACGGCACTTTCCATCGTGGCGACCGAGCTGACGGTATCCGACTGAATGCGGCCGATCATGTTACCGATTTCGACGGTAGCAGAGGTGGTGCGTTCTGCCAGTTTGCGCACCTCGTCGGCAACCACGGCAAAGCCGCGTCCTGCTTCGCCGGCACGCGCCGCTTCGATGGCCGCATTCAGCGCCAGCAGGTTAGTCTGGTCGGCCACATCCTTGATCACTTGCACAACCGAGGAAATCTGGTTGGAGTTGTCGCTGAGTGCGCCCATTTTCCCGGCAGTCTGACGCACGGTTTCGGCGATACGGTTGATTTCGCCCACAGCACGGTCGATGACCTCGCCACCATTGACCGACAAGGTACCGGTCCGCTCGGCAATACGCAGCGCGGTGGACGCATTTTCCGAAACCTGCCCGATGCTGACCGACAGTTCTTCGACCGAGGCGGCCATTGCAGAAGCCGAGTCAGCCGTATCCGAGGAGGCCGCAGCAACCTGTTGTGCGGCAGTCGCCAGACCGTCGGCTGCAAGTTCGGTATTGCCGACCGAGCTTGAAATCTCACGCACGATGTCTTTCAGATTGTTTTGCATTTTCTGCTGATTGGCGATCAGGCTGTGCGCATCGCCTGCACGAATCTGCATGGATTGCGTCAGGTCGCCCGAGGCGATGCGTTCGACCACTGACTTGGCAATGTCAGGCTCTCCGCCAATGGCGTTGAAAATACTGCGTGCGATCGCGATGCCCAGCAAACTCAGCACGATACAGGCCACAACCGAAATGCCGGTCATCATCGCCATGCTGCTATGACTGGCTTCATCAGCGATTTTGTCTGAATCGGCGGCAAGGCGAATATTGAGTTCGACAATTTCCCGCAGGGTTGCCTCAGATTTATCGAAATGGGGAATTGCTGCGTATGTTGCAGTCAAGAAATCAGCCTTGGCCTGGGCTCTAGCCTCATCCGTGCTGGCGGCGATCAGCTTTTCGATCTGGAGATTGATATCTGCTTCCACTGTCTTCCAGGCAGCCCATTCCTCCTGAAAACGTTTCCAGAGCACGCTTTCCTCCGCAGTCTGCGGCAAAGATGCGTAAGTATTCCAAGCTTGGTCGATACTTTGCCAAAGGGCCTTCTTTTTGCCGAGAACCGGTGCCAGGTCCTTGCCCTGTATCCCCTGAGTGAGCATCAGTCCCACCATGCGGTTTTCGGAGCGGATGGCTGTTTGTCCGTTACTCACAATTTCCAGACTCAATACAGACGGCAGGCGCACTTTCGAAATTTCGTCGAGATAGGTGACATTGCTGCGCAAATTCAATATTCCCTCGGCGGCAACCGCAATCAACGCAATCAGTGCGACGGAAATCAACAGGGTGAGTTTCTTCGAAAGGGACAGTCCGGCAAGCATCTATGACTCCAGTAGCAAGGCGTGGGAAGGAACGGCGGGCATTGTAGCCCACACGACCTTGGCGAAATACACAAGCTTGTTGGCGGCTTTCACTGGATTGCAACTGAACTGCGCCCGTAAAATCTGCTGTGACAATAATCAGGAGACGAGTATGAACACCATGCTTCAAGTTGATGCCCAACCCTTGGTGCTGCGCGAGGATCGCCCCGATGGCCTGACGACGCTGACCCTGAATCGCCCCGGGCAATTCAATTCTTTATCGCAGGCCATGTTGACCGCACTACAGAACGAACTGGATGCGATTGCCGCAGATGAAACGCGACGCGTCGTGGTGATTGCCGGGGCGGGAAAAGCCTTTTGCGCCGGGCACGACCTGAAGGAAATGCGCGCCAATCACGACAAGGCATTCATGCAGGCGCTGTTTCGTCAGTGCGGCGAATTGATGCTCACCATCACGCGCATGCCGCAACCCGTGATTGCTCGTGTGCATGGCATTGCGACGGCAGCGGGCTGCCAGCTGGTTTCGATGTGCGATCTGGCGGTGGCGGCCGATGTGGCACGCTTCGCCGTTTCCGGCATCAATGTCGGCCTGTTCTGTTCGACTCCGGCTGTGGGTTTGGCCCGCAATCTGGGGCGCAAAGCTGCCTTGGAAATGCTGTTGACCGGAGAATTCATTGATGCGGCGGAAGCGCGTTCTCGCGGCTTGATCAATCGTGTTGTGCCGCTGGCCTTGCTAGATGCCGAAGTGGATCAACTGGCCGGCGCCATCCTGGCCAAGAGTGCCATTGCAGTCCGCATGGGCAAGGGTATGTTCTACCGGCAACTCGAGATGGGACTCACTGAGGCCTACACCTATGCCGGTGAGGTGATGGCTTGCAACATGATGAGTGAAGATGCTGGCGAGGGCATTGATGCCTTCATGCAGAAACGGACACCACAGTACGTCGGACGCTGAGAAAGTGGTGATGTCTGCGGTCTACCGGGTCAGGTACCCGGTTTTCCGTGGGCTGCCAGCATCGCTGCCAGAGTACTGACCGAGCGCAGGTGCTGGCGGCTGTTTTCATCGCTGGCCTCCAGCGTGACACCGTATTTTTTCTTGAGCCCGAGCACCAGTTCCAGCGCATCGATTGAATCCAGTCCCAGTCCTTCATCGCTGAACAGCGGTGCATCGCTGTCGATTTCTTCCGGCGCGATATCCTCCAGGTTCATTGTCTCGATGATGAATAGTTTCAGTTCCTGGTGCAGTGTTTCCATGATTGCTGTCGCTTATGCCGAAGTACTTGAGGGCGGGATTATAACGGTGCGGTAGCGGATGGTGGCGTGGCACCGCCGAGAACTTCGTCGAAAAAACTTGCGCGATCGAGACGGAAGCCGGCAGCTTTCCGGTGTCCGCCACCGCCATAACGTGTCGCGATTGCGGCAACATCGACCGTGCCCTCCGAGCGTAGGGACGCCTTGATTTCACCGTCGGCGGCCAACTGCCAGATCAGGCCGAAGGTGCCAGAACGCTGCGCAAGCAGATGGCCCAGTTCAGATGCGAACAGGGCGTTGGCGTTGATCGCCAGGCCGGGTATTGCATGCCAGACCTGTGTTTCCTTGCCCAGGGTGGGTTGTCCATGGCGAAGTGCCTGCAAGGCATCTGCCGGTTCGCCACGCAGTTGTGCCGGGCAGACCAGCCGGCTCGAAGCCAGTTGCCTGACTTCCTGCATGACAAAATCTTCAATGGCTTCCCCGCGCTGCAGGGCTTGGCGATAGACCTCGGTTTCCGCGCTGTGCATGGCCATGAATGCGTGTTGCCAGGCGGAAAAGTCGAAAGCTGCCAAGCGCAGCTGACGACAAAATGCGCGCGTGCCAGGCAGCGCAAAGCGCCACAAGTCCTGGTCTTTAATATGTTGCAGCGGCAGGGGCATGGCTTGATCGCCGTGAAAGTGCTCCCAGCTCAAGCGCACGCCGGATTTGTCCATGTCGAACAGTAGATGCAGTTTGTTCGCGGTGTCGTGGTGTTCGTAGCAACGCGAAGCATGGTGTGCGTCGGGGATGAACTGCGCCATCGCCGAAACGTGGTGGTCGAGCAGGGTGACGGATGCCGCCAACTCAGCCATTTGCATCAGGGCCGTGCGGGAAAATGAGTAATCCAGGATGTAGACCGTTGTATTTCGTACTTCATCGTGGGTCCAGCGGTCGCCATGCTGCATTGCACGGAAAGTCGCCGTATCGCCGAGTGCAAGCCAGGCAGCAAAGGCAGCACCGAAGCCGTCAAGACAATCTGCGTGGTAGTAAACAAGGGTGCGCATCGTTAGTAATGCGGCGGGATTTCGTCCTGCAGGCTACGTATTTCGCCAGGCTGGGCGTTGGTGAGTTGGTCGCGCAGGCTGCGTACTTCATTGATCAGGGACTCGATCTGTTGTTGTTGACGAAATACGGTGCGGTTCAGCGCATCGATCTGGTCTTCAGTGAAGCTGATCTTGATTTCCAGATCGGTCAGACGGGATTCCATGGTGTGCCTTTGATTTATTTGTTGTCGCCAGTTTATCGGCATCGTGTTTTCTGGACATTCGCCGTTCATGCAACAAGGGCAGGGTGGCGCCGATCAGTGTCAGTGCGCATAGGCCGAAAATGAGCCAACCGGTATTCATTTCCAATCTCCAAAAGTCAGAGCGAATAGTACCGTATAAAAAATTTCAGACGAAAAGCTTGACAGGGTCTGGAATGCGTCTATAATGCGCGCTTCTTCAGGCGGTTAGCTCAGTTGGTTAGAGCGCCACGTTGACATCGTGGAGGTCGTTGGTTCGATTCCAATACCGCCTACCAAATACCTGACGGAGTTGATTTGTTCTATTTCCGAACTTGCATCGCAGTTCAGAAGCTCTAGACTGAGTCAGCTTTCGTTCGACAAAAAAGTGCGGCTCACACCGCACTTTTTTTTTGCCCTGATTTCTCCCGAGAATCCGCCATGCCCGATATCAAACTGCCTGATGGTTCCATCCGCTCTTTTGAGCAGCCTGTCACCATTGCCGAAGTGGCTGCCAGCATTGGCGCCGGCCTCGCCCGCGCCGCGCTGGCCGGGAAGGTGAATGGCGTTTTGGTCGATACCTCCTTTCGGATAGAGGAAAATGTCGACTTGGCGATTGTGACCGACAAGGATGCAGATGGCCTTGAACTTATTCGCCACTCGACGGCCCATTTGCTCGCCTACGCGGTCAAGGAGTTGTTCCCGGAGGCGCAGGTTACAATTGGGCCGGTCATCGAAAACGGCTTTTATTACGACTTTGCCTACAAGCGCCCATTTACTCCGGACGACCTTGTAGCCATCGAAAAACGCATGGCGGAACTCGCGAAAAAAGATATTCCGGTTACGCGGGAAGTCTGGTCACGTGACGATGCGGTCAATTTTTTCCTGGGTCAGGGCGAGAAGTACAAGGCCGAATTGATCGCAGCGATCCCTGCTGATCAGCAGGTGTCCCTGTATCGTGAAGGAGATTTCATCGACTTGTGCCGTGGCCCCCACGTCCCGACAACGGCCAAGCTCAAGGTATTCAAGCTTATGAAGGTAGCTGGTGCCTATTGGCGCGGCGACCATCGTAACGAGCAGCTGCAGCGTATTTATGGAACTGCCTGGGCCAAGAAGGAAGACCTTGACGCCTATCTGCACATGCTTGAGGAGGCTGAAAAGCGCGACCACCGCAGGCTTGGCAAGCAGTACGATCTGTTCCATATGCAGGATGAAGCGCCGGGACTGGTTTTTTGGCACCCCAAGGGTTGGGCTGTTTGGCAGGAAATTGAGCAATACATGCGTGCCGTGTATCGCAATAACGGCTATCAGGAAGTCCGTTGCCCCCAGATTCTCGATAAGTCGTTATGGGAGAAGTCGGGGCACTGGGAGCACTACAAGGACAATATGTTTACGACTTCGTCGGAAAATCGCGATTACGCGGTCAAGCCGATGAACTGTCCGGGGCATGTTCAGGTCTTTAATTCCGATCTGCGCTCCTATCGCGAGTTGCCGCTGCGTTATGGCGAATTTGGTTCGTGCCACCGCAACGAGCCGACCGGCGCCTTGCACGGGTTGATGCGGGTGCGCGGCTTTGTGCAGGACGATGGGCATATTTTCTGTACCGAAGATCAGATTGAGGCTGAAGTCACGGTATTTAATGCGCTAGTCAAAAAGGTCTACGCAGATTTCGGTTTCAACGATGTGGCGGTCAAGTTGGCATTGCGTCCGGACAGCCGTGTCGGCTCCGATGAGGTTTGGGACAGGGCGGAAGATGCCTTGCGTTCAGGCCTGCGTGCTTCTGGTCTGGAATGGACCGAATTGCCGGGTGAGGGCGCCTTCTATGGTCCGAAGATCGAATTCCATATCAAGGACGCGATTGGCAGGTCCTGGCAGTGCGGCACCATGCAGGTTGATTTCTCGATGCCGGGTCGTCTTGGTGCAGAGTATGTGGCGGGTAATGATGAGCGCAAGGTGCCGGTCATGCTGCATCGTGCCATTCTGGGTTCGCTTGAACGTTTCATCGGTATTCTGATCGAAAATTTTGCCGGTGCGTTGCCATTGTGGCTGTCACCTGTGCAGGCGGTTGTGCTCAATATCTCGGAAAAGCAGGCGGATTACGCAGCTGAAGTGGCGCAAAAGCTTCACCAGGCAGGCTTCCGGGCTGAAGCGGATTTGCGTAACGAGAAAATTACCTATAAAATCCGCGCACATAGCTTGAACCGGCTGCCTTATCAGCTAGTTGTAGGCGATAAGGAAAAGGCGGACGGACTGGTAGCCGTGCGAACACGCGGTGGTCAGGATCTCGGACAGATGTCTGTCGAGGCACTGATCGGGCGACTTCAAGGGGAAGTCGCAGCGCGTAGTGGCACGGCTTAATTATTGATATTTCGGGGGTTTTACCATCGCTCAGAACAAGGCGCATCGTTTAAACGATGAAATCACGGTTCCGGAGATTCGTCTCCAGGGTGCAGAAGGTGAACAGCTTGGCATAGTGAGTATTCGCGAGGCCTTGCATATGGCTGAAGAGGCCGGCGCTGATCTGGTTGAGATCGCGCCGACAGCCAAGCCGCCAGTCTGCCGCATCATGGATTACGGCAAGTTCAAGTACCAGGAACAAAAGCGTGCCCACGAAGCCAAGTTGAAGCAGAAGCAGGTGCAGGTCAAGGAAATAAAGCTGCGCCCGGGTACTGACGAAAACGATTACCAGATCAAGCTCAGAAATATGACGCGTTTCCTGGAAGAGGGCGACAAGGTCAAAGTGACCCTGCGCTTCCGGGGCCGCGAAATGGCGCATCAGGAATTCGGGATGCGTCAATTGGAACGGATCAAGGCGGATGTCGATGCCATCGGGCAGGTCGAGCAAATGCCAAAGATGGAAGGGCGTCAGATGATCATGATCATTGCGCCTGGCAAGAAGAAGTAAGCAGTTCGGTAGTTGTAGTTATTAGTGCTTTCGGGTAATCGAAGCGTTCCCGCCGGGAACCACCTGACAGCATGTCATTAAGGAGCATAAAAATGCCCAAAATGAAGACCAAGAGCAGCGCCAAAAAGCGCTTTTCGGTCCGCGCTGGTGGTTCCATCAAGCGTGGCCAAGCCTTCAAACGTCATATTTTGACCAAGAAGACCACCAAGGTTAAGCGTCACCTGCGCGGTGCTACTGCTGTTAACGAGCGCGACGCAGCTTCTGTCCGCGCCATGATGCCCTACGCGTAAGGAGATAGAACATGTCCCGAGTTAAACGTGGTGTAACGGCTCGCGCCCGTCACAAAAAGGTTCTGGCCCTGGCCAAGGGTTATCGCGGTCGTCGCAAGAATGTGTACCGTATTGCCAAGCAGGCGGTGATGAAGGCTGGTCAGTACCAGTATCGTGACCGTCGTCAACGGAAGCGTCAGTTCCGCTCCCTGTGGATCGCCCGTATCAATGCTGCAGCGCGTGAGCTGGGTATGAAGTACAGCACCTTCATGAACGGTCTGAAGAAGGCCAACATTGAAGTTGACCGCAAGGTTCTGGCTGATTTGGCTGTTTTTGACCAGCCGGCATTTGCCGCTCTGGCAGCTCAAGCCAAAGCCAACGGAAGCACTATTTACAAAGAATTACAACAATTGTTTGTGGAACACGGTTTCTACAAAGAACATTTGATTTCCTTGACCAAAAAAGGAATGGACGGTTTGGCAGAAATCAATCGAATGATGATTTCCTTGAGAGAAAACCCAATAAAAGAAATCAGTGGACAACGCGTGATTATGCTGGAAGATTACAAATCATCCGTTGCCAAAAACTTGTTGACTGGCGAGGAAGAAACGATGAGCGTCCCAAAATCGGACGTGTTGATTTATTATACTGAAGATGGTTCGAAAATTTGTGCTAGACCAAGCGGAACAGAGCCTAAAATAAAGTTTTATTTTAGTGTAAATACTACTTTAGATGAGGTAACAAACGCACCTCAAACAGAAAAATTATTAGCGACTAAAATTCAGCGCATTATTTCTGACATGAAATTAAATTAATCGAATGGATCAAAATTTAAAGAAAATATTACCCTATGTAGCTAAGTATAAAAAAAATGTAATATTAAACACGATATTCAATGTTTTTTATGCTCTTTTTTCTACGCTATTAATGGTTACATTAATACCTACACTTCAAGTTCTGTTTGGTAAAGAAAATCAAGTATATAAAAAGCCAATTTACAAAGGATTTACAAAAATAGGTGCATATTTTGGAGATTATTTTAATTATAAAATAACTTCTATTGCTCAAGTACATGGCATACAATCGTCTTTGTATTTTGTAGTAACTATAGTGATTATAACAGCATTATTAAAAAATCTCTTTAATTATTTAGGTTCAAACCAATCTACAATATTGAGAAATGGAGTACTAACAGATATGAGAAAACAATTATACAATAAAATAATTAACCTTCCCGTATCGTACTACTCAGACCAAAGAAAAGGCGATGTAATGACAAAAATGCTCGGTGATGTAGGAGAGGTACAAAATTCTTTTTTTCAAATATTTGAGCTTATAGTAAGAGAACCTCTCACTATACTTTTTTCGCTAATTTCTATGATGATTATTAGCATCAAACTTACTCTTTTTGTGTTTGTTTTTATCCCTATTTCTGGATTTATTATTTCAAAAATTGGTAAGAGTTTAAAATCAAAATCTGTTAGAGCTCAACAAGAGCAAGGTATTTTTATATCTACTTTAGATGAAACACTTACAGGTCTTAAAGTGGTTAAAAGTTTTAACGCAGAACCTATTTTTATTCAAAAATTCAATGATTCTATACATAGGTTATTAAAGTTGAGTACAAGTATTGCTAATAAAAATAATTTAGCTTCGCCTATG
>CALAGF010000189.1 GCA_937892345.1 uncultured Rhodocyclaceae bacterium | reverse complement strand
GTCGACAGCTTGGTCACCACCTGCGAATGGGCGTAGGCCGAAAACTCCAGGCCGCCGTACTGCTTCGGGATGATCATGCCGAGGAAGCCCTTGTCCTTGATGAAGCGCCAGGCTTCGTTGGGCAGATCGTAGAGCTCGTGCGTCACCTGCCAGTCATCGACCAGCCGGCAGGCTTCTTCGCATTCGTTGTCGAGGAAGGATTGCTCGGCCGGCGTCAGCTTCGGCTGCGGGTAGGCGTGCAGCTTTTGCCAATTCGGCGCCCCCCGGAACAATTCGCCCTCCCACCACACCGAACCCGCTTCAAGCGCATCGCGTTCGGTGTCGGACATCTGGGGCAAAACCTTGCGATAACTGGCAAAAATCCGGCCAGTGAGCAGCGCCCGCCTGAGTGGCGGCAGGAACAACATGAGGATCACCAGCACGGCAAGCATGGCAATCGACGTCATCAGCAACGTCATGGAGGTCTCCTTTTAAGTATTTTTTGTTTTGGTCGAATCTTCCGGTCGACCGCCGGTATTACTCGAAATTGGGCAGCGGGGCTCGCACGCCGCCAAGCAGGAAGGACATCAGACGCGGCACCAGTCGGTCCAGCCGGTCCGTGGAATCTTCGGCCTCGATCTGCCAATCGGTCACCAGCCGCAGCGCATCGGTCCCGGCAATGGCGTAGGAAGTTGCCCCCAGCATGAAATGAAAACGCCAGACGATCTCTGCCTTGGGCACTTCAGGTAGCGCCCTGAACAAGGCTTCCTTGTAGCGGTCCATGACCTCCTTGTATTCATGTGCCAGGAAGGCGCGAATGAATTCTGAAGGTTCGGTCAGCGTGCGCCCGAGCAAGCGGAGAAAAGTCATGCCGCCGCGGGATTCGTCTTCCGCCATGCGCAACAAGGTGCCGAAAAAAGCATCGACAATCAGCGAGGGCTTGACTGACTGTGCACCGGCCTCGGCCTCAAGGCGATCCAGCGCCACCATTCGCTCTTCGTTCAGGCCGTCGAGGCGGCGGCGAAAGACTTCCTGCATCAAGGACTCTTTGGAGCCGAAGTGATAATTCACCGCCGCCAGATTGACGGATGCTTCGCCGGTAATCTGGCGCATCGAGGTACCGTCATAGCCGTGGGTCATGAACAGGTGTTCTGCTGCATCAAGGATGCGTTCGCGGGTATCTGCCTGGGGACGAGCGTCAGCCATGGTGGTTAGCCTCCATATGATTCATACGTTCGTTTTAATCATAGGAACTTGCCTGTCCCTTGGCAAGCTTTTTTTCTTTTTCAGGGATTGCGCTGGCGAATGAAGTCCAGCACTTGTTCAAAAGGTAGCGGCCGACTGAACAGATAGCCCTGCACCATCTGGCAACCTTTTTCCTTCAGGAACTCAAACTGGGCCTCGGTTTCAACCCCTTCGGCGACCAGTCTCAGGCCAAGGACATGAGCCAGGCTGATCGTCGCTTCGCAGATCGCCTGTCCATCCTGGTTCTCACCGATCTCGCTGACGAAAGAGCGGTCGATCTTGAGTTCGTCCAGCGGGAACATTTTCAAATAACTGAGGGAAGAATAGCCGGTACCGAAATCGTCCAGCGCCAGCTTCACGCCCATGCCATGCAAACGATCCAGGATGTCCACCGTTTCATCCGGGTGCTGCATCGCAACCGATTCGGTAATTTCGAACACCAGGCCCGAGGCCTCGAATCCATAAGCATCAAGGGCGCCGCGTGTCAGCACCGGCAGATTGCTGTTACGCATCTGGACCGCTGAAATATTGATCCCCATACGAACATCCGCAATGCCGGCTGCGCGAATTTCGGCCAGCAAGCGACAAGCCGTCCAGAACACCCAGTCGCCGATCGGCTGGATCAATCCGCTTTCCTCGGCCACGCTGATGAAACGATCCGGTGCCAACCACCCTTTCTCGGGATGCTCCCAACGAATCAGCGCCTCTATCGTCCGCACGCGCCCAGTAGCGACGTCAATGATGGGTTGGAAATGCAAACGAAACTCTTCACGTGCCAAGGCCTGCCTGAGTCCGTGTTCGGTATGCAGGCGATCAAGTGCAACTTCATTCATTCGGGTATCGAAAAACTGGAAGTTGTTACGTCCGGCGCTCTTTGCGTAATACATCGCGGCATCGGCGTTTTTCATCAGCGTTTCGCTGTCCATGCCATCGGTCGGATAGATTGCGATACCGATCGAAGGCGTGGTGTAGATATCGTGCCCCTCGATCACGCAGGGTTCGCCGATGGCATAAACCAGCTTTTCCGCAACCAAGGCCACGCCACCGCTGTTTTCTATGGATGACAGAATGAGCACGAACTCGTCACCACCAATCCGGGCGACTACATCGCTATCACGTACCACCGCACGCAAGCGCCGCGCCACTTCGATCAACAGGGCGTCACCGATATGGTGTCCCAAGGTATCGTTAATCACCTTGAAGCGATCAAGGTCGATGAACAATACGGCAAAGCGGGTCATGGTCCGGCGTGCCGCGGCCAATACTTGATCGATCCGCGCCTTCAGACTGAAGCGATTGAGCAAACCAGTCAGTTCATCGTGATGCGCCAGATGATGGAGACGCGCCTCGGCCCCCCGCTCGACGGAAATATCGGTAAAGTTCGCCACATAGTGCCGCACCCCGCCTTCGCCATCCGGCACAACCGAAATCGACATCCATTTGGGGTAAATGCCGCCATCCTTGCGCCGATCCCAGACCTCGCCCTGCCAGAATCCACGGGTGCGAATCGAATCCCACATCTCGACGTATTCCTGCGGCGATGTCCTGCCGGCGGAAAGCAAGCGGGGATTACGGCCCATCACATCTTCGGGCAGATAGCCGGTCAGTCGGGTAAAGGCGGGGTTAACCAGAACGATGCGATTTTCCCGGTCGCTGACCAGAATCGCTTCCCCGCTGTAGTGGAAGGCACTACTCAGCAATTGCATGCGGGATTCAATCTGCTGGTAGGCGGTAATGTCCTGCGCTGCACCGACCAGACGGTCTGCCTTGCCTTCCTGACGGATCTCGGCAACTTCCCGTACAAATTTGATCCGTCCATCCGGCATCAGAATGCGGTGGACAGAATCGAAAGTTCGTCCATGACTAAAGGCATCACGGCAACCGTCCGCCACCATCCCCCGATCATCAGGATGCACATAAGAGAGGAAGAGTTCGTAACTACCCTGCACTTTTTCAGGATCCAGCTCCAGGATGGCATACAGTTCGCTGGACCAACTCATGCTCTCTTCCGGCACCAGTTCCCAGCGCCCCACCTGCGCCAATCGCTGAGCTTCGCGCAACTGCTCCCGGCTTTTCCCCAGGGCATGCGAAATCTGCCGCAATTCGCCCTGCACGCGATAGAGGATGGAAAGCACCGCACTCAAGGCCAGCAGAAGAATCCCCCCCAGACCCGCAACCACAAGAATGCGATCACGCCAGGCCGCCGCGTCCTTGCGCTGGCGAAAGGTGTTTTCCATGGCGCTATCCGTCTGGAACACGATGCGCTCAGCATCGGCGCCTATGGTCTTGTGTGGCAGCACGTAGGCGGTGATCATCATTGCCGAGGCGTGAAAGATCTGTGCGCCGAAGATCAGGTAGGCCAGCGGTGCGGTGAGAAACACCAGGCGCGGCAGGCCGGCGAGGCGATCGGCACCCT
>CALAGF010000188.1 GCA_937892345.1 uncultured Rhodocyclaceae bacterium | reverse complement strand
GACTGGTCGAGCCGGGCGGGATGGCGAACCCTCTGAAGCCTGGATGGCCTATGGCATGCAGGACGTGGCCCTGCAACATGCGCGGATTGCGGAATCGGCTGCCGCAGAGCAGCAGAAAATTCTCGAATCCCAACGCTTGACCGCGCTGCTGGCTTATTGCGAAGCGCCGCGTTGCCGGCGCCAGGTCTTGCTCGATTATTTTGGCGAGGACCGGGAACCCTGCGGCAACTGCGATGTTTGCATCGAACCGCCCGAACTTTGGGATGGCACGCAAGCGGCACAAAAAGCCCTGTCCGCCATCTTCCGAACCGGTATGCGCTTTGGCGTGACGCATCTGACAGACATCCTGCGCGGCAAAATAAATGAACGGGTGCAGCAATATGGCCATGATCAACTGCCCACATTTGGCGTCGGCAGCGATCTCGACGAGCACGCATGGAAGAGCATTTTTCGCCAACTTGCGGCTGCCGGACTCATACATGTCGATATGGCCGAACACGGCGCACTGCAGTTAACAGAGAGCGCCCGCGAGGTACTCAAGGGGCAACGCAGTATCCAGATGCGCCGCCCGCTGCGCAAAAAGCCAAGCAGTGCTCGGGTCTCGGCAGCACCCGCCAGTCCGCTGTCAGCGGCCGACGAAACCTTGTTCCAGTTGCTGCGCAAATGGCGCGCAGATACAGCCCGTGAGCAAAGTGTGCCCGCCTATGTCATCCTGCACGACAAGACCTTGCGCGAACTGGCCGAGGTCCGACCGGTGAGCCATGGTCTGCTGAGCACCATTACCGGCATGGGCAGTGCGAAAATCGAGCATTACGGCGAGGAACTGCTGGACCTGATCCGCAACGAGGGCTGACATGGAACAACGCAACAAATTGAACGGCATTCTGGCCACGATCGTGATCTTCGCCCTGATTGTCTCAAGCATTGCACCTTACGACCGGATAACCTGGTTGATGGAGGTCTTGCCGGTGCTGATTGCCATGCCGATTCTGTTTGCCACCCGGCACAGTTTTCGACTGACCTCCCTGCTCTATATCCTGATTGCCCTGCACGCACTGGTACTCATCGGTGGTGGTGCCTACACCTACGCCCGCGTCCCGCTAGGCTACTGGTTGCAGGACTTGCTGGGCAGCACCCGCAACCCTTACGACAAAATCGGTCATTTCATGCAGGGCTTCGTGCCAGCCATGGTCGCCAGAGAAATCCTGATCCGCTGCGACTATGTACGCGGGCGCAAGATGACCACTTTCCTGTGTATCTGCATCGCATTGGCAATAAGCGCCGTGTACGAACTGATCGAATGGGGCGCTGCCATTGCCCTTGGCCAAGGTGCCGATGAGTTTCTCGGCACCCAGGGTGACGTCTGGGACACCCAATCGGACATGGCGATGGCCCTCATTGGCGCAAGCTGCGCCATGCTCCTGCTGTCGGGCTGGCATAACCGGCTGCTTGCGCGCATTCGCCGGTTTTAGGCTACTGCCTGCGGTCGACCGTAGACAGTAGCAATTTTTGCTCGCCGGTCAGCGGTGACGCTGGCCGCTTCGGTGTTGCGATGGCCCGCTGCGCTTTTGTCCGCTTTTATCCGGCGTTTTTCCCGGTGCCGATGGCTTGCGCGGGCCGCGCGGCGGCTGTACCGGACGCGGTGCGGCAGTAGCGGACTGCTCGAATCCTTCGATGACCACTCGCTCCAGCGTGCGCTTGATCAGTTTCTCGATGTCCTTCAACTGCGCGCGTTCATCATGGCATACCAGTGATACCGCCTCGCCTTCCATCCCGGCGCGACCGGTGCGGCCAATGCGATGCACGTAATCCTCAGGCATATTCGGCAATTCGTAGTTGATGACGTAGGGCAAGGCATCAATATCGATGCCGCGCGCGGCAATATCCGTGGCCACCAGCGCCACCAGTTTACCTTCCTTGAATTCGCTCAAGGCGCGGGTACGCGCCCCCTGCGACTTGTCACCGTGAATCGCAGCCGACTTGATGCCGGCCTTGTCCAAGGTGCGCGCCAGTGCATCAGCACCATGCTTGGTACGGGCAAACACCAGCACTTGATGCCAGCCACGCGTAGCAAACAGATGGCACAACAATTCCTTCTTCTTTTCACGGTCGGTTTCAATCACGCGCTGAGTCACCGTTTCCGCCGCCGTATTGCGCGGCGCCACATCAACTGACGCCGGATTGTGCAACAAGCCGCCTGCCAGTTCACGAATGTCCGGTGAGAAAGTCGCCGAGAACATCAAGTTCTGCCGCTCCTTGGGCAGGAGCGCGATGATCTTGCGGATGTCGCGAATGAAACCCATGTCGAGCATGCGATCGGCTTCGTCAAGGACGAAAATTTCAATGGCGGACAGGTCGACCGTACGTTGCTGCACATGGTCAAGCAAACGGCCCGGCGTAGCGACCAGAATATCGATACCCCGGCGCAAATTGGCAATTTGCGGATTGATGCCAACACCACCAAAGACCGCCAACGAATTCACCGGCAGGTATTTACCGTAGGTCCGCACGCTTTCCTCGACCTGAATGGCGAGTTCACGGGTCGGCACCAGCACCAGCACGCGCGGCGTCTTGGCTATGCGGGTGAGCCGGTCGTTCGGGCCGCTGGCCAGACGATGCAGGATGGGCAGGGTAAAACCGGCAGTCTTGCCGGTGCCGGTCTGGGCCGTGGCCATCAAGTCACGTCCGGTCATGACCGCAGGAATTGCCTGCTGCTGAATGGGAGTTGGCGTGTCGTAGCCCTGTTCGGCAACGGCACGCTGGATTTCGGCCTTGAGGCCGAGTTCTGAAAACTGCATGGGAGCTCCGGGGGAGAAATAGCCGGGGCCCTTGGCTGGAATCAGTTTCGGTCCAGGCGATCCGGAAAAATAGTTCGGGGCGGCTGGATACGATGACCGACCTTCGTGCCGCGGCGCGCATTCTACCACCCGCCAGGCGAATCCGGATTGCTGCCGCTGTTTCTGTGCGACGCACCAGAAAGGCCTGGTGCTATGCCAGGCCTCGCCAGTTTTAAATCGCTTGCAGCCCGCGATCCAGATCTGCCTGCAGGTCTTCAACGGCCTCGAGGCCGACGGCAACACGCAGCAAACCTTCGTGAATGCCCGCTGCAGCCCTTGCCTCGGGTGTAATCCGACCATGCGTGGTTGAGGCAGGATGGGTAATCGTGGTCTTGGTATCACCCAGATTGGCGGTAATTGACAGCAGACGGCAATGATCAACCACCTGCCAGGCGGCTTCACGCCCGCCCTTCACTTCAAAGGAAACGATGGCGCCCCCAGAAGACTGCTGGGTCTTCGCAAGTTCGTATTGCGGATGCGAGGGCAAACCCGGGTAAAACACCCGTGCCACGCCCGAATGGGCTTCCAGCCAGCTTGCCAGACGCGCCGCACTGGCCGCCTGTGCCTCCATACGGATACGCAGCGTTTCCATACCTTTCAGAAGCACCCAGGCATTGAAGGCGGACAGCGTCGGACCGGCAGTACGCAGGTACTTGAAAACTTCCTCAGTCAGTTTTTTCGGCCCGCACACGGCCCCACCCAGAACACGCCCTTGACCATCCAGATACTTGGTTGCCGAATGCACGACCAGATCGGCCCCCATCTCCAGCGGACGTTGCAAAATAGGCGTACAGAAGCAGTTATCCACCGCCACCAAAATGCCATGCGCGTGGGCGATTGCGGTCAACGCGCGGATATCGGCAATTTCAGTGAGTGGATTGGATGGCGTTTCAAGGAAAAACAGCTTGGTTTCCGGGCGAATGGCCGCTGCCCATTGTTCGGGATCCGTATGCGATACGAAAGTCGTCGAAATTCCGGTGCGCGACAGAATGTTGTTGAACAACTGTACCGTGGCACCAAACAGGCTGTTGGAAGCGACGATGTGGTCACCCTGCTTCAGGTGTGCCAGACAAAGCGCCATGATGGCCGACATGCCGCTGGCAGTGGCGACGCAATCTTCCGCGCCTTCCAGCGCAGCCAGTCGCTCTTCGAACATGGTCACGGTGGGATTGGAGAAACGCGCATAGACGTTACCCTCTTCTTCACCGGAAAAACGCCGTGCTGCCTGGGCCGCACTTTCAAAAACAAAACTGGAGGTTAGATACAGCGCTTCGCCATGTTCACCGAACTGACTACGCTCCTGACCCGCTCGAACAGCCAGCGTTTCTGCCCGGTATGCCGGGTCGACCGTAAAACGCGCCATCAGTTTTGCCCACCATTGGCCAGACCAAGCACCATCTGTTGCGAGTCCTGGCTATCGCCATCGTCTTCGTTCTTGGCTGGCTTGCCATGACTGCGCTTGCCTTCAACGGCATCAAGATAATAACTGTCGATGTCGCCGGTAATGTAAGAACCATCAAAACAGGACGCATCGAACACGGTCAGATCGCTGCGCAACATGGTTACCGACTGCTTGAGTGCGTCGATGTCCTGATAAATCAGTGCATCAGCACCAATTTCAGCTGCGATCTGGGCGTCGGAACGGCCGGTGGCAATGAGTTCTGATCGGGTCGGCATGTCGATCCCGTAGACATTTGGGAAACGCACCGGCGGTGCAGCAGAAGCGAAGTAAACCTTGACCGCGCCGGCAGCACGCGCCATCTCCACGATTTCACGACTGGTCGTGCCACGCACGATGGAGTCATCGACCAGCAGCACGCGCTTGCCTTTGAACTCCTGACCCACTGTATTCAATTTCTGGCGCACAGACTTCTTGCGCATCGCCTGCCCCGGCATGATGAAGGTCCGACCGACATAGCGGTTTTTGACGAAACCTTCGCGGAAGGGAATGTTCAGCGCGTGTGCCAGTTGCATGGCGGACGGGCGACTGGAATCGGGGATGGGAATGACCACATCGATCTCGTCGACCGGAATCGTCTGCTTGACCTTTTCGGCGAGCAATTCACCCATGGCCAGGCGAGCCTCGTAGACCGACACGCCATCAATGACCGTATCCGGGCGTGCCAGATACACGTATTCAAAAATACACGGCGCGTACATGGGCTGCTGCGCGCATTGGCGGCTGTGCAGTTGGTGTTTCAAATCGACGAACACGGCTTCGCCCGGCTCGATATCGCGAACCACCTTGAAATTCAGGGTATCCAGGGCTACCGACTCCGAGGCGATCAGGTATTCCATACCCTCCGGCGTTTCGTTTTCACCGTAGATCAGAGGACGGATACCATGCGGATCACGGAATGCCAGCAGGCCATAGCCGGCAATCAGGACCACCACTGCGTAGGCGCCGCGGCAACGCCGATGAACACCGGCAACCGCCTGAAAAATACTATCCACATCCAGCTCGTAGCCATGCGATGCGGCCTGAAGTTCATGCGCCAGAACATTCAGCAGGACTTCGGAGTCGGAATTGGTATTGATATGCCGACGATCCATCCGGAACATCTCGTCCTTCAATTGCTCGGCATTGGTCAAATTTCCATTGTGGCCAAGCACGAGGCCGAACGGGGAATTGACGTAAAAAGGCTGTGCTTCGGCAAAATTGTAAGCCGAGCCAGCCGTCGGATAGCGCACATGGCCAATCCCGCAATTGCCGGGCAAGGCACGCATGTTACGGGTGCGGAAGACATCCCGCACCAGACCCGGCCCCTTGTGCAAATGGAAGGTGTTGCCCTCCGCTGTGGCTATCCCTGCCGCATCCTGACCGCGATGCTGAAGCACCATCAGACCATCGTAAAGCAGTTGGTTGACCGGCGTTGTCGCCATTACACCGAGAATCCCGCACATAGTTCTACCTGTTTAGCTAAATCGAATTCTTTTCGCCAGATCATCCGGCAACATGGGCTTGATCGCCAGCACAGCGCTCTCCAAAGGAGCTGCAAGCGTCGAAAGCTGCCACCACGACTGCGTCGGTGCAGCTGTCATGCCCCCCAGAGCCACCAGCACCAGTGAGATCAGCGCCCCCCGAGCCAGGCCAAAAACCATCCCGAGGAGACGATCCGACAAGCTCAGTCCGAGCGCCTTGATCATCTTCCCAATCAACATCCTGATCAGTGCCATCACGACCAGCACCGAGACAAATATCGTCACGCAAGCCACGGCAAGACGCAGCGCCGGATCGGCCATGCCAGCGAAAACCACGGCGCCGAATGGCTCCCCGTATTCAAACGCGGCAAACAGACCCAAACCCCATCCCAGCAAGGCAATCAACTCACCAATGACCCCTCGCCACAAGCCCAGCAGCAGGGATACCGCTACAACCGCGATGACAACGTAATCAAAAACCGTCATTGTTTTGCAGCGACCACACCGGACACCCCGATACGGCGCATTTTAGCCAGAGCCTGATCTGCCGCATCCTTGTTCGCGAAGGGCCCGGCGCGCACGCGGGTTTTCTTGCCCTGCGGCGTATTCAAGGCCTCGGTGATCACCTTGATCTTCAATTCACCCAATTTTTTCTTGAGGATGCTGACGTTTGCATCATCCGAAAAGGCTCCGATCAGCACCAGGTATTCACCCGTCTTTTCTGCCGACTTGGACTGCCCCGTGAGGATAGCCGCCGCTCGCTTTGCCTCGTCATCCTTCGCTGCCGGCTTTTCCACGGCGGGTGTTTTATCCACCGTTTTCGGTGCCGGCTTTTCCGGTTTTTCAGCAGCTTTTGCCGCTGGCTTCTCGTCGATTTTTTCGCGCGCAGTTTCCAGCACACGTGCCGTAGGCTTTACCGGTGCAGCGGCGGGCACCACGGGCTTTTCTTCCGCAGCGACTGCCGGTGCCGGCGCAAGCTCAGGTTTAGGCGCGGTTTTAGGTGCAGGGACAGCCGCCAACTGCGGCGCAAAAGGCTTTTCGTCCTGGCCTGGAATGCGGATTTCCACGTCCTGCAGCGCTTGCTTGGGCGCTTCATCCATCACCATGGGCAACACTACGGCGACAACGGAGACAAAGAAAATCGCGCCAATCAGGCGGCGCCGGGCGCGTTTCTTGATTTGCAGCTGGACGTCGTTGTCTTCCATGGGATCAGGCTTTTCTTCCAAGGGCGTCTAGCGCACCGGCTACCGTGTAGAACGAACCAAAGGCCAGAATTCTATCACTTTCAGTGGCCGTGCTTTTCGCTGCGATCATCGCCGCAGCCGGTGATTCATGGCAAACAACCGTTCCGCCCAGTCCACCCTCGGCAATAATTCCTGCCAATGTTTGTGCAGAAGCGCCACGCGCACCCGCCAACGTGGCGACATGCCAGACGTCGACCTTGTTCTTCAAGAGCGCGAGTGTCCCGGCAATATCCTTGTCGGACAACATGCCGAGGACAACGTGGGTGCGATCGAAAAATCCCATATTGGACAAATTTCCCGCCAGCACGGCAACTGCCTGCGGGTTGTGGCCCACATCCAGCACGATGGCCGGCTTGCCCGGAATCACCTGGAAACGCCCACTGAGTTCGGTTTCGATCAAACCCGGGCGAATCGCCTGCATGGTGACGGGCAACTTTTCGCCAATGGCTTCCAGTGCCGCCAGCGCGACTGCCGCATTGGCCAACTGTGTCGTGCCACGGAGTCCTGGATAGGCCAATGCGCGCTTCTGGAGTTGCTCTCCAGAGCGGCACCACCAGCGCCATTGCAGACGACTTTCAGCGGCTTCGGCAGCGGGCCGCTCAAATCCGAAATCCCGTCCAATCAAGCGCAGATCAGCAGAAATTCCTTTCGCATGATCCAGGAGGCTTTTTGGCGGTGCTGGGTCGGCACACAAAGCCGGCTTACCGCTCCGGTAAATACCAGCTTTTTCGAAGCCAATGGCTTCGCGGTCCGGTCCGAGCCAATCGGTATGATCGAGGGCGACCGTTGTGACAATAGAAACATCCGGTTCGTAGGCGTTGACCGCATCCAGACGGCCGCCAAGGCCAACTTCCAGAATCACGGCTTCGACCGCTGCTGCGGCGAAAACCTCCCATGCCGCCAGGGTGCCGAACTCAAAATAAGTCAGCGCCACATCCCCGGCAGCCTTGCGAGCAGCCTCCACGCGGGCAAAGGCAGCGCAGAGCCGTTCGTCGTCTATCTGCCGACCGTTGAGACGTACCCGTTCGTTATAGGACTGAAGGTGGGGCGAGGTATAACAGCCCACCCGGTAACCGGCACGGTCGATGATATTTTCCAGATAAGCGCAGGTCGAGCCCTTGCCATTGGTGCCTCCGACCGTAATCACCGGGCAATGCTGCGTCTGTCCGAGATGCTCCTTGACCCGGACAATGCGCTCAAGACCCAATTCAATGCCGGCCTGCCCTTTGGGGTGCAGGCCTTCGAGGTGGGCCAGCCAGTCAGCCAGCGTGTTCACGTAGCGGCAACAGGCAACTTTTGCAGCAGTGCGAGCACACGGGCAACCTGGTCGCGCAGTTCGCGACGGTCGACAATCATGTCGATCGCGCCTTTTTCGAGGATCAACTCGGAACGCTGAAAGCCTTCCGGCAATTTTTCGCGCACTGTTTGCTCGATCACGCGCGGGCCGGCAAAACCGATCAATGCCTTGGGTTCGGCAATCACCACATCGCCGACAAAGGCAAACGAGGCTGAGACCCCCCCCATCGTCGGATCGGTGAGAATGGAAATGAAAGGCATGCCGACGGCTGAAAGCTTGGTGAGTGCGGCGGTGGTTTTGGCCATCTGCATCAGTGAGAACAGGCCTTCCTGCATGCGGGCACCGCCAGAGGCCGTGACGCAGATAAAAGGCATTTTCTGTTCAACGGCAGTCTGCACGCCGCGAACGAAACGCTCACCCAATACCGAGCCCATCGAGCCACCCATGAAGTCGAATTCGAAAGCCGCGGCAACGACCGGCATGGTCTTGATGGCACCTTGCAGTACTACCAGCGAATCGCTCTCGCCCGTATCACTATTGGCTTCCATCAGGCGATCCGGATACTTCTTGGAATCCTTGAATTTCAAGGTGTCGACCGGTAAGACCTCGGCACCAATTTCGTAACGACCTTCCGGGTCCAGCAACAGATCAAGGCGCGCACGGGCATTGATGCGGTGGTGATGACCACATTTCGGGCAAACCTGAAGATTGTTGGCCAGATCACTGGCGTAGAGCACCGCTTCACAAGATGGGCATTTACTCCACAAGCCTTCAGGCAGCGCATTACGGCGCTGGACACCTTGTTCTCGCTTGATTTTCGGGGGCAGCAGTTTGGTCAGCCAGCTCATTTTTTCACCTTATCCACACCACGACGAATATCTGCAACCAGCGCCTTGACGTTGGCACAGGCAGTTTCTGCGGTCGACTTCTCGATTTCTTCAATAATCCGGCTGCCAACAACCACGGCATCGGCAAAGGCAGCGATGCGGGCGGCAGTTTCGGCATCGCGGATACCAAATCCCACACCTACCGGCAGCCCTGTCTTTTCGCGGATTGCCGGCAGGCGCTCGGCCACCGCATCCACATTCAATGCCCCTGATCCCGTCACGCCAGCAAGCGAGACGTAATAGACGTAACCACTGGCAATTGTCGCCACCTGTGCAATCCGTTCAGCGGTCGACGTCGGTGCAATCAGGAAAATGGGATCCATGCCATTGGCTTTCATGGCAGCCCCAAAATTTTGGGCCTCTTCCGGCGGGTAATCGACCACCAGAACGCCATCGACACCTGCGGTCGACGCGGCTGCAGCGAACTTTTCCAGCCCCATCGCCTCGATCGGGTTGGCGTAGCCCATCAGCACGATCGGCGTTTTTTCATCGGTCTTGCGAAAATCAACCACCAGTTGCAGCACCTTGCGCAACGTCATGCCCTTGGCCAGCGCACGTTCGGAGGCGCGCTGAATGGTCGGGCCGTCGGCCATCGGATCAGAAAATGGCACGCCGAGTTCGATGACGTCAGCACCCGCCTCAACCAGGGTATGGAGCAAGGGCAGGGTCAGGGCCACATCGGGGTCACCCGCAGTGACAAAGGGAATCAGTGCCTTGCGGCCTTCGGCATTGAGCCGGTCGAAAGCGGATTTAATACGCGACATCAGAACACAATCCCGGATTTTTCGGCCACGGTATGCATATCCTTGTCACCCCGGCCGGAGAGGTTGACCAGCAGAATTTTATCCTTCGGCAAGGTCGGCGCCAGTTTGGCGGCGTAAGCCAGCGCATGGCTGGACTCAAGCGCCGGAATGATGCCTTCGATGCGGCATAGCGTGTGAAAGGCGTCCAGTGCCTCACTGTCGGTCACCGGCTGGTATTCCGCACGACCAAGATCTTTCAACCACGCATGTTCCGGACCGACGCCCGGGTAATCAAGGCCAGCCGATACAGAATGCGTTTCGATGATCTGGCCGTCTTCATCCTGCAGCAAATAGGTCCGGTTGCCGTGCAACACCCCCGGCACACCTGCGGTCAGTGAGGCCGAATGACGCCCCGTCTCCATGCCATCACCGGCCGCTTCGACGCCGATCAGGCGCACTCCCTCGACATTGATGTAGGGATAGAAAATCCCCATCGCGTTGGAGCCGCCGCCGACGCAGGCAATCACGGCATCAGGCTGGCGCCCGGTCATTTCCGGCATCTGCTCAAGACATTCTTCGCCGATGATTTTCTGGAAATCACGAACGAGCATCGGGTAGGGATGCGGGCCGGCCACGGTGCCGATAATGTAAAAGGTATTGTGGATGTTGGTCACCCAGTCACGCATGGCTTCGTTGAGCGCGTCCTTGAGCGTCTTCGAACCGGACTCTACCGGTACGACTGTCGCACCAAGCAACTTCATGCGATAGACGTTGGCGGCCTGACGCTTGACGTCTTCGCTGCCCATGTAGACCACGCATTCCATGCCGTAGCG
>CALAGF010000187.1 GCA_937892345.1 uncultured Rhodocyclaceae bacterium | reverse complement strand
CGCCGCCGGTCGGCGCCTGGACTTCCTGATGCAGGAGCTCAACCGCGAAGCCAACACACTGGGCTCCAAGGCCTTCGACCCGCGCAGCACCCAGGCTGCGGTCAACCTCAAGGTGTTGATCGAGCAGATGCGCGAACAAGTACAGAATATTGAGTAAGGCAACCTCCATGACCCACAGCACCGGCACCCTTTACATCATTTCCGCCCCTTCGGGCGCGGGCAAGAGCAGCCTGGTCAAGGCCCTGACCGACGCCGATCCGGAGATCCGCGTATCGATCTCCCACACCACCCGTGCCATGCGCCCCGGTGAAGTGAACGGCGTGAACTACCACTTCGTCGAACGCAGCGAGTTCGTGAAGATGATCGAGCACGGGGATTTCCTCGAGCGCGCCGAAGTCTTCGGCAACCTCTACGGCACCTCGCAAAGCCACCTGCAGCAGACCCTGGACGAAGGCCACGACCTGATCCTGGAAATCGACTGGCAGGGCGCCGAGCAAGTGCGCCAGCTGATGCCCAAGGCGCGTTCGATCTTCATCCTGCCGCCGTCCCTGGAAGCCCTGCATCAGCGCCTGACCAACCGCGGCCAGGACAGCGACGCGATCATCGACGGCCGCATGCGTGAAGCCGTCAGCGAAATGAGCCACTACGTCGACTACGACTACCTGATCATCAACGACGATTTTGCCCTGGCACTTGAAGACTTGAAGGCCATTTTCCGTGCCAATCGCCTTCAGCAAAAACGCCAGCAACAGCGTTTTGGCAAATTACTGGCCGAACTGCTCGGCTGATTAGCGCTTCCCAAAACAGCTGCAAGGGCCTTACATTGGCGCTTGTAGCGGTTTTGCAAGCGCCTGCGAAAAATCAGCGCTTCCCTAAACGCTGGTGATTTTTTAAACTGTTTAGTCCGCTCGCCCAACCGGGCAGCGCGCATCTTGCATTCGCTCCGAGGAATACCATGGCCCGCGTAACCGTTGAAGACTGCCTAGAACACGTGGATAACCGCTTTGAGCTGGTCATGCTCTCTACCAAGCGTGCCCGTCAACTGGCCACCGGCGGCAAAGAGCCGAAAGTAGCCTGGGAAAACGACAAGCCTACCGTCGTCGCCCTGCGTGAAATCGCTGAAGGCCTGATCGACTACGCAGCTATCGCCGAAGCCGAAATCGTTGAAGATGAACCGCTTTTTGCTGCATTCGAGGACGAGTCCAACGAGGCCGTCTAAGCCTATGCCTGGTCGACGTAGCACGGCGCGGGGTCACAGCCAACGGCAGGAGTTCACACTTTGCCGAGCATAGACGCCCTCGCCGATCGCTTATCGACCTATCTCGGCACGGACCAGGTCAATCTGGTCCGCCGAGCGTATTTCTACGCCGAACAAGCCCACGACGGCCAACGCCGACGCAGCGGCGAAGCCTACGTAACACACCCTCTGGCGGTCGCCAGCATCCTCGCCGACATGCACATGGACCATCAAAGCCTGATGGCCGCGATGCTGCATGACGTCATCGA
>CALAGF010000186.1 GCA_937892345.1 uncultured Rhodocyclaceae bacterium | reverse complement strand
CTCAGCCGATCGGCCAGCACCAGATAGCCCGACTGGCGCAATTCAACCCGGCCTTCCGCTTCGGTCAACACCCCCGCTTGCCCGGAAACGTGATCGGCTGCAACGAAGAGCGGATAGCTGTCGGCACCATCCGGCTTCAGCGCGGCGGTCCCGACCGTGGGTTTGTTGGCTGCAAGCCGTGCCGTTTCCAGCACGTTGAAACGCTTCTCGACGCGCAGACTCAGGCGCTCGGCGGCGTCTTCAAGCGCGGGTTCGGGCAGCGCATCCACAGCCTCCAGGTCCAGCCCCGGAATATCCATGCGCAAACCATCCATCGCGGCCTGTGCAGCGGGCATGCCGGCAAACAGACAACACAACAGGACTGCAAGCGGGCGATGGGGAAAACCGTGCATTGGCGGGTCGGGTTTGTCGTGGCTGCCTGAGCAGCAAGTCCACGGGTGTTAAAATCGCGCCATTTTACAACGAACCCACCTCAGCCCGCTTATGCAAGCTTCGACGCGCGACCAACTTGTTTCCGACTGGGTAGCCGAACGCTTCCCCAACCAATCCGTCCAGATCACCCCGGCCTCAGCCGATGCGAGCTTCCGACGCTACTTCCGCCTGACCTGGCCGGACGGCACAACGCGCATCCTGATGGATGCCCCGCCCGAGAAGGAAGACTGCAAGCCCTTCATCCACGTGGCCGGACTGCTGGCCAAGGCCGATCTGGCCGCACCGCGCATTCTCGACAAGGATCTGGCGCAAGGGTTTCTGGTACTCACCGACCTTGGCCGCATCGGCTATCTCGACGCCCTGAACGCCGATTTGAGCCTGGCCGACCTGCTCATGCGTCCGGTACTGGATACCCTGATCCAATGGCAACAGGCCTCGACTGCCGCAACACTGCCGCCCTACGATGCGGCCCTGCTGCGTCGCGAACTCGAGCTGTTCCCGGAATGGTTCATTGGCCGCCATCTGGGCATCGAACTGACTGACGAAGACAAGATCATGCTCGACCGGACCTTCAAGTTCCTGATCAACTCGGCACTGAATCAGCCCAAGGTCTTCGTGCACCGCGATTTCATGCCGCGCAACCTGATGCTGGTCGAAAATGCAGAGCGCCTGACCCCGGGCATCATCGATTTTCAGGATGCGGTCTACGGCCCGATCACCTACGACGTCGTCTCGCTGTTTCGCGACGCCTTCATTTCATGGGAAGAAGAGCAGGAACTGGACTGGGTCGTCCGCTATTGGGAAAAGGCCCGCGCAGTCGGCCTGCCGGTACGCGAAGATTTCGGTGATTTCTGGCGCGAATATGAACTCATGGGTTTGCAGCGGCACCTCAAGGTCCTCGGCATCTTCTGCCGCCTCAAATACCGCGACGGCAAGGAAAAATATAGTGAAGACCTGCCGCGCTTCATGAATTACGCCCGCAAGACCGCCAGTCGTTACCTGCAGCTCAAACCCTTGCTCAACCTGCTCGACCGGCTGGAAGGCAACACCGAACAAATCGGCTACCGGCACAAGTAAATGAAAGCGATGATTCTCGCCGCCGGCCGCGGCGAACGCATGCGGCCACTGACCGACCACACGCCAAAGCCGCTGCTGCCGGTCGGCGGCAAGCCCCTCATCATCTGGCACCTGGAAAAACTTGCCGCAGCAGGGATTCGCGAGCTAGTCATCAATCACGCCCACCTAGGCGAACAGATTGAAGACGCGCTGGGCAATGGGCATAAATGGGGCGTGGACATCATCTATTCACCCGAACCCAAAGGCGCACTTGAAACCGCTGGCGGCATCGCCAAAGCCCTGCCCCTGCTGGGTGAGGCGCCCTTTCTTGTGGTCAATGGCGATGTGTTCTGCGAACTCGATTTTTCGGAATTTCTGCGGTCGACCGCAAGCATCGGTGAAAACGACGCCCACCTGCTGCTGGTACCCAACCCTGAGCACCATGGCGCCGGCGACTTTTCCCTGCGCGACGGCAAAGTCATTAGCAGCGCCGATGGCGAAACGCTGACCTACGCCGGCATCGGCCTCTTCTCGCCCAACATGTTCCGCCAGTTGCCGACCGGGCAAGCATTCAAGCTGCGCCCCCTGCTCGACGCCGCCATTGCCGTTGAACGCCTGAGCGGCGAACGTTTTGATGGTCGCTGGGTCGATGTAGGCACACCGCAACGCCTTGCGGCACTGGACCAGGAACTGTCATGACCCACGCCCATTTTCTTGCCCGCCGCAAACGCCTGCTGAAAACCATCGGCGACGGCGTCGCCATTGTGCCGACTGCGCCGGAGGTCATTCGCAACCGCGATGCCCACCACCCCTTTCGCTTCGACAGTTACTTCTGGTACCTGAGCGGCTTCCCCGAGCCCGAAGCCGTCCTGGTGCTGGTTGGCGGCAAAAAACCGAAATCCATTCTCTTCTGCCGCGAAAAGCACGAAGAACGCGAGATTTGGGATGGCTACCGCTACGGCCCGAAAGCCGCCAAGGCCGCTTTTGGCTTTGACGCCGCCTACCCGATCGAACAGCTCGCCAGAAAACTGCCTGAATTGCTGGTCGACCGTGACAGCCTCTGGCATGCCTTCGGCCACGATGCCGACTGGGACAAGCGCATCGCCGCAGCCTTGAACGACGTACGCGCCCAGAGCCGTGCCGGCAAACGCGCGCCACGCAGCATGCACGATTTGCGCACCGAACTCGATGCCATGCGGCTGATCAAGGACGACGCCGAAGCCGGCATCCAGCAACGGTCGGCGGACATCGCCAGCGCCGGCCACGCCCGCGCCATGCGCGCCTGCCGACCCGGCATGGCCGAATATGCGCTGGAAGCCGAGTTGACCTATGAATTCAGGAAACGCGGCGCCGATGCCCACGCCTACACGCCCATCGTGGCCGGCGGCGCCAACGCCTGTGTGCTGCACTATGTGGAAAACAACAAGCTGCTCAACGACAACACGCTGGTGCTGATCGACGCCGGCTGCGAACTTGAAGGCTACGCCGCCGACATCACCCGGACTTTCCCGGTCAATGGCCGCTTCAACGCCGCGCAGAGGGACGTTTACGAAATCGTCCTTGCAGCCCAGAACGCCGCCTTTGCAGCCACCGCGCCAGGTCGCCACTTCATGGAAGGCCACGAAGCCGCGGTGCGCGTGCTGACCCGGGGTCTCGTGGACCTCAAACTACTGAGCGGCGATCTCGACAACCTGATTGAAAAAGGCGACTACAAGCGTTTCTACATGCACCGCACCGGCCACTGGCTGGGGCTGGATGTACACGACGCAGGCGAATACAAGGACGGCGACCAGTGGACGGTGTTGCGCCCCGGCATGACCCTGACCGTGGAACCCGGGCTGTACATTCGCCCTGCCGCTGACATTCCGCTGGCTCTGGCCGGGATCGGCATCCGTATCGAGGACGATGTGCGGGTCACGGAAACCGGCTGCGACGTCTTCACGACCGCCCCCAAAACCATTGCCGAGATTGAGGAAGTCATGCGCCATGACTGAAACTGCCGCGGAAAATATCGACATTCTGATCATCGGCGCAGGGCCGGTCGGCATGACCTTGCATCTGGCCCTTGCCGCCGGCGGGCAGAAATCCCTGCTGATCGACCGTCGACCGAGCGCAGCCCAGCAAACGGACCCAAGGGCGCTGGCCCTGTCGCACGGCGCGCGCGAGTTGCTGGAACAGATCCATAGCTGGCCCGCCCGCGCCGCAACGCCGATCGAAACCATCCACGTATCGCAAAAAGACGGTTTCGGCCGCACCCTGATCGATCACCGGGACTACAAATTGCCGGCACTGGGCTATGTCGTGCGTTATCGCGACCTGGCCGCTGCGCTCGCCAGCCAACTGCCTGCAGGCGCCTTGCTGGATCAGGCCGAACTCCTCGATATCACGCAGGATGAGGCTGGCGTCAGCGTATCGCTGCGTCAGGCCGGCCAGACCCGGAAGTTCCGCAGCCGCTTGCTGGTACACGCCGAGGGCACGCCCGGCGACGAAAGCGGGATATCGGTCAGCGAGTACGGCCAGCACGCCGTGATTTGCGAGGTCACGCCACGCCTCGCCACGGGGCTTGGCCATGGCAACCGCGCCTGGGAGCGATTCACGCCGGACGGCCCGCTCGCCCTGCTGCCGCTGGGGAATCAATTTTCCATCGTATTCACCCTCCCGCCGGCCAAGGCGGATGCCGTGATGGCGATGGATGACGACGCCTTTATCGCCACACTGAACCAGGCCTTTGGCCGCCGCATGCGCTTTTCCCAACCGGGCAAACGCAGCCGTTTCCCGCTGGCCTTGCGCATGCGCGATGCACTCGTCAGGGACAGGGAGGTCTGGATCGGCAATAGCGCCCAGACCTTGCACCCGGTTTCAGGCCAGGGCTTCAATCTGGGGATACGCGACGCCTGGCAGCTGGCTGAAATATTGCTCCGCGACGGCGTCGACCGCGAGAGTCTGGCCCACTATGCCGCCAGCCGCCGCCTGGATCGTCAGGGCGGCGCTTTCTTTACCGACAAGATCGTTCGTGCCTTTTCCAACGATAACGGCCCGCTCAAGCTGGCTCGTGGGCTGGGCCTGCTGGCGCTCGACGTTTTCCCGCCCGCCCGGCACTTCGTCGCCAAGCGAATGATCTGGGGCGCGCGTGCCTGGCCTTGATCTGCCTGAAAGGCAAGACGCCGGGGCAGCGGCTAAAGTGACGCATTTCCCTGCCCCCACTTCCCGCATGCACCAACGCACCGCCTGGTTCCTGGCTTGCCGGCCAAAAACACTCACGGTTTCACTGGCCCCGGTCCTGGTCGGCAGCACCATCGCCTGGCATGAGACGGGCGCACTGCTGTGGCTGCCCTTGATCGCGGCACTGCTCGGCGCCTGCTTGATCCAGATCGGCACCAATCTGTTCAACGACGTTGGCGACTATCTTGCGGGCACCGACACGCCCCAGCGCGCCGGCCCGAAACGCGCAACCGCCGAAGGCTGGCTGACACCGAAAGCGGTACGCGCCGGCGCCTGGATCGCGTTTGCGGGAGCGTTCACCTGCGGACTTTATCTGGTTTGGCACGGCGGCTGGCCGATTGTTCTGATCGGCCTGACTTCACTGGCCGCCGGCTGGGCTTATACCGGCGGACCGCGCCCCATTTCACGCGGCCCCTGGGGCGAATTGTTCGTGCTGGGATTTTTCGGCATTGTCGCCGTTGGCGGCAGTTATTACGTACAAACGCTGACGCTCTCGCACCTTGCGGTGTTTTGTGGCCTCCTGCTAGGCACCCACGGCGCGGCAGTGATCACGGTCAACAATTATCGCGACCTCGATGGCGACCGGGAAAACGGTCGTCGCACCCTGGCGATTCTGGCTGGACGACGCGCCACCCGATTGATCTACGCAGGGGAAATTCTCTCTCCCTATCTACTGCTTCCACTCCTGGCATCGCCGCTCGGCGCCTGGGCTGTCCTGCCATTACTCAGCCTGCCGGCCGGCATGATATTGATCCAGCGTTTCCGGAAACTCCCTCCCGGCCCGGCCTTCAATCCTTTGCTCGCAAAAACGGCGGCGCTGCAACTTCTGTTTGCCTGCCTGCTGCTGACGGCCTTCACGCTTGCTGCCTGAAAAACTCGGCTAGAATCGATCCATCCATTCAACACCTCAGGGATCGCCATGCCTGCCCCTCAACGCAAACCCGGCACCCGCGGCAACAGCAAGGACCAGACCTGGCTCCGTACATTCTGGATCGTCCTCATCTTGGGCGCAGTCGTGTCCTCATCGGTCGTTGCCTGGTATGTGTTCAAGCCGGGACAAGCACAATCGCTGAATCAGGATGCCTATGTCTCCGTCAATGTAAAAACCGTGGTCGGCGATAGTCGCAACGTGCAATGCAAGCTGAAACTGGCGATCAGACCCGACCGTGAAGAGGAATTGGCGGCTTACCAGCCGCTCCTGCAAGCCACGGTGAGCGAAGCGCTGAGCAATGCCTACGCCGAACGGAATGGCCCGCCGCCGAACGACGACATCCCCATCCTGCTGCGCAGTGCGATCAACGACAAGCTACCTCGCCACCTGCGGGTCAAGGAAGTCCTGGTCCAGCACCTGCTATACGGCCTTTGACGCGTTCCAAAACAGAACAACTGACTATTTTTTAAGCGTTAATTCGGGTAAAATTCGCGGCTCCCCGCAATTTTCCCTCGCCCGCAGCTCGCCCATGGACTTCGTCGGTTTCACCCTTCGCAACAACCTTTTCGTCGCACCGATGGCCGGGGTCACTGATCGTCCCTTCCGTCAGTTGTGCAAGAAAATGGGCGCCGGGCTGGCGGTTTCCGAAATGGTGACCTCCAACTCCCTGCTCTACGGCAGCGCCAAGACCTTGCGCCGCGCGAACCACACCGGCGAAGTGGCACCGATTTCAGTGCAGATTGCCGGCGCCGATCCGAAAATGATGGCTGAAGCCGCTCGCCACAACGTGGACAACGGTGCGCAAATCATCGACATCAACATGGGCTGCCCGGCCAAGAAGGTCTGCAATGTGATGGCCGGCTCGGCGCTGATGCAGGACGAAAAGCTGGTCGGCGAGATTCTCGACGCCGTTGTTGGCGCAATCCCGAATACCCCGGTCACCCTGAAATTCCGTACCGGCTGGAACCTTGCCAACCGGAACGCCCCGACCATTGCCCGCATTGCCGAATCTGCCGGCGTGCGTGCCGTGGCCATCCACGGCCGGACGCGTTGCCAGCAATACACTGGCGAAGCGGAATACGACACCATCGCCATGGTCAAGACACTGATCAGGATTCCGGTCATTGCCAACGGCGATATCACGACCCCGGAAAAGGCCAGGCACGTGCTCGACGTCACCGGCGCTGACGGCATCATGATCGGTCGTGCCGCTCAAGGTCGCCCCTGGCTGTTCCGCGAAATCGAGCATTACCTGAAAACCGGCGAGCATCTGCCGCCGGCAGAGGTGACCGAAATCCACGAAATCCTCAAGGCTCACCTTGCGGATCTCTACGAGTTTTACGGTCCGGAAACAGGATTCAAGGTCGCCCGCAAGCACATCTCCTGGTACACCAAGGGACTGGTGGGCTCAGCGGCCTTTCGTAAGGAAATGAACGTCCTGCCCAGCATCGATCAACAGATGCAGGCAGTGAACGATTTCTTCTGCCGCTTGGCGGAAGAACATCAACATCTAAAATATTCAGAGGAGGCGTTGGCAGCATGAGCCAACATGACTTGGGGAAGTGCGTTGTGAACGCGCTTGAGCAATATTTCCTGGATCTCGACGGTGAAAAACCCGCCGCAATCTATGACATGGTTTTAAAAAGCGTCGAAAAGCCGATGCTTGAAGTGGTGCTCGCCAAGGCGGGCAGCAACCAGACGCTGGCCGCGGAGATGCTGGGCATCAACCGCAATACCCTGCGCAAGAAACTCACCGAACATCAACTTCTGTAAATCACCATGACCATCAAGCAAGCGCTGATTTCCGTCTCCGACAAGACGGGTGTACTCGAATTCGCACAGGGCCTGGCTGCCCAGGGCGTCAAACTCCTTTCTACCGGCGGTACGGCGAAAATGCTCCGTGACGCCGGGTTGACCGTAACCGAGATCGGTGACTACACCGGCTTCCCGGAAATGCTCGACGGCCGCGTCAAAACCCTGCACCCGAAGGTACACGGCGGCATCCTGGCCCGTCGCGACCTGCCGGAACACATGGCCACCATCGACGCCCACGGCATTCCGATGATCGACCTGGTCTGCGTCAACCTCTATCCGTTCGCAGCCACCATCGCCAAGGCTGGCGTGACGCTGGCCGATGCCATCGAGAACATCGACATCGGCGGTCCGGCCATGGTCCGCTCTTCCGCCAAGAACTACGCAGGCGTGGCCATTGTCACCGACCCGGCAGACTACGCGCCGCTGCTCGCCGAAATGCAAGCCAACGCGGGCGCTTTGCAACTGGCAACCCGTTTCAATCTGGCCAAAAAAGCCTTCACGCACACCGCCCGCTACGACGGCATGATCGCCAACTGGTTGACCGGTCTGGACGAAGGCGCTGAAGCGCAGCCAGAAGCCGCAGCACCAACCCCGGCAGTCTTCCCTGCCAAGCTGCAACTGGCCTTCGACCGCACCGAGATCCTGCGTTACGGCGAGAACTCCCACCAGCAAGCTGCCTTCTACCGCGACACCATCGCCTTGCCGGGCAGCATTGCCGCTTACACCCAGTTGCAGGGCAAGGAACTGTCCTACAACAACATCGCCGACTCCGATGCAGCCTGGGAATGTGTCAAGGCCTTCGACACCCCGGCCTGCGTCATCATCAAGCATGCCAACCCCTGCGGCGTGGCCATCGACGGCACCCTGCTTGCCGCCTACGAAAAGGCATTCAAGACGGATTCCACCTCCGCATTCGGCGGCATCATCGCCTTCAACGGCGAAGTCGGTATCGACGTCGTGAACGCCATGAACGACCGCAAGCACTTCGTCGAAGTGCTGATTGCGCCGTCATTTACCGCCGAAGCCAAGGCTGCCCTGGCAGCCAAGCAAAACCTGCGGGTGCTGGTCGTGCCGCTCGGCGATCAGCTGAACACGCTGGAACTCAAGCGCGTCGGCGGCGGCCTGCTGAGATCGGAAGAGCGTCGTGTAGGGAAAGAGTGTCTTCGCCTGTGTAGAT
>CALAGF010000185.1 GCA_937892345.1 uncultured Rhodocyclaceae bacterium | reverse complement strand
GGCCGGCGGCTACTACATCCAGCCGACCCTGTTCAAGGGCCACAACAAGATGCGCATCTTCCAGGAAGAAATCTTCGGGCCGGTGTTGGCTGTGACCACCTTCAAGGACGAAGCTGAAGCCCTCGAAATCGCCAACGACACCCTGTACGGCCTCGGCGCCGGCGTCTGGAGCCGCAACGGCAACGTCGCCTACCGCATGGGTCGCGCCATCAAGGCCGGCCGCGTGTGGACCAACTGCTACCACGCCTACCCGGCGCACGCAGCCTTCGGCGGCTACAAGGAATCCGGCATCGGCCGCGAAACCCACAAGGTCATGCTGGACCACTATCAACAGACGAAAAACCTGCTCGTTTCCTACAGCGAAAGCAAGCTCGGTTTCTTCTGATCAAGGCATCTCCCCTCGCCCGATTCAAGTTTGCGGGCAACTCTTCGGGGGCGGGCAACCGCCCCCTTTTTTTAAGAACCCGCTTTTTGGGAGAAACTCATGGTCGACCGCGTCATTGCCACGCCGGCTGCGCTGGCGCTGATTAGGCTCCTGAAACAGCAGTACGGCCCGGACCTGATGTTCCATCAGTCCGGTGGCTGCTGCGACAACAGCGCCGCCAACTGCTACATGCAAGGTGACCTCACCATTGGTGCCTACGATGTCCATCTGGGCGATATCGGTGATTTGCCTTTTTACATCAGCGCCTCGCAATACGAATACTGGAAGCACACGCAACTGATCATCGACGTCATCGATGGCAGCGGCGGCACCTTCTCGCTCGAAGGCAACACCGGCAAAGCCTTCCACACCCGCTCACGCCTGTTTTCCGACAACGAATGGCTGGATTTGCAAGCCGCCGGACTCGTCTGAACCGACCTATTCAAGGACATTGAACATGAAACGCATCCACACCCTGCTCCTCCCCCTGCTTGCTGCAGTTTGCCTGGGCAACGCACAACTCGCCCACGCCAGTGATGGCGAGGCCATCGTCAAGAAGGCCCGCTGCGTCGCCTGCCACACCGTTGATGCCAAGCGCGTGGGCCCGGCTTACAAGGACGTCGCTGCAAAATACAAGGGCGATGCAAAAGCACCGGCTCACCTGTTTGACAAGGTTCGTGCCGGCGGCTCGGGCAACTGGGGTCAAGTCCCGATGTTGCCGCACCCGGCCGACAAGATCAGCGACGAGGACCTCAAGGCGGCCATCCAGTGGATTCTTTCACTGCACTAAGTTTCAGCAATTAACAATCAAGGGGAGAACAGCACCCCGAACCCGGCGGGGGGCAGGTCAGGCGACCTGCCCCCCGTTTTTATTGGGCCGGCTCATCCAGAGGCGCCCCGAGGCTTGCTGCGCCCCGGGTAGACGTACAATGATGCCCATGTCTTCTTGCCAGTCGCTTTATCTGCTTCGTCTTGTCTGCTGGTGCTGCCTGCTTCTGCCGACAGTACCGCTTTGGGCGGCCGAAAAAATCACCCTCCAGCTCAAGTGGACGCATGCATTCCAGTTTGCTGGCTATTATGCGGCGCTGGAAAAAGGCTATTACCAGGCACAAGGCTTGGAGGTCACACTGGCCGAAGCGCGTCCCGGTCACGATCCGGTCGATGCCGTACTGAGCAAGCAGGCGCAGTACGGTGTTGGCACCAGCAGCCTGATGCTCGCCCGCAAGGCGGGCAAGCCGGTAGTGGTGCTTGCCGCCATCTTCCAGCACTCCCCGCTGGTACTCATCGCACGTCAAACAGACAGTCCGAGAGGCACTCAGGGCATCCACGACATCGTGGACAAGCGGGTCATGATCGAACCCCAATCCGACGAACTAATTGCCTATCTCCATCAGGAAGGTATTGCGCTGAATCGCCTCGTCCAGCTCGACCACAGCTTTCAGCCTCAGGATCTGATCGACGGCAAGGTCGATGCCATTTCCGCCTACGTCAGCAATGAGCCCTATTACCTGAATCAAGCCAATTTCGCGTATCAAACCTACACCCCAAGAACAGGGGGTATCGATTTTTACGGCGACAACTTATTCACTACCGAAGAGGAATTGAAGTTGCATCCGGAACGGGTGCGCGCCTTCCGGGAAGCAAGTCTGCGCGGTTGGGAATATGCGATGCAGCACCCGGATGAAATCGTTGAACTCATTTTCAACAAATATTCTGCCGCGCATGGTCAGGACTTTTATCGCTTCGAAGCCAGCCGGATGACGGCCCTCATGCGAACGGACCTGATCGAAATCGGTTACATGAATCGGGGCCGCTGGCGCCACATCGCCGACACCTATGCTGATCTCGGACTATTACCACGCGATTACTCGCTCGACGGCTTCCTGTATGAGCCGAATGCACGCCCCGATCTCTCATCGCTCTATCTCGCCATGGGCTTGCTGGCCTCGGTGAGTGCGCTCGCGCTCTACATCTATCGCATCAACCGGCGTCTTGCCAAAGCACTGGCAGAAAGCCGCGCTGCGGAAGTCCGCATTCGCCATCTCGCACAGCATGACACGCTCACCGAACTGCCCAACCGCGCCTTGTTTCTGGATCGACTGGAACAGGCCTTGGCCACAGCCCGACGCGACCGTCAGGGCCTGGCGGTCCTGTTTATCGATCTGGACAAATTCAAACCCATCAACGACACCTTGGGGCACGCGATTGGTGACCACTTGCTGCAACACGTTGCCTCCCGATTGCGGCAGCAATTACGCGCTTCGGATACGGTGGCACGCGTGGGTGGTGATGAATTTCTCGCCTTTCTCCGCAACACGCGCGATCTGAGTGAAATCGAGGCTACCTCAAGGAAACTGACCGAAGCACTTAGCCTGCCTTTCGACATTGAAGGGCATCGCATCCAGATTTCCGCCAGCTTGGGTATCGCACGCTTCCCTGAGGATGCGGAAGAGAGCCGCGAGTTGATCAAAATCGCCGACGCGCGCATGTATGCAGCCAAATATCAGGAACAAAAATGAAAAAACCGCACAAGCGCGCGGTTTTTTCATTCAAAACACCGTTGACCCTTGATGACCGACGGTAGATCGCTGGAGCACTATTGCTCCGCATCGGAACAGGTGTTCATTTTCTGAACACCGCAGGCAGGCAACATGCGCTGCATGCTGCCATCACGGCGCAGGAGATTTTTAAGTGCCCCTGCGATGTGCAAACCCACCAACAACATGCCGGCCCAGGCCGAGAGTACATGGATGCGCTTGAAAATCTCCTGAATGCTTTCATCCGGCCAACCCGCCTTGAGCACTGCCAGCCCGAAAAACTTCAGCGGATAGGTTGAAAAACTTGAGGCCAGATAGCCGGCAAGCGGCGTCAGCAGCAGGAAAAGGTATAGCGCGTGATGGGTACCATGCGCCACTTTGCGCTCCCAGCCTCTCCCGGAAAGTGCAGGCGGCGTATGCCGGATGCGCCAGCCAAAACGGACAAAGAACAGCCCGAGCAGCAACAAACCAAAGGATTTATGCAATCCATAAGCTGCCGTCCGCTCCGGTCCTTTCGGCAGATCCACCATGCTCACCCCCAGCCAGAGCATGTAGAGCACCAAACCGGCCATCAGCCAGTGCAGCAGCACAGCCGGGAAGCTATAGCGTGAACTGTTCATCGGATGGCAACCCCCCAAGGCAATTCACCCACAGTGAGATCCTGCAGCACTTGCATGCGGGCTGTATCAATCACCGAAACCGTGCCGGAGCGTCCATTCGCCACGTAGAGCTTGGCACCATCAGGGGTGACCGCCATGTTCCAAGGACGTTTCCCCACAGCCACAGTGGCGCGCACCGTGTTGCTGTCCACATCGATCGCCATGACCGAAGGATCGCGCCCGTTGGAGATGAAAACCTGCTTGCCGTCGGGGTGGACCGCAACACCGTTCGGGTATTGGCCGGCAAGGATTTCGGCGATCACCGTGCGCTTGGCCACGTCAATCGCGTAGATCTTGCCAGCCATCTCGCAGGCAACATAGGCGCGGCTGCCATCCGGCAGGAAGGCGATGCCGCGCGGACGCTTGCCGACATCAATGCTACCCACCTGGCGGCGGGCTGCCACATCGATCACATCAACCTGCTCAGCCTCCTCGGCACTGACGTAGAGCCAGCGACCATCCGGACTGAATACGGCGTGTTCGGGATTCTTTCCATGCACCTTGATCCGCGCCAACGCCTTGCCGTCGGGCGCACCGAGCAGCGCCACCACGTTGTCATCCTCCATGGCAACCGCCAGTAGCGTTCCGTCAGCAGACAACGAGACGCCTTCCGGCGACTCACCGAGCATCACGGTACGCAACAGTTTGCCATTGTGGCGATCGGCAATCAGCAGCGCGCTGCCTTGCGCATCCGTCAGATAGAGATGCCGCTCCCCGACCGCAATACCCCGCGGTCGCTTGCCCAAGGCGAAGCTCGCCATGGGCTGGTCGTTTTCGGTATCGATAACGCTGACGGTCGCCGATTTTTCATTGGGCACATAAGCCAGCGCACCAGCCTGCACCAAGCCTGAAAACATCGCCAGTAAAAGACAGGATAGGGTTTTCACGATCATGCCGGTGCGTATGAAATGCCATGCCGCTTGAAGATGGCAGCCAAGGTGCCGTCACGCTTGAGGTCGGCAAGTGCCTTGCCCACCGCATCAGCCAAGCCCATTTCCTCGACCTTCACAGCCATCCCCAAGGGCCAGCCGTCAATTTTCAGCTCGGCAAATTTGGGCTGCTCAACCGGGAAATTTCCGGCGCCGGCCAGTGCGGCTTCAAGTTCGGCACGCGGCGCCAGCACGGCACTAACTTGCCCGTCGCGCAGACCTTGCGCGGCCTCGCCCACGGTCTTGAAATGCACGACGTTCTCGCGCAGCCGCCCGTTGAGCACGGAGAGCAGGAAAGAATCCGCCAGGCTGGCAGTTTCGACGCCGATTTTTTCGCGCGTGAAGACTTCCAGTGCCATTGCCGCAGAACCGCTCAGCGCCTGAATCCGGGAGGCATTACGGGCCAAGGCCATGGTTTCGCGGTGATAAGCACCAAAAATACGCACCTTGTCGTTATTCTTTGCCAGATTGATGTCGACCGGCACATGCAGCATCAGATCGGCAGGCTGGGTACCCAGATAATGGCCTTTCCAGACCATGTTGCGCAGGTCGTCATTCATGTCTTCGTCGGCGTTGAAACCGACAATTTCCGCAGCAAGGCCAAGGCGTTCGGCTATTGCCCGACCGATATCGGCGTCAATCCCTTTTCCGCCCGTCGTGGAATACGGCGGAAAATCGTTGTAGACCGCAATCCGCAAACGGCCTTTCGCACGGATTGCCTCAAGCGCGTCGGCATGGGCCGGCAACACGGCGACCAGCGGCAGGCCGGCCAGCCCCTTCAACCACAAGCGGCGCTTATTCTTCATGGACAGTCTCCAGCCAGCTGCGGATGGTCCACATGGCCTCCTGGCTCAGCGTACCTTCGAACGGGGGCATGTACACACGGCCGTCACGAACGGCACCCTTGCGAATCCGCTGCATGAAAATCTCATCCCCTTCGTTACCCAGCGGCAGGTAACGCAAATCCGGGGCAATGCCGCCAGAGACAGCGCCCAAACCATGGCAGCGTGCGCAATTCTGATTGAACGCAGAATCGCCAATCCGGATTGCCAGTGCATCCTTGCGGTAAGGATTGCTTTCCCTCCATTCATTTCCGAGCGTTTTGAGTCCGGTGACGTCAACAGCCTGAGGCACGACATCCCCGTGTGCGAACAATGATGCACTGAGGGAGCTCAGGGTCAGGGCGGTGGCCAGAACAGCAATTTTGCGGGTAATTGATTTCACTTTGTCTCCTTTGATGAATACGGATTGCGACTTTTGTGGCTGAAGCGTCTGCAAGCCCCATGCCAGTGAACAAATTTCGGCTTTCCTGGCCTGTTTTGGTCAATTTCCGGGGTTCTGGCATAGCATTTGCTCAAGGAAACGCTGCACACTGTTCAATGCATTGCTTAGAAAAAGTGCAGGTGCTACGTTATGAAACAACACAAAGACAAAAAAGAATGTCCGAGACACCCGGAGGAGAGATGGGAATCATCCAGACAATGGCCGAGCTGCATGGCCAGCAATTGGTACAGGCGCGAGAGGTCTTTTTCGACCGGGGCGAACTGCCCGACGGCTTGCTCGACCCGCTGATCATTCGTTCTTGGGAACGCTGCCGCCGTTTCGGTTTGCAAGAGTGCGGGCTCAATCCGCAGGAGCAGCCGCTGGACCGGCTGGCGCTCAAAACCGAACAGGAGCGCAACCGTAGCCTGCTGAGTCAGGGGCGGCCGATCATGGAGCATGTATACGAGGAAATCCGCGCATCCGGCAGCATGGTGATTCTGGCCGACGCCAACGGCCTCTTGCTCGACACCATGGGCGACCCGGACTTCGTGAATCGCGCAGACCGGATTTCACTCGCCGCAGGCGCCTCCTGGGATGAGACCCAGCGGGGTACCTATGCCATCGGCACGGCACTCTCCGAGGAGTCCTCGGTATCCGTCCGCGGCGGCGAGCACTTTCTCGACCATAACGGCTTCCTGAGCTGTTGCGCCAGCCCGATTTTCGGCCCGGATGGACGCTTGATCGGCGTACTCGATATTTCCGGCGACTACCGCAGCCAGCAACAACACACGCTGGGACTGGCACGTTTTTCATCGGCGATCATCGAAAAACGACTTTTTGAAACGATGCACGCCCGCGATATTCTGGTCTGCATCCACGAACATCCGCACGGCCTGGGCAGTCCCAAGGAAGGCATCGCCGCGGTATCCGCTGATGGGCAGGTGCTGGCGATCAATCGCAACTGCCTCGACTGGCTCGGCATTCGCCGGGTTGATGCGGTCAACCGCGATTTTTCCATGGTTTTCGAGAACAGTCTGGCGACACTGATCGACAAGCATCGGCAGAATCCGCAGGCAATCAGCGAATGCCAGGTCAACGGCCACAAGCTTTACCTGCAACTGCGCGGCAGCCTCCCGAATCAACAACTGAGCGGCCGGGTTTATAACGAACCGCCCCCCCGCACAACAGCACGTCCGGCAGCGTCGCCCCATGTTCGCCAGCCCATCACGCTGGACACGCTCAATACCGGTGACAACCGCTTGCAAATGGCCATCGACCGCGCGCGGCGCATCCTTGGGCGCGACATTCCCATCCTGATTCAGGGGGAGTCTGGCGCCGGCAAGGAAATGTTTGCCAAGGCATACCACAACAGCGGCAGCCGCCATGATGCGCCCTTCGTTGCCCTCAACTGTGCCTCCATCCCGGAAACACTGATCGAATCCGAACTCTTCGGCTATCAGGGCGGCGCCTTCACCGGCGCACGCAAGGAAGGGGCGCCAGGAAAAATCCAGCAGGCGCATGGCGGCACCCTCTTCCTGGACGAAATCGGCGACATGCCGCTCAACCTGCAAGCCCGATTGCTGCGCGTCCTGCAGGAACGCAGCGTCACCCCGCTGGGCAGCACGCGGGCGATACAAGTGGATATTTCGCTGGTGTGCGCCACGCACCGCCGCCTGCGCGAGGAAGTTGCCCGCGGCAGCTTCCGCGAAGATTTGTACTATCGCCTGAACGGGCTGGCAGTGACCTTGCCGCCCTTGCGCGAACGCAGCGACCTGCGCGCACTGGTGAGTAAACTTGCCGCCGTCGAAGCGGTTTCGCGCGATTTGCCGGTCCGTTTTTCCGAGGGCGCCATGCAGGCGATCGAAGCCTATCGCTGGCCAGGCAATATCCGGCAACTGCATAACGTGATCCGCGTCGCCATTGCCCTGCTCGATGACGATGAAACGCTGATCACCGAGACGCATCTGCCGGAAGAGCTTTTTGAGGAGCCCTTCCCGTCGACCGAAACAATTTCACCGCCGAGCCATGACCCCTGGGCCGCCGCACCCTTGGAAGGCAGCCCGGCCGGGAGCCTGGAAGAGATCAGCCGGCAAGCCGCGATGCGCACACTGGAAGCCGCCGGCGGCAATATCTCGGCAGCGGCGCGTCAACTCGGCATCAGCCGCAACACGCTGTATCGCAAGCTCGGAAAAATGTAATCAGAAAAACCAGGGCTGCCTGCTCAAGGCCACGCTCACGATGTAAGCGTAGGCCAGCAAGGCGGCAGCGAAATAGCGCGCGCGGGTGGCCCGCCCCCGCGCCCGTTTTAGCGCCATGGTGCCCAGCAAAATATAGGCAAGCAAACCGAACAGCTTGGCAGTCAGCCAGCCTTGGACAAAGGGGAACTGACTGCTCAGCCAGGCCATCCAGAGTGCACTGCCAAGCAAGAGGCTATCGACCAGATGCGGCAGGATGCGCACCAGCCGATGCTGCAACATGGCTGACTCCCTCAGCATCCAGAAGCCACGCAAGGCAAAACCGGCGCCACTGAGTACGACACAGGTCACATGCAAGTGTTTGAGCAACAGGTAGTTCATGCAGTCAGTTCATCACGAAAAGCGCGGTAATGGCGCACAGCCAGCAACAGGTTGTAGAGCAAGGCTGCATTGGCCAGGACGAACATGACACCGGCCGGGCGCGCCAGCCATGCAGGCCAGATGCATGCAGCGGTCAACAAGCCGAAAGCCATAAAAAACAGTTTTTGCTGCCGCCGCATGGCGGGCTCCGGCAACAGCTTGTTCATCGCTGGCACCGGTTTGCCGGGCGGGGCCATATTCTGCAAATGCAGCCAGCCAAGAAAGGGAACAATTTTGTACAGCATCCCGGTGATGAAGGCGGTGTAGCCACCCACCATCAGCAGCACGCCGAACAACAGGGCTGCGGGCTCCCATGCAGCAAGCGACGCCATCACCGTCGACGCCAGCAGCAGGACCAAGGCCAGCAAGGATGCGGCGCACGCCAGTTGCCAATAGGCCAGCGTCACATCCGGTCGGGCGCGCCGGCGCTGCTTTTGCAGGACTAAGGTCATGACCGCAAAAGCCATCCCCGAGGCAGCCATCACCCAGATCGCTGGCGTAGCGAATTCGTTGAGACCGGCCAGCGCCGCCAGACTCCATACGATTGCAGCACCTGCCACGGCGAGCGGCATCCAGTTGCTGATCTGCACGCGATAGGCCGGGGTGAGTTGGAACATCGGCACCACGACATAAGCCAGCGCCATCAGCAAGACCGCGCTCCAGCCTCCCAGCCCCCAGGCCGCGTGCAGCCGGACGACCTCGATCAATAGCAGCGACCAGCCACGAGCCAGCGCGAGCGCCAGCAAAATGCCTACACCGCCAGTCATCGCCAAACCCACCAAAGCGAGCTTCAGGCCGCGAATGCTGGGACTGGTCGTCGGCACCTGAAATACGGCGCGACCGGCGCTCAACAGGAAACTGCCAAGCGCGATACCCAGCAGGAGAGCGGCCGCAGGGAACAAGCCGGTCTCGGGGAAAAGGAAAGCCAAGACCAGCAACAGGGTCCCTGCGGTAAGGGTGGCATGAACGAACTTGGCAATCCTTGCCGGATGCGCCAGATTGGCCCCGGCGACTACGGGCAATACCTGGATCAAGGCACCCAGCATCACCTGCAACATGAAGCCGAGCGTCACCAGGTGCGTCGCCGCCAAGGTGGCGGGCAACCAGCGCGAGGCCAACACCTCGGGGCCGCTGACGATCAACAACACACCGGCCAGAATGGCAAATAGCGGCGCCGTCAGGAAAAAGCGCAGCGGAGCTGACAGCGGCGGACTTTTATCAAATGAAAGCAGCGCCTGCATCAGCCGTATTCAACAGGTAATCAAAATCTCGAAAGTGCCATCGGGCAAGAGCTCAACTGCCCAGCGATGACCATTCTGTTGCAGGACGCGATACAGCGGATGTGGTTCGCGATACAGGAGCAGCAACATCTGCTCGCCTGGCGTCAGCGTATCGAGCATTTCCATGGTCTGAACGAAAGGCCCCGGCGGCTCCAGATAGCGGGCATCGAGTGTCCGCTCGGGCGACGGGCGACTCATGCCTGATGCAGTGCCGAACCGATGCGCTCAAGCAGGCTGCTCGCATCGTCGGTCAAATGCTGATCACACATCGGGTAAAGCACGTTCTCTTCCTTCATGTTGTGCTGTTGAATCATGATCAAGAGGGTATCGCTCATGCCGAGAAAATCTTCGGTATTTCCCTGTTTGAGGGCGTCGACCGCCTCATTGATGAGCGCACGCATCTGCTCATGCTCCATGCGCATGACTTGGGTTGGCCCCATGGTCATCCCGGTCCGAGCTTCGAAGGCGGGAAAAAGCGTGAGTTCTTCAGCAGAAAAGTGCGCCAGTGTGGCAGCAGAAAAGGCCGAGAATGCCGCCATGGCTTCATCGGCCTGCCCCTTGCCGGCAGCCACTTCAGCCGCGGCAAACAGATCGTCGCAATAACGATGATTGTCGGTTAGTAATTCGCGGAGGCTCATGAACACACCCGGTTGCAGTTAAGCGAAACGGGATTCTCCGCGATCACGGGGCGACACTACATTGATCGGCATCAAAGGCCTGCCAATCAACTGCCCACAATCCCGACCTGCAGGTCATCGAACCAGCTAATGAAGCGATGCACATCCGCGCCGCGGTAAATCGCACCGTGCTGCGGGCAGAGCATATCGATCTCCATTTGAGCGACGCGTTCACACCAGCGACGCTTGGCTTCGTTGGAACCCATCCAGCGGCGATGGAATCCTTCCGCATGCTTGATGTGCGCATCGAAATTTTCGACAAACAGCCCGTTTTGACTCTCCGGCAACAAGGCTGCCCCCACATCGCCCGAAAACAGGATTTTGGCCTGACGGTCATAGAGGTGGAAATTTCCGGAAGAGTGCAGGTAGTGTGCCGGCACAGCCTGCAATTGCAGCCCATGCAGCGAAATTTCAGTTCCCTCGTCCGGAATGCAAATGAAGGTATCGGCAGTGCCGCCGAAATGCGGCACGAAACTACTCCACAACCAGCTGACATAGCAACGCATGCCCGGATTGAACTCCAGCCAGAGCGCCAGCGAAGAACAGATATCCGGATCTTGATGGGAGGCAAAAACAGCAGTCAGTGCCGTCGGGTCAAACTCGGAAGACAAGGCGGAAAAAACCGCAGGAAAAACCTCTGCGCCACCCGGATCAAGCAGGATGCCTCCACCGCCATGCGTTACCAGATACTCGTTGGTATCAACCAGATGCCCCGGGCGATCCGGATCACGGACGATGGCAACCCATTTGTGATCGCCATCCTGGAAAATGATGTTCGTCTTTTTCACGCAGTGTCCCCTTCAAACTACGTTATTGGTCAGTAAAAAATGCCGAGCGGCGCAGTGATTGCAAGGAATTCCTGATTTCTTCCACAATGCCGTCAAACTCCCCGGATACCTGAGCCAGCGGTCCGGCAAATGCTTGACCGTAAGCGGCTTCGATCTTCGCTGATTTTGCCAGTACGCCGCCCAGCTCGACCAGTCGAAAAGCATCCTCAAGCGAACGTTGCAGTTGCCGGCGCAAGGCCCCCAGACGCGCCCGGTGCCCGGCGTTGTCCGACTCGCGACGGACGAGAATATCGTTGCCACGCCCGTTCGGCGACATGACCACCGCCTGCTTGAGCAGCTTGGTATGACGGATATCCTGCAACACCACCGATACTTCGTTCACGCAACGGTGAATCAGGTCAGTCAATGAACCCATGCAGGTCCGCAAATCCTGCGAAAACACCCGCAACTCATTGGAAAGGACGCCAAATCCCAGGGCCGTGGTGCCCGCCCGCTTGGCCAGGAAGATCGCATTCAAAGCCATGATATTGATCTTGAAGGCCACGCCGACGACGGCCTTGATTTCTTCATTGATGCGCACGATGCGCAACAGGTCGGCACCCGCCTGGGGCTTGCCGGCTACGGTCAACGCTTCAGTCATGGTCATTTTTCCAGAACGTAGGTGCCCGGCGCGTCGCCGAGCGAAAGAAAGTTGCGTCGAGTTGCAGGATAGGCATCGACCATTTCACCAGTCCGTTCGCCCAGCCAGCGGGTCCAGTCCTCCCACCAAGTACCGGGCTGCGGCTCGGTGTGTTCATGCCATTGTTCCCAATGCTCGTTGCGCTCGGCATCCGCCACCCTGAAACTCCGCTTGGGCGGATTGACCGGGGGATTGACGATGCCCAGAATGTGCCCGGAAGACGAAAGCGCAAACCGCACCGGTGCATTCACATTGACGTATTTTCTGATGCGGTAGCACTGCTTCCAGGGTGCAATGTGATCATCCTCCGCCGTGACTGCATACAGCGGCTGGACGATGCGGTCGAGGTCAATCGACTCGCCGGCGAGTTTCAGATGATCGCGCTTGATCAGATTGTTGTGCAGGTACATTTCGCGCAGATAGAAGCTGTGCATGGCGTGCGGCATGCGAGTGGTGTCCATGTTCCAGAACAACACATCGAATGGCGGCAAAGGCTCACCCAATAGATAACTATTCACCCAATAATGCCAGATCAGCGTATTGGAACGCAGCATACGGAACGAAGTCGCCATTTCGGCGCCGTCCAGATAGCCTTTTTCTGCCATCGACTCGTCGAGCGCATCGATGCAGGCTTCGTCGATGAAGACATCAATATCACCGGGATGGGCAAAATCAGTCAGCGTCGTAAATAGCGTCCAATGCGCAACAGGCATGTTGTCGGCTGCGAAATGCTTGTTTGCCCAGGCCATATAGGCGGAAACCAGTGTGCCACCGATGCAATAACCTACCAGATGGACCTGCGGGACCTTGCAAAACTCGGTAGCAACACGCACCACTTCGTTCACGCCTTCAAGCAGGTAGTCGTCGAAACGCACCTCGCTCATATCTGCACCAGGATTTTTCCAGCTGGTGATGAACACCGAAAACCCTTGATCAGTCAGGTACTTGACCATGCTTTTCTTGGCATTCAGATCGAGGATGTAATACTTGTTGATCCACGGGGTGATGATCACGATGGGTGTGGCGCGAACTTTGGCCGTAGTCGGCGTGAAATGGATCAGTTCAACCAAGCGGTTCCTGAACACCACCTTGCCAGGCGTTGTTGCCAGATCCTTGCCCACAGTAAAGGCATCCTGCTCCACCATCAGGATATTCTTGGCCTCGGCGTCGCGCATGAAGTGTTTCAAGCCCTGCCGCAAGCTCTCACCGTGAGTTTCAGCGCAGCGCGCCATGGCCTCCGGATTCGTCCAGAAGAAGTTGGTCGGCGCAACCATGTTCAACCAGGTGCGCAACCAGAAAGCCGAACGCCGGCGCTCCTTGTCAGATAGCCCCGGCGTTTCAAAAAGCATGTCTTCAAGGCGGTGGGTCAGCGCAAGATAGGACTCCTTGAGGATGTCCCAACTGGCCGATGTCGTCCAGGCCGGATCATTGAAACGCGCGTCATCAACATTGGGATGCACGACATCGTGCGAAGGAATGCCCAGCGCACGCCGCATGACATGGGATTGAAGGCGGATCACATCGGCCGAAAGGCCACTCATGGCCCTGCCCAACTCCAGCGGGTGCATCAACCAGGCCATCTGCGCGTTGAGCAAAGAGCCCGTCACACCATAGGGATCAAGCGCCTTGCTGACGGAACGCCCGACTGATTCGATGGGGCTCAGTCTGCTGATATCAACCCCGCCATGCTGACCTGAAACACTCGCTGACATCCGTCTCTCCGGTATAAGTGACCGAGTTCTATCTTACAGCCATCCGGCCTTGCATGGGCGCCCCCAAACCCCGGGAAACGACCTTTTCACAATGGTTTTAATTCATCCCGACATGGCGTAGGATGATTCGCAAGGGTTGAGCGACAAACCTGCGCCACAACATTTCTGGAGATTTCCATGTTCAAGCACATTCTTGTTCCGACCGACGGTTCGGAACTCTCCCGTTCCACCATGCGCCGCGCCATCTCCTTTGCCCGCGAGGCAGGAGCACGAGTCACTGCCTTCTACGCCAAGCCGGAATACCCGATCGCATACTTTGGCGAAGGCGCCTTGCTTGATCCGAGCAGCCCGGAGCAATTTGCCGAAATGACCGACAAGCAGGCCGCAGAATTCCTCTCCGAGGTGGAAAAACTGTGTAGCGAGGAAGGCGTTCCTTGCAGCACGCTGAGCGCTGTCAGCGATTTGCCGCACGAAGCCATCATTGACGCAGCCGAGAAATCGGGCTGCGACCTGATCTTCATGGCCTCACACGGACGTCGCGGCCTCAGCAGCATCCTGCTCGGCAGCGAGACCAACAAAGTTCTGACGCATTCGAAGATTCCGGTATTGGTTTACCGATAAAGCTCAGTACCGGAAGCGCGGCTCAGGGCACGCTGCAATGTGCCCTGCCGCGAGGAATGTCGCAGAGCGTCTTCCCGTTCGCCAGGTCAAAAAACGTCACAGACTCCAGATCCCCCGTCAAGTAACGCTTCTTGAGTGTGAAATCAACGGGATTCGCATGCGTTGCCTTCCAGAAAGTCGTGCTTTCCTGGGTCAAGGGCATTGAGAGACGGAGCGTCGCCCTCACCCCCGTATGCGCCGCCAACTCCGCCGGCACACTGGCGGAAAAACCTGCATCGTCGTCATCCTTGCGCGGGTAAAAATCGTACAGATTGTCAAAGGCGAGAAAATAATCGTACCGCCAAAGTACCTTCATCGTCTGCACTTCACCGATCTTGTCTTCGGCGCTGTATTCACCCCTGGCCTCAATGACCGATTGCACAGGCAGAAACTTGTAGCGATAGTAGTCTTCGAGCTCAGGATCGGCACCGGGGCGCCAACTCCAGCCTTCGGCAATCTGGTTGAACATCATGGGGTAACGCATCGTCACCCGATCGCCTTCCTGCGACACCGACAAGCCATTCGCGCTACCCGGCGCAGCGATATCCAGTCGCAAGGTTATCCTGCTGCCGGCAAGAGGCTGATCCTGAAGCTGACGAAACCACGTTTCTGCCGTATCAGCCAGCGCATTGAGCGAAAAAAAGGCGGCGGCCGAGGCCGCCGTGAATGTCTTTCGGAGGAAATACAAGTCGATTCGGAACATAACGCCCTAAAGGATCAACAAGCAGCTTGGATTCTCTGTCGACCGCCCGCTTGAAGCCCATGATTCATATCAATTTGCCCTGCCTGCCCTCACTTTTTTGCTGATAGCCTGCCATTTGGCAGGCGAGGGTTCCGCAAACAGGTCGACAAGAAAATCAATCGCTGCCACCGCATTCGCTTGCGCAGCGTCACTCAAGGGCGCACCGAGCACGAATTGCTCACCACGCACACACAGGACAAAGGCTGGCGGAGGCTCACCTCCCATCGTCTGCTTGAATACCTGCAACACACTATGCGGCGGCAGGGCGTGTGAGGTATGCGCGAGGCCGGCTTGTGCGTTCACCGGGTAAAAATCAAACGGAGAGGGCGTGCCGGCGCCCGCATCAATGAACAACGCCAGTTCGCGCCCGACCAGATCGAGCGCATGTTCGATGTTGAGCTGAAAATCTTCGAACAATTCAACATGCGCTGCCAAGCCGGCATTTTCCAGCCATTCAGCCAGTCGACCGTGGATTGTCGGCCCGAGCGCGTCGTCGCCCCGGCTGGGGTTGCCGATGGCGAACACCACGACCGACGGACTCATGAACGGCTGAGCGCGTGAACCACTTGCCCCGCCGGATCGAGCAGTTCAACCGTCATCGGCATTTTGCCCAGCGCATGGGTTGCGCAGGACAAACAGGGGTCATAGGCGCGAATTGCGCACTCGATGTGATTTAACAAGCCTTCGGTAATCACCCGGCCATCGAGATACTGTGTCGCCACCTTGCGCACCGCCTCATTCATTGCCTGATTGTTGTTGGTGGTCGACACGATCAGGTTGCAGTAGCTCACCAGATCGTCATCGTCGACACGGTAATGATGGAACAAGGTGCCGCGCGGCGCTTCGATCACACCAACCGCCTCTTGGCGGCGCGCGCCCTTGTCCGCCATCAGGTCAGTACCGAGCAGTTCCGGATCAATCAGCAGGTCGCGAATCATTTCCAGCGCATGCAAAATCTCGATCAGGCGCGCCCAGTGGAACATCAGGGTGCCGTGCACCGGCTTGCCGTCACCGAGTGCGAGCATCGCCTGCCGCTCGCTCTCGGCCAGCGGCGTACTCAGAAAACTTGCTGCCTGCACGCGCCCGAGCGGCCCCACCTTGTACCAACCGTTTTCCGCACCCAGCGCACGGATATGCGGGAATTTCATGTAGCTCCAGGGTTTGATCTCTTCCTGCAACACCTGCTGGTAGCTCGCGTAATCGACCTGATCGAAAATGGTCTCGCCATCGGCGTCGACCGCACGCAATGCACCATGGTAAAAATCCAGCGCCCCGTCTGGGCGAACCAAGCCCATCATGTTCGAGCGGAATTCGCCGAACACGTTGTAGAAGCCCGGATTCACCTCATGCAAGCGCTTCACCATATGCACCGAAGCCTGAGCCCAGGCGATCATCTGCTCAATATCCCTGGCCATCTCGTCGCGCTCGGCAAGACTCAGCGCCTTGTTCATGCCACCGGGAATCGCCCCCGTACCATGGACCCGCTTGCCCGCGGTGTGCCGGATGATTTCCTGTCCGAACTTGCGCAGCAGCACGCCCTGCTTTGCGATTTCCGGAAAATCGAGCGCCACGCCCACAATATTGCGTCGGGTGAAATCGCTGTCGAAACCCAGCAGGATATCCGGCGAGGCCAAATGGAAAAAATGCACGGCATGCGACTGGACAATCTGCCCGTAATGCATCAGCCGGCGCAGCTTTTCGGCCGTTGGCGTCAGTGGACCGTAACCCGCGATCAAATCCATCGCCTTGACCGCAGCGAGATGATGACTGACCGGGCAAATACCACACAGGCGTTGAACAGTGACCGGCACCTCCCAATATGGCCGCCCCTCGATAAAGGCCTCGAAGCCACGGAATTCGACAATATGCAGGCGCACCTGATGCACCTTGTTGTTTTCGTCGAGCAGCAAGGTCACCTTGCCATGCCCTTCGACACGGGTGACCGGATCGATGGCAATGCGGCGCAGGGCTTCGGGATGGGCAGCGGTTTCCAGGGCGAACATGGGGACTCCGTTCAATCGAATTTGATCAGCGGATGCTCGATACGCGGCGTACGGCCGGTGAGCAGATCTGTCAAAAATTTCCAGATGGTGTCGCCGGAAGGTGGGCACCCCGGCAGAAAGTAATCGACACGGACGATCTCGTTGATCGGATAAACCTTGTCGAGCAACAAGGGCAGTTCCGGATCGTTCGGCACCCGTACCTCGCCATCGTCGCTGCGGTAAATCTGGCGCAGACAGTCACCGACATCGAGGTGGTTGCGCTGCGCAGGCAGACCACCATTGACGGCACACGCCCCCAGCGCCACCAGCACCTTGCAGTTGGCGCGCAGTTCGCGCAGCACATGCACGTTTTCGGCATTGCACACGCCCCCCTCCACCAGACCGATATCGCAAGGCCCGCAATGCTTGATGTCGGTAATCGGCGAGCGATCAAACTCGACCAGATGCGCCAGTTCGATCAAACGTTCGTCGATATCCAGAAAAGACATGTGGCAACCGAAACAGCCAGACAAGGAGGTCGTCGCCACCCGCGGCTTGCGGGGTAGTTCATGTGGCGCATTCATGTCAGGCCTCCTTCATTTTTGCCGGGGCCGACGGGTCGACCGCAAGCGGCTTGATCGGGATATGGCGCCGCGCAAGATAATCAACCTGATGACCGATGGTGGACGCATCGAACTGGCGCTGGCCGATCGGCACTTCGTAACCGACACGCTTGATCAGGATGGCGCCCACCGGGCATACATGGGCGGCGGCATCGTCCACCGAGAGCGCGCTGTCACCCAACTTGCCGCTGGGCGAATTGACCACAAGCTGCGACTCGGCCCCGCGCCCGGCCAGCATGAACACGGCCTTGCCATCGATGTCCCGGCTGGCCCGCACGCACAGCTCGCACATGATGCAGCGGTTGAGATCGAGCCAGACATCGGGATGCGTCGCATCAACCAGCCGTTTCGGGAAAAAGTGCTTGAAGTGCGGCGACACCATTTCCAGATCGTAGGCCAGCGCCTGCAACTGGCAATTGCCGCTCTTCTCGCACCCGGGGCAGAAATGATCCCCCTCGACGAAGAGCATCTGCAAGAGCATGCTGCGACGGTCATTCAATGCCGGCGTGTCGTTTTCGACTTCCAGACCGGCCAGTGCCTTCGCGGTGCAAGCCGAACCGTTGCGCCCGTTCACCGTTACCGTGCACAGCTTGCAACTGCCGTGCGGCTTCAGATCCGGGTGATGGCACAGATGGGGAATATAGACACCTGCATCCAGCGCCGCCTGCAAAATAGTCTGCCCCGCTTTGAAGGGCACGCGGCGACCATCAATGGAAAAAACGTTGGCGGGATCGTAATCATGTTTTTCGCTCATGCGTGTTCTCCCAGATGTGCCTGCGCGTCATCGCGGCCGCTGATTTCACGAGCCCGAGCCAGCGCGGCATCAAGATCGAACGCCGGCAGGAAATCGCGCTGAGCCAGCCGTCTTTCATAGGCGGGGCGAAACTTCTGGATGGTGTCCGCCAGGGCATTGCCGGCAGTCTGTCCAAGGCCGCAATGGCTGCTTGCCTTCATCACTGACTGAATACGCATCAACTCGCTCATTTCGTACTGCGTGCCCCGTCCGTCGGCAATCTTGTCCATGATTTCGCCAATCAGCGCAGTACCTGTGCGACATGGGGTGCAGAAACCGCAGGATTCGTGGCGGAAAAAATGGGCAAAATTACGCGCCACCTCGAACAGATCGCGCGAGGTATCAAAAACCATCAGCGAGCCGGCGGTGGGCACATCCTCAAAAGCAATCTGCCGACCGAACTCGCGTTCGGACAAACACACGCCGGAAGCGCCGCTGACCTGCACCGCCATCGCATCTCTCGCGCCGCAATCCTCCAGCACCTGCGCAATCCGAACGCCAAAGGCGTACTCATACAGGCCGGGGCGCTCGCAATCGCCCGCCACCGAGAGAATCTTGGTCCCGGTGGATTGCTTGGTTCCGATGGCTTCGTACCAGGCGCCGCCATGCAGGGCGATTTCAGTGGCCTTGCACAGGGTTTCGACGTTATTCACCACGGTTGGCTGGTTCATGTAACCGCAGGTCACCGGGAAGGGCGGGCGGATGCGCGGCTTCCCAGCCTTACCCTCCAGCGACTCGATCAATGCCGATTCCTCGCCACAAATATAGGCACCGGCACCCAGATGGATTTCGATATCGAAATTGAATCCGGCCACCCCGGCGACCGCCGTACCAAGAAAGTTCTGCCGCCGCATTTCCGCCAGAAAAGCTTCCAGCTGTGGCACAAGATAGCGGTACTCGGCACGCAGGTAGAGCAGGCCGAGTTGCGCCCCTACGGTATAACCGGCGATCACCATGCCCTCGAACACCCGTCCTGCGTAGGTTTGCAGCAGCACGCGATCCTTGAAGGTACCAGGCTCGCCTTCATCGGCGTTACAAACAACGTAGCGCCGCTCGCCCGGCGCATGGCGACAGGCCTCCCACTTGATCGCCGTGGTGAAGCCGGCGCCACCCCGGCCACGCAAGTTGGACTTGCGCATTTCTTCCAGCATGCCCTCTTGACCACGCGCCACTGCGGCCTGGATGGCGCTGCCCGGCAGCAATACCGAGCCCAGCAACAGGTCGGCCCGACGGATATTGTCCTCAACCTTGAAAAAGGCCGCCGGCCACTGGTCGACCGGTACATCGCGAGCAATCAAGGCGCAGATTTCGTCGATCCGTGCTTCAGTCAGACGCGTAATCGGCAGTTCGTTGACCAGAAGCGCCGGCCCCTGATCGCACATGCCGGTGCACGAGGTCAGCCCGACACTCACCCGGCCATCGGCCGAAGTTTGCCCCGGCAAAATCCCCAGATTGGCGAGCATGCGCTCGAACAGCGCCTGATTTCCCAACATCCGGTCAGTAATGTTGTCGGAAAACAGTACCCGGTATCGCCCCCGGTTTTCCGCGAACAGAAAAGCGTAAAAATCGCGCGTGCTGCGCACCTGTGCGTAGGAGATATCAAGTGACTCGGCCACACAGGAAATCACCGGATCGGGCAAATAATCGAGCGCGTCCTGCACCTCGCGCAAAATCTGGAGCAGCCGGTCAGGCCGGCGCTGGTGTCGGGCCACGACGCTATCGATCGTGGCGGCAAACCCGGATAAATCGGACATGGGCAAGTTCCTGAACGATTGGGACCGGGAAAACAATAGCGCTTTGAAACACCTGCCGCTTGCTTTGGGTCAACAATCCTTGCGCAAATCTATCCAATTGAATTTCCGCAACAATCCTGTCACTCAGCACTGGTATTTTTCTTGGACGAATGTTGTTGCAACGCAAAAAATTGAAACCACATGTCTCGCAAGGGCTTTCATTTTCTTCCGTTGCGGCGCAACATGAAGTTTCAAAAACAAGCAAAGGAAGAACAGCATGAACCCGACCCCTTCCCTGCCGCTGGCAGGAAAAAAAGGCCTGATCACAGGTATCGCCAACGACAAGTCGATTGCCTTTGCCGTCGCCAAAGCCATCCGTGAACTGGGCGGCGAAATTGCCCTCACCTACCAGAACGACAAAACGGCCAAATACACCCAGCCATTGGCTGAATCCCTGGACGCAAAGCTGTTTCTGAAACTCGATGTTGCTGAACCTGGCAGCCTGGAAAACGTGATCGAGCAATGCGGCAAGGAATTTGGCGAAATCGACTTCGCCATCCACTCAATGGCTTTCTGCAACGCCGATGACCTGCACGGTCGCGTGATTGACGCCTCCGAAGAAGGTTTCGATTCGGCCATGAATGTGTCCTGCCACAGCTTCCTGCGCATGGCCAAGGCACTGGAGCCCTTGATGGCCCACGGCGGTTCGCTGATCACCATGTCCTACCTCGGTGCCGAGCGCGTGGTGCGCAATTACGGCGTGATGGGCATCATCAAGGCGGCACTGGAATCGGCCGTCCGCTACATGGCCTACGACCTCGGCCCCAAGGGTATCCGCGTTTTTGCGGTTTCCCCCGGACCGATCATGACCCGCGCCGCTTCCGGCATCGCCAACTTCAACAACCTGCTCGACTCCGATGCCGCCAAGGCACCGCTCGGCCGCACGGTCACCATCGAAGAAGTGGGCGCGCTGACTGCTTTCCTGTGCACACCCGGCTCCTCTGGCATGACCGGGCAAACCATCTACGTCGATGCCGGGGCACATATCGTTGCCTGAGATGGCCGCCTGAATTGTTTGCCCTTGCCGCAGGTCAAGAGCCCGGGCTCTGACCTGCGCTAAGCTTTGGACACCATTGCCAGAGCAAAGGACAAGATCATGGCCGATACACAGCCCCCCCTGATTCCGGATCCCATACCCGAGCACCCGCTACTTCAGGGGCGCAAGGAAATCGGACGCGGTGAAAGCACCATTGTCGTCGAGGCTGATACCGTCGATGGCCAGGAAAGGGTTTTCAAAATTCTTTCCTCGCCGACCGACTACGCCTACTACACCGCCGAAGACCGCCCCCTGGGTCGGCACTTCCCGGTCGTTTTTGCCGACCATGGACTTGCCGGGCCTTCCTCGCGCGGGTATCCCTTTCACATCGTCGAAGTCGAACGTCTTTATCCACTCCCCGGCACAGGCGATGCCGCTGAAGTGGCGACGAAGATTTCTACCTCGTATTTCGATGCCTGCATGATGTGGCGCAATCTTGCCCAGGACATGGGGCGGATCGCCCTGCATCACATCACGGTTACGCCGATGGGCTGGGCCGATACCGTGCAGCAATCGCTCAAGGCTCTGGAAACCTTCTCCGCCGAATATGGCGCCCTGCCCGACCTGATCAAGGCAGACAACCTGATGATGCGCAAGGACGGCACATTGGTATTTTCCGACCCGGTATTCATGGAATGAACATGCGCCCAAAAATCTGCTCATTACTGCGGTCGACCGTCGCATGACGATCAATCACGTTTTTTACACCTCGCGCAAACTGGCTGAATCACTGGCCGGCAATCCGTATATGGCGGTGATTTCGATCACCGATCCGACCACTCCGGAAGCGCGCCTTGACCCATTGTTCCGGCACGTCCTGCGGCTGTCGTTTTTTGATGCGGTGCCGGCCGACGAATTCCAGCCCGCACTGCCCGGCATGTTCGACCGGAGCATGGCGAGAAAAATCGAAGCCTTCGTTCGTGAAATCCATGCAGCCGCCTTTGAAATGTCGGTCATGGTGCATTGCGAATACGGGGTCAGCCGTTCTGCGGCTGTCGCCCTGTTCACCGCAGCATTCAGCGGTGCACCACTGGAAGCGCGCGAATTCACCTACGAAGCCAATCCCTGGGTGGTTGACCAGTTGCACGCCCTGCACCCGGCACTCAACATCGACATCCCCCTGCCCGACACGGTCCGCGATCGGCGGAACGCAGCCCGCGCATAACCCGGTTCACCGGAGCGACCCAATGCACGAACTGAACGAACAGCATTACCTGATCAACAAGACCTACGACGAAATCCGTATTGGTGAAAGTGCCAGCCTGACTCGCACCTTGATGCCGGAAGACGTCAAGCTCTTCGCCATCCTCACCGGCGACGTGAACCCTGCGGTGATTGACCCCGACTATTCCGAAAGCGGCATGTTCCGCGAGGTGATTGCTCACGGGATGTGGAGCGGCTCGCTGATATCCACCGTGCTCGGCACGCAGTTTCCCGGCCCGGGTACGATCCTGATTGATCAAAGCCTGCATTTTGCCCGCCCGGTCAGCATTGGCGACAAGATCACCATCACCGTGACCGCCCGGCAAAAATTCGATCACAACCACCATATTGTGTTTGATTGCCTGTGCTGCAACCAGGAAGGGCTGGAAGTGGTTCGCGGCACCTGCGAGGTGCTGGCGCCGAGGGAAAAAATCACCCGACTGCAGGACACCCACCTGCCGGAAGTGCACATCGATGACAAGCATGCCCGTTACAAGCACATGCTTTCCCGGGTCAAGGGACTGGAACCGATTCCCACCGCGGTGGCCCATCCCTGTGACCACGAATCGCTGAAGGGGCCGATCATGGCCTTCCACGCGGGCATCATCGAACCGATCCTGGTAGGCCCGGAAAACAAGATCCGCGCCGTCGCCGAGGAATTCGGACTCGACCTGTCCGGCATCCGCATCGTCAATGCCGCGCACAGCCACGATGCTGCCGCACTGTCCGTCTCGCTGATCCGCACCGGTGATGCCGAAGCCTTGATGAAAGGCAGCCTGCATACCGACGAACTGATGAGCGAAGTGGTTGCCCGCGCCAACGGCCTGCGGACCAGCCGGCGCATCAGCCATGTGTTCGTGATGGACGTGCCGACTTACCATCGCCCCTTGTTGATCACCGATGCCGCAATCAACATTGCGCCGACACTGATGGACAAAATGGACATCATCCAGAACGCCATCGATCTTGCCCACATCATCGGCATCCCCGAGCCCAAGGTGGCCATTCTTTCGGCAGTGGAAACGGTCAATCCGAAAATCCAGTCCACGCTTGACGCTGCCGCCTTGTGCAAGATGGCCGATCGCGGCCAGATCAAGGGCGGCATTCTCGATGGCCCGCTCGCCTTCGACAACGCTGTCTCCATCGTCGCCGCAAAAACCAAGGGCATCAAATCCGCCGTTGCCGGCCACGCTGAAATTCTCGTAGTCCCCGATCTCGAGTCCGGCAACATGGTTGCCAAGCAACTCGAATACCTCGCCAATGCGCTGACTGCCGGCATCGTGCTCGGCACCCGCGTCCCCATCGTTTTGACCAGCCGTGCCGACAGTGCAGAAACGCGCACCGCTTCCTGCGTCATCGCCGCACTGGTCGCCCACGCCAACCGCAACAAGGGAAATTCCTGACATGAAACAAGGCATCCTCACCATCAATGCCGGCTCGTCCTCGATTAAATTTGCGCTCTTTCCGCTCGCCCACCCGATCTCGCCTGAAGCCGAAGTCTCGGGCCAGATTGATGGTATCGGCACCAACGCCACCCGGCTGGTGGCCAAAAACCGCGCCGGCGAACGCATTGCCGATCAGATGATTGCCGGCGAAGCCGTCAGCCATACGGTTGCGCTCGACGCCATGCTGCGCTGGTTCCTGTCGGCTTATGCCGGCTGGCAGATCGTGGCGGTCGGCCATCGGGTGGTTCATGGCGGCGAACGCTACGCCCAACCCATACAGGTCGACGATACCGTACTGGGGCATCTTGAAAGCTTCATCCCCCTCGCGCCCCTGCATGAACCCCACAATGTGGCCGGCATCCGCGCCCTGCAGGCTTTGCTGCCGGATGTGCCGCAGATAGCCTGTTTCGACACAGCCTTCCACCGCAGCCAGCCTGATGTCGCCCAGCTTTTTGCCCTGCCGCGGGCGTTGACCGCTGAAGGCATCAAACGCTACGGCTTTCACGGGCTGTCGTATGAATTCATTGCCCGTGCCCTGCCCGAGCACTCACACCGCGCCAACGGCCGCGTGATCGTGGCCCACCTGGGCAACGGTGCGAGCATGGCGGCGATGGTCAATCGCAAGTGCGTTGCCACCACGCTCGGTTTTTCAACCATCGACGGCCTGATGATGGGCACCCGTTGCGGCAACATCGATCCCGGCGTGATCCTGCATTTGATGGAAACCAAGGGCTTCAGCGTCAAGGACATGACCCGCATCCTGTACAAGGAATCCGGCCTTCAGGGCGTCTCCGGTATCAGCCAGGACATGCGTACCCTGCTTGCCAGCGACAAACCGGAAGCTGCCGAAGCTGTGGAACTGTTCTGTTACCGCATCGCTCGCGAGCTGGGCTCGCTGGTGGCTGCGGCCGGGGGCATCGACGCCCTGGTGTTCACCGGCGGCATCGGCGAACACGCGGCGGAAGTCCGTCGCCGCGTCTGCCTGCAATCCGAATGGCTCGGCCTGCGCCTGAATCCGGAAGCCAACGCCCGCCACGACATCGTGATCAGTGCGGCCAACAGCCCGGTCGACGTACTGGTCATTCCGACCAATGAAGAATGGATGATGGCCCACCACGCGCAGACACTTTTGGCGCTTTAACAAATCTTTTTTGAGCCTTCGGCGCCACCCCGGACAGGGGCTGGTGCCTTGTTTTTTCTGGAATTTTCCCGTGTCACACCCCGGCCGGTCAAAAGGAGGCAAATACACCGTATTTAGTCAAGGGATTGCCTCCATCCACTACATCTAGTAGATTCTCGCCCGTCGCATCGCAAATAGAACGAGCCGAGAGGAGCCCTGAATGACCAAAATCGCCGAGCAGCTGTCGTTGACCGATATTCCCGCCCCACCCAAATTCGCCCCCCTGCGCGAGCAGGAAATTTCCGGCGAAGTGCTCATCGAGAAATATGCAAAGGGCAAGGAAACCAGCGTTCACGACGTGCGCAAGCGGGTGGCCTATGCACTGGCCCAGGTCGAGCATGAGAAGGACAGGGCGCACTGGGAAAACAAGTTTCTGTGGGCTCAGGAAAACGGCTTCATTCCGGCCGGCCGCATCAATTCCGCAGCAGGTACCGACCTGCAAGCCACTCTGATCAACTGCTTCGTGCAGCCGGTGGGCGACTCCATCGTTGAAAACACCGATGGCAAACCCGGCATTTACACCGCACTGGCCCAAGCTGCCGAAACCATGCGCCGCGGTGGTGGTGTCGGTTATGACTTCTCCTCCATCCGTCCGCAAGGCGCCCGCGTCAAGGGCACCCAGTCACGCGCTTCCGGCCCGGTGTCCTACATGCGCGTCTTCGACCGCTCCTGCGAGACCGTCGAATCGGCCGGCTCCCGCCGCGGCGCCCAGATGGGCGTGCTGCGCTGCGACCACCCGGACATCGAGGAATTCATCCACGCCAAGGACAAGGGCGACCTGACCAATTTCAACATCTCGATCGGCGTCACCGACGATTTCATGCAGGCAGTCGATGCCGACACCGATGTCGAACTGATCCATCGCGCCGAACCGAATGCCGACATGCGTTCCAGCGGCGCCTACCAGCGCGACGACGGCCTGTGGGTGTACCGCAAGGTGCGCGCCCGCGACCTGTGGGATCAGGTGATGAAATCCACCTACGACCACGCTGAACCGGGCATCCTGTTCCTGGATCGGATGAACAAGGACAACAACCTCAATTACTGTGAAGTGATTGAAGCCACCAATCCTTGCGCCGAACAACCGCTGCCGCCTTATGGCTGCTGTTGCCTGGGTTCGATCAATCTGACCCTGTTCGTACACGATGCCTTCTCGGACAAGGCCAGCTTTGACTTCGACGCCTTTGGCGAAGTCATCCGCGTTTCCACCCGCATGCTGGACAACGTGCTCGATGCCACCCATTGGCCATTGGAACGTCAGGCACAGGAAGCCGCCAACAAGCGCCGCGTCGGCCTCGGCTACACGGGTCTGGGTGACATGCTGACCATGCTGCGCCTGCGTTACGACAAGGCCGAAGCCCGGGCCATGGCCGCCCGCATCAGCGAATTCATGCGCGATACCGCCTATTTGTACTCGGTTGACCTGGCCAAGGAACGCGGCGCCTTCCCGCTGTTCAACGCCGAGCTTTACCTCTCCGGCGGCAATTTTGCTTCCCGCCTGTCAAACGAGGTCAAGGCCGAGATCCGCAAACACGGCCTGCGCAATTCACACCTGCTCTCCATCGCACCCACCGGCACCATCTCGCTGGCGTTTGCCGATAACGCCTCCAACGGTATCGAACCGCCCTTCTCCTGGACCTACAACCGCAAGAAGCGCATGCAGGACGGCACGATCAAGGAATATTCGGTCGAAGACTACGCCTGGCGCCTGTACAAGCATCAGGGCGGCGATGTCGCCAAGCTGCCGGATTACTTCGTCACCGCACTGGAAATCTCCGCCAAGGCACACGCCGACATGGTGGCCGCCGTTGCCCCCTTCATCGACACCTCCATTTCCAAGACGGTCAACGTGCCGGGCGATTACCCCTACGAGGACTTCCAGGACCTGTACATGCAAGCCTGGAAATCCGGCCTCAAGGGACTGGCCACCTACCGCCCGAACAGCGTTCTGGGTTCGGTGCTGTCAGTCACCAGCGAACCTGCCAAGACCGAAGGCAATGCAACGGTCGACGCCAAGTCCCCGCAGGATTTCGTTTCCGACGCCAACCGCCGCCTGTCGATCAAGAACCTGCCGGCCCCGGTGCTGGCCAGCCTGCGCTGGCCGGGACGTCCCAGCCTGCCGGAAGGCAATCTGTGCTGGACCTACATGGTCGACTCGCCCATCGGCAAGTTCGCCCTGTTTGTCGGCCACGTGGAACAGGAAGGTCACGCCTGGCCGTTCGAAGTCTGGGCCAACGGCCCGGCCGAACCGCGCGGCCTCGGTGCCGTCGCCAAGACCTTGTCGATGGACATGCGCGCCAACGACCACGGCTGGCTGGAAATGAAGCTGGAAGCACTGGCCAAGACCCCCGGTGACGCCTTCGAAATGCACATGCCGCCGCACGGCGAACGCAAGCGCATGCCGTCCGTGGTATCCGCCATGGCGCAAGTCATCCGCTGGCGCGTCGAGCAACTCGGCGCCCTCGGCCACGACGGCGCAACACCGGTAAAGGACGCCCTGTTCAGCGCCAAGGAACCCAAAACCGGCACCGATGGCACCCTGTCCTGGACGGTTGACGTCAGCAACCCCTCCACCAGCGAAGACTTCGTGCTCGGCCTGAAGGAAATCACCTTGCCGGACGGCACTTCGCGTCCGTACTC
>CALAGF010000184.1 GCA_937892345.1 uncultured Rhodocyclaceae bacterium | reverse complement strand
CGACATCAAGAATGGCCTTCGGGTGGATGCCGATGACGTTGTTGATGATGAACTCAACGCGGGCCAGACCGACGCCGGCGTTCGGCAACTGGGCGAATTCGAAGGCCAGTTCCGGGTTGCCGACGTTCATCATGACCTTGACCGGCACATCCGGCATGGCCGAGATATCGCGGGTGGTGATTTCGAAATCGAGGCTGCCGCGATAGACGTGGCCGGTGTCGCCCTCGGTACAGGACACGGTAACGATGTCGCCTTCGGACAGGGTTTCGGTGGCATCACCGCAACCCACGATGGCGGGAATGCCGAGTTCGCGGGCGATGATGGCGGCGTGGCAGGTGCGACCGCCACGGTTGGTGACGATGGCCGAAGCGCGCTTCATCACCGGTTCCCAGTTCGGGTCGGTCATGTCGGCGACGAGCACGTCACCCGGCTTGACCTGATCCATCTCGCGCGGATCCTTGACGATACGCACCGGGCCGACACCGATCTTCTGACCGATGGCACGGCCGGAGGCCAGCACCTTGGAGAAGGACTTCAGCTTGAACTTTTCCTGCTTGCCGGCAGCCGCCTGCGACTGCACGGTTTCCGGGCGCGCTTGCAGGATGTACAACTTGCCGTCGACACCGTCCTTGCCCCACTCGATGTCCATCGGACGACCGTAGTGCTTTTCGATGATCTGGGCGTAGCGGGCCAGTTCCATCACTTCTTCATCATTGATCGAGAACTGGTGACGCAGGGACTCTTCAACTTCTTCGGTAATCGTGGACTTGCCGGCGACCTTCTCGGCGGCGAAAGTCATCTTGATCATCTTGGAACCGAGGTTGCGGCGAACAACGGCCTTCTTGCCGGCTTCCAGCATCGGCTTGTGGACGTAGAACTCGTCCGGATTGACGGCGCCCTGCACCACCGTTTCGCCCAGGCCGTAGCTGGAGGTCACGAAAACGGCATCGCGGAAGCCGGATTCGGTATCGAGCGTGAACATCACGCCGGCCGCGCCCTTGTCGGAACGCACCATGCGCTGGATACCAGCGGACAGGGCGACGTCGGCGTGCAGGAAGCCCTTGTGCACGCGGTAGGAAATGGCGCGGTCGTTGTACAGGGAAGCGAACACTTCCTTGATCGCGTGCATGATGTTTTCCAGGCCGACGATATTGAGGAAAGTTTCCTGTTGACCGGCGAAGGAGGCATCCGGCAAATCTTCGGCAGTGGCCGAGGAACGCACGGCGAAGGACATGTCGGCGGTGGAATCAGCCACCAGGCGCTGGTACTGCTCGGTGATGGCAATGGTCAGATCCATCGGGAACGGGGTATCGAGCACCCATTGGCGAATTTCGGCACCGGTCTTGACCAGGGCATTGACGTCTTCAACATCCAGCGCGTCGAGCGCGGCGTTGATCTTGGCGTCGAGGCCGGATTGCGACAGGAAGACGCGGTAGGCATGCGCCGTGGTGGCAAAGCCGCCGGGGACGCGAACGCCGGTGTCAGCCAGTTGGCTGATCATTTCACCAAGCGATGAATTCTTGCCGCCAACTTGCTCGACGTCATTCATGCGCAACTTTTCGAAGGGGATAACCAATGCTTCCATTTGCTGAGTCCTTTCGGGGTCGAATTTAAAGTTTGAGAATCAGGAGGTTGAAAAATCAGTATGCAGACGGCGTTCCGCCGTTTCCCGCCGGGCAACCGAGCGTAGCGTCTGGGCCAGCGTCTCGCGGACAAAATCGATATGGGTTTCGGCCGCGGAACGTGCGGCTTGCGGCTTGCGCTCGATAATCGCGCTGTGTATGGAGGCATGCTGGTTGAGCAGCAGGCGACTGGCTGCGGGCACGGTCTTGAGTTCGCCCAGGTTGAGGCGGATGTTGTCGTGCATCAGGCGCAGCAAGGCGGCAGACAGGTGTCCGACCAGCACATTGTGCGAGGCATCGCCAATCGCTTGATGGAAAGCGATGTCGGCATCCGAGCGCTTTTCGGTATCGTCGTTCTCGAACGCCGTCTGCAAGGCACGAAAGGCCTGCGACAAGCGTTGCAGATCGGCATCGGTAGCCCGTTCGGCAGCCCATTCGGCAGCCTGTCCTTCGATCATGCGGCGAAATTCCAGCATGTCCTCGCGCAGATTCGGGTAGCTCCCCATCATCTCCTGCCAGGGATCGAAAAAACTGGCTTCCAGCGCAGCCGTCACAAAGGTGCCGCCGCCCTGTTTGCTTTGCACCATGCCTTTGGAGGCCAGCTTCTGGATGGCTTCACGCAGACTTGGCCGCGAGACGCCCAACTCAAGCGCCAGTTCCCGCTCCGACGGCAAGCGATCGCCCGGCTTCAACGAGCCTTCGAGAATACGGCGCTCCAGCGTGGAGGCAACCGCATCGGAAATCCGCGGAACCTGTACCTTGTTTGGCATTGGTAAGACCATTAAGATTGGTAAGACCAGCGCATTTTAATCAGACATGAAAGAAAATACAAGCATGGGGATTTCCCTCACCGGATTGACCAAGTGGCGGATTTAACGTAAATTTCTCTCCCGGAACAAACTGGTCTTACCATTGAACCAAATGAATACACGGAGACATAATGAGTACAACGCCCCTTCTGCCCGCCAAGCCCAAAGACGTTTATTTCTTTGCCACCTGCGTCGTCGACCAGTTTTATCCGGATGCCGGGATGGACGCCATCACCCTGCTCGAACGCCAGGGCATTCGCGTGCACTTTCCCGAAGACCAGACTTGCTGCGGTCAACCCGCCTATACCAGCGGTTTTCATGACGAGGCGCGACAGGTTGCGGCGCACCAGCTGACACTCTTCCCGAATGACTGGCCGGTCATCGTTCCCTCGGGTTCTTGCGCGGGGATGATGAAGCATCATTACCCTGCCCTGTTTGCCAAAGATCCGCAACGCAAGTTGCAGGCCGATGCCTTGTCCGCACGCATCTATGAGTTCACGCAGTTTCTGGTCGATGTACTGGACTACAAACCGCAAGATCACGGCAGTGATTGCACCGTGGTGCTTCACACCTCATGTTCTGCCCGGCGTGAAATGGGCGTTCATCTCAGCGGCCGCAAGCTGCTCGGAGAACTCAGCCAGGTCACCATTGCGCAGCAGGACCATGAGTCGGAATGCTGCGGCTTTGGTGGCACATTTTCGATCAAGCAGCCGGAAATCTCTGGTGCCATGGTCGAGGACAAACTCAAGGCGCTCAAGGCAACCGGCGCCGAGCGCGTGGTCAGTGCCGATTGCGGCTGCCTGATGAATATCCTCGGTCATGCCGCCTGGAAAGATGCTCAGGAAGGGCGAGCCAAACCAGATCGGAAGAGCACACG
>CALAGF010000183.1 GCA_937892345.1 uncultured Rhodocyclaceae bacterium | reverse complement strand
CGCTCTTCCGATCTCTTCAGTAACGGGATCAGGGGGCGTGGGCGGGTTAACGGTCGACGAGGGCATGGGTGGATTTTTCGTCTGCTCGACCAGCGCGTTCGGCATTACCGCAACCGCCGAGCCCTGCGCAATCGGCATGGGGCTTGCCGGTACTTGCAATGCTTCCTGCCGGAGCGCCGACACGTCGCCCGCCAACGGCGCTAACACCGCATCGGCCAACGGGTTGCGGGGCGGCAAACGCACCTCCAGAACTGCCGCCGGCCCCGAGTCGGACGACACCAGCGCGGGACGCTCGCCCCATAGCCACAACCCATGGAGCAAGAAAGAAAAGATCAGCGCCCAAACCAAACGGGCTCCCCCGAAGGAGAGCCCGTTGGCTGTGCCGTTGGCAGGACTACTGGGCAATGATTTCCCGCCAGCTGGTCCGGCGCCCAATCGGGTCCGGGGTATCTGGGGGCAGAGGCTTGTCGACCCCAGGAGGTTTGGATGTCTCTATATGCCCGCTAGGGTTCCACTGCCCGTTAATGTCTTGCGTGTACGTGATGTTAACCCCAACAATCAAGCTATCCTGAATGCTCGTCGATACGCCATCCGGCATTCTGGAAGGCTGCATCCCAGTACGGTAATTGACATAGTTCAGCCAAGAATAGCCGCCGATACTACAGGCATCCGCACTCGGCACATTCGAAGCGAACACCAGCGTGCCATAGGCAAGACGCATGTCCACATTCACCCGCTCACCAGTATCCGGAAGATTGAGCACCCAGCCAGCATCCCGATCGCACTCTGTCAGAGTCCCAGTGCAGGCTGCCGTCCGCGTAGTTCCACTCTGGCTGATCGCAAGCGGTGCCAGCGCACCTCGCAAATTGGTATGCAAGGTCGTCGTCGAGAATGGCTCAGGATCCTTGACCGCATAAACGGACTGGGTCTGGCTATTCGAAGCGACAGCAGGATCCAGATCGGCCACGCCGAGCAATTTGCCCGTACCGAACAACACCATGGTTTCACCCTTGTACTCGGTTAGCAACGGCTTGGTGGTGATCGGCTGCGCTACGCCGTTGGCGTCCTTGGCCGTACCCACCAGTACTACCGAACCACCACTGAGGATATTTCCGGTGAACTTGAACTGGAAGCGCCACAGATTCCCGGACAGATCAGTGCCATAGACCCGCTCGGTCATGTTGTTGATCGCGCCATCTTCTACAAAAGCACTGATCTGGGCTAGCCCGCTCGGTGTAGCATCACTGCCTTCTGTCGTCGCCAGCTTCAACAGCAATTCCCCGGTGTCGGCGTTGAGCACGTAGAGATAGCCCTTGCCATCCCCAGTTGCCGTCGGCGAGTTAACGTTGTTGTAGCCTGAAGTGAGCAATACCACCCATTGACCATTGGCCAACTTGGTCACGATGGGCGAGCCGTAGGAGTAGCCCAAGTGGCAATCTTCGTGCGCCCCTCCGCAAGTTGCACCCCATTTGAACTCCCACAGCGCCTTGGGGGTGGCTGGATTGGTCACATCCAGCGCGTAATAACCCTTGCCCCCTTTGTTCAGACCGCCAACCAGTATGGTCTTCCAGTTGCTTGGAGCAGTCGGTGAAGCCAGAGGGGCGTTTGCATCAATATCCCCCACGGTCGGCGTGCCGTCGACATAGAAGCGATGCGCGTTCGCATAGTTGTTGTCGGCTAGTTTGTAGAGATCGGGGAGCACCGAGGAGGGAATCACCGCCCACAATTCCTTCCCGCCTTCAGGGTCGACCGTCACACCATCGCTCTGGAACACAGTGGCCTTGAAGGCATGCAACATCCCGTCATTCGCCCCCACGTAAACCATAGGTGTGCGCGACGCATTAGCCGTCTTGAAAGCGCCGTAGCCGGCATCGGCATACTGGGCAAATGGCTTCCTCACGTACACCGGCTGGGCGCTGACGATATCGCCCAAGACACCACCCCGCGTCCTATAGTATTTACCTGCAACCCCCGGCTCAAAGCCTTCAAACTGCCGCTGGCCTCGCAGGAAGTTAACCAGGTTGGCACCTTCGGTTGGCGTCTTCTGATTCACCGTGCCGTTGGTACCGTCAGTCATCAAACCGTACTGGCTCAACAGCCCTGCCTTGAGCACACCAAACTGCGCCTGTTCCGTAGCGTTCAGATCGGTTTGGGCCGATCCTGATTGGCCATAAGTCGCATCACACGCATAGGTATTCCAAGTGAAGGGCGTCAGGTTATTGCTTGCCCCATCGCGAATCAGATAGATTTTCCGGTTGTCACAAGCCTGCCCTGTCATGGCGTTCAGTTTTCCTGCAGCAGACCAAGCTGCGGTATTACCAAACGCGCCACTTGTAACGCCGATGGTTTTCACCTCAAGCTCACCCGTCCATTGCGAGGTCGTATAGCGACCGGCAAAATAGAAGTTGTCCCCGGCAACCGGCGTCAACGAGGAGGTTCCCGCTGCTGCCCCGGCAGCCAGCCGGGCTTGAATACCGGACAAGGCACCACTCAAGCCCGTCACTACAGAGGTTGGCGTACTCGCGCTGAAAAATTGACCACGACCATTTACCGCCGCATGCCAGAAATCATCAATCGAACGCGGATTTTCCCAATAACTCTTGGTGGCATAGCTCTTGGTCGCATTATTCCAGTCGCCCAGATCAGGATCAGGCCACAGCGGCCAGTTCTTCGCGCCAACCCTGATGTCGGCGAAGTCTCCGGTCGCTGATGTCTTGTAATCCTTTTGATAATTGAGGGTTCCGGATACGCCCAGCGCCAAAGTAAAGGTCGTCATGTGTTGATGCTTGGCGCGATCATCTTCCGGGCCGCTTCCGGTTCCCAAGAGATCATTCGCCATTTCCGGACGCAAATCATTGACGTAGTAATACTGTGCTACGTCAGCTAGAGAATCGATGCTGCCGCCGGTAATCGCCGTGCCTTGGGTGCAAGGCCAACCACTACAGCCGGCAGGAGGCATCGGCCCGATGGTCGGCCACGGCGAGATATTCAGGCCCGCCGCCTGTGGATTGGGCGTTGGCAATTCGGGGGCAGCCCCTGCCGGCACGCCGGCCGCGTAGCACACACCGTTCATATCAGCAGGAGCCCCAGTCGTATTACTGATTGTCGTACGCTCCGGAATCAGGATGCTGCCACTGTAGAAGCGGGTCGTTACGGTCTCCGTTGTCCTGTAGCGCCCCTTGTCGCCCATCACCGGCACACATGCAGTGGTCACGTAATTGTTGCCGTTATTTGCCGAAGCCGCAGCACAACTCGTAGTCCGCGTTGTTGGGCTGGTTAGCGTCCTGCAAGAGGTGGTGGTCCATTGATTGCCAGAGCTTGCCGGCTGGTCGGTACAGCTCGGCACAGGAACATCCGTGGAATTATTCGGAATACAGGTCGTGGTCACCCAGGAATTCAAGGCCGACTTGGCTTCAGGCGAACAGTTTTCTACCGCAAATTCGTTGTCGACCGGTGTGCACGTTGTTTCAACAAACCCGTTACCGGCGACCGGCGCAACCGTTGAGCAATTGGAAACAGCAACGCCCGGTGTCGTAACCTGGGAACAGCTTGTCGCTGTCCAGCTATTCCAGCCTGCAGCCGCCTGATTGCTACAAGCAGCCACTGCCGTTGGGCCGGTTGTGACCGTACGGCAGGTTATCGTTGTCCAGTTGTTGCCATTACTTGCGCTAGCAGGGGAGCATGAAGCAACCGGGACATCGGTGGTGATATTTGGCGCGGGGCAGGTTGTCGTGACCCAGCCATTTCCGCTTGTGGCCAATGAGGGGATGCATGTCGCTACCGGTGTATCGGCAATTTTCTGGGAACACGCAATATTCACATTACCATTACCCCCATTTGCGGTTTGGGGATTACACACCTGAACTGGCGTCCACGACTCATTGATGATGCCGCAAGTCGTGTTCTGATAGCCGTTACCCGATGTAGGTGGCACTGGTGTGCAACTAGCCACTACCGTCGGACCGCTCACTGTCTGGGTCGTACAAGTGATGGTCGTAAATCCGTTCCACCAATTCGGCGACTGTGGCCAGCAACTGGCCACAGCGACATTACTGGTGTTGTTGGTGCTACAGGTCGTGCTCGTCCAGTTGTTGCCGGAACTCGCAGGCTGCGCAATACAAGGGGAGGGAACCGGGACATTGCTTGTTGTTGCAGGCGCAGGACATTCCGTCCGTGTCCAGCTATTGCCACTGCTGGCCGGAACAGCAGTGCAACTTGCAACAGGAATATTGTATTGGTCGTTGTTAAAGCAACTGGTCGTCACATAGCCGTTGCCGGAAGATGCACTGTCGGCAGTACAACTTGAGACGGGGGTTGATGCAGAAACGACCGTGGTGTTACAAGTAGTTGAAATATAGGAATTGCCACTATTGGCGCTGGCAGCTGTACAACTGGCAACAAGGGTTGGTCCGGTTGAATTGCTACTGCAAGTGGTACTCGTCCAGCTGTTTCCGCTGGAGGCAGATGCCGGGGAACAGCTGGCACTCGGCACATTGTTGGTCGTAGAAGTATCACATGTCACGCCAACATAGCCGTTCCCTGCCGAGGCGGATTGCGGTGTACAACTTGCGACACCACTCGTCCCGCCAGTGTTATTACATGTCGTGGTGACATAGCCATTTCCGGATGTTGGACCGGATGCGGTACAACTGGCCACCGGTTCATTGGCCGTACCAACGGTTTGGGATGTGCACTCACCGCCCGCTGGGCAGCTTGCAACAGGCTCCCAACTTTCGGTAGACGGGTTGCGCCAACGAATAACCGTCTGGGTACGCTTCCAGGCTGTGGTTGTTTGGTCAATTCGGGTGGTGCTTTTCAACCACTGCTGTGTACTTTTTTCGACCTTGGTTTGCGTTTTCAGAATTTGAAAGGTGTTCTTCCGATTCTGTGACGTGCTTTGCAAGTTCTGAGTGCGAGATTCGCGTGCAATGGTGACTGTCTGGGTATTTTGCCAACTGTGTTCTATGTTCTGAACAGTATGTGCAATATTTTGCAGCGTACTTTGCAGTTGTTGCGACGTGCTCCTGTAACGCGTGAGCGTGCCCTGGAGCATTTGTGAGGTATGTTTCAACATCTGCTGCTGGGAGCGCAGAATCTGAGTGGTTGTCTTGTCGAAATAACCTGTTGGACAGGCATCGAAGTAGTAGAGATTTTCGTTGTTTGTTTCTACGGTTTTTGTATCGGCAAAGCCTTCCCAGATCGGGCGTGGCGTCCAACCATCGTTACCGGTCAGCGTGCCATCCTGCTGGCCGACCCGCGAAGTTCCATCAAGCGCAACCGGGCCTTTGCCGCTGGATTCCCACTGATCGTTCCAATAGCCATCAGTTGTCAGAATCGTAAAGTTTTGCTGACAGGAATACTGCATCGGGTCCCCTGTCATGCCGGCATTGATGCTGTCGCTCTTGCCTGCATAGTGGCGACCGACTCGTGCCAAGCCCTCACGCGCGGGAGAAGCCCCGCTTGCCTTTTGGCTAAACAGCTTATCGAACCACAAGCCCCGCTGCGTGATATTGAAATCCGCAATCTGCAGATACTTCGCAGCGCTTACGGTCGCATCCCCCACCGCATCTTTGGGATGCATCGTAACGAAACCGACTCGAAAACCGTCATTTAACGAATCAAATGCCAAACTTGCAGCACTCTTGACCATGAGCAGGCGCGTCCGGTAATAGCTATACCAGTTTGCAAAATTTTGCCGCTCATCGCTTGCAGAGGTCCCGGAGGTACTGCTTACCAAAACCCGGCGCCATGTACCGCCACCGGTTGCGCTGCGGGTTGCCCCCGTATCCGCATCCTGACACGCGGCAGAGCTTGCGGTGATCGTCTGGCTACCTTCATAGAGGTAGTAATAAGCCGGCTGCGGCGTGTCGTTATAGTCAGAGCTGACGAGATCACCACCATACGCCAGCGTTTTGCCATCGTAAGCCTTGAAGCTTGTGGACAGATCAGTCGTCGTCAGATTGGCGGTATCGTAGGGATCGTAACGTGCAGAAGTAAAACTTGGCAGCGTTTGATAAGTGCCATCCGCCTTTTTCGGCAGACTGTAAAGGGTTGTCGGATTGTAATAAATCCCGTTGCACTGCGGGCTCTTGTAGCCGACCTTGCGCGTACCTTGAGGAATATTGTTGACCGGAGCCCCCTCAAGACCGTCAGGCATATGCGTCCACCCCATCGAACTGGAGGTATCCATCAACAGCATGATGTTCGGCTTGGCCTGCGCCGGATTGCTGTTGGCCATGGGGGAGTCCGACAGGTCGGTGAGGCCCGCCTGGGCGGTGCCGATTGCCAGACAGACCACGCTTGTGATCGCAACTAGATGGCGGTTTTTCATCATCGTTCTCCTAATGTGCTTCGAGGCCGCACATCAATAAATCATTGTCTGGGTGATGCTTCGACTATTGCGATCACCCTCAACCAGGGTCGTCACTCGGTAATAGGGCTGAATCTGTTTGGGAGGAATCTTGCTCGGGTCGGAAATCTTTTCCCCCCCCTCGCTCGTCTCGCGCCCGGCACAACGACGTGCCTCATTGGGATCCGCAGAATTAACTTTTGGGTAGCAAAGGCGATGAACGACATAGGTCGTTGTAATGCCTGCAGCCGGGGTATTTTCACTCACCACCCTGCCTGTCCACGTGCTCTCTTTGGCTGGATTAAAGACCTCGCCTTTGAATTCAGGCGCTTCTGCAAGGTAACCATTGATCGCACCAGCCACATCGAGTTGGGCAGAAGTTTTACCCACCATGGCGATCAGTACTTGCTCCGTTGCTTGGTCTGCCAAAGCCGTTGCCGCCTGCTTGAAGGCCAGATTACCGACGATTTGCTGGCCACTGGTCATTTGTCGGACCATGGAAATCCCGACCATGGACATGATGACCAAAGCGATCAAGGCAACAAAGAGAACAATCCCCTGCTGGCGGGCTGGTGACGATTGCGGTTGGCGTATCTTGCAGGCACTCATGAGCGGCTCCCCCAAATCATGTTACGCATCGGGATAATTTTCTCGAACACTTCATAACGGTAGTTTTCCCAGCAATTGGGCGAATCGGCACACGCACCGCCGTTGGTAGCTGCAAATGCTCCACCTACCCAACTTGGCGCATTGGTGGTCACCTCAATCTCGCTGTAATGCTTGCTTCTCACCAACAGCCCAACGCAGACGCCTTCGATATCCCGAGGGGAAGCGGGCGGATTGAGTTGACACGCACCACCACGCACGCGATACCGCACCTGCATCTCCAGCACACCATCTGCAATGATCTCCGCTTGATTGTCAAAGGTACTGTTTTGCCAGTTGCTGACCCACGCAGCATCGGTGTGCGCCGGCATGCGTCTGCGTTGCAAACTGGTTCCGACCACACTCCACTCAATCCGTTGTGGTGCATCATCTATCGATCCTCCTCTTGGTCCGAGGTTATAGATTGTCCCTTTGGCAATAGTCGTCGACGTCACCCCCAAGCTACCGGGTGTTGCAGAATCAATTGCTGCAATGGCCAATTCGCAAACGCCCCCAGGCTCTGACACAAGGAGTACCCGGTTGCCGTCAGCAAAGCCGTAATAATTCTGGGTCGCCAATTTTGTTGCCGATGTTCGGGTAAACTGCCCTGCCCCGGTATACAAGCCCGATGTGCCATAAGTCACCAACAACTGGTTTTGCGCTAGCGCCCCACCACGGATTGCCAAAGGCATGAGTGGCTGTGCTGCGGAAGTGCCATCCGGCGTCGTCCAATTACCCCCGAAATTACAGTTGACCGCGCCATTGAGATTGGTTGCCGCCTCCTCATCCTGGGTCGTGAACCCCCAACCGGCCTGGCGGATATCCCGTTCAAGATAATGCAAGGCAAGCGCACCGGAAGTGAGTGCATCCCCGCCACTGGTAGTTGTGGTTGCCCGCCGTCCGGAATCACGGAGCGTCTGAAAAATAACCAGCGATGCCACCAAACCGATCACCAGTGCCACCATGATCTCGACGAGGCCCATGCCGCGCTGTGTGGTTTTAGGGGTAGGTAATTTGCGTTTCATCTCTCAGGCCTAATTGATATAGGTCACCAGCACGTGGGTACGGTCAGCCTGGTCACTCGGCCCGCGCCAGCGCAAGGTTATCGTGACAGCATTAAAACCTCCGCCAAGTGCTACCGTCTGGTTCAACGCTCCCGCTCCCGGCAGAAGGGCTACCTTATTCTTGAGAATGTATTGGACGGCATTAGCGCCCGGCGCGGCAGCATCTGCAGAGCCCGAATAC
>CALAGF010000182.1 GCA_937892345.1 uncultured Rhodocyclaceae bacterium | reverse complement strand
CAACCGATGCCAAGGAGGCTGCACTCAAGGCCAATCTGGCGGCCTTGCGTTCGGCGATTGAGCTGTATCAGGTGCAACACAACGGGATCTATCCCTCAGGGGTGCTGGCGGGTGACCCGGGTTGTACCAATCCGATCGTCACGGTAGCGGGTGCAGTGAATACCGAGGCCGCTTTCAAAGCGCAGTTGCTCAACTATACGAATGTGGATGGCAAGACGTGTAATGGCCCTGATGTCAAGACAACTCTTGGGCCCTATCTGCGCAAAGGCGTGCCTGCCGATCCGCTGTTGAGTTCCGCTGCCGTCGTCATCCAGACGACAGGTGCCCCTGCCGCGCCTTCTGCTGCTACCGGCGGCTGGTTGTTCGATAACAAGTCAGGTCAGATTGTTTTCAACCACAGCGGGAATGACTCCAAAGGCGTCGCTTACGCGACTTACTGAGGCTGAAGCGGCATGCCTTTGACGGCATGGCGCAGCCATTTCGGCCAGCGTGCCTTCACGCTGGCCGAAATGTTATTGGTGGTGTTCATTGTGGGCTTGCTGGCTGCTGCTGCCGTCCCATCCCTGAACACCCTGGCGGCACCGCAGGCAGACCTGCTGGCCGGCGAAGTGGCCGGCGTGCTACGGCTCGCAATGAGCGAAGCGCGGCGCACAGGAAAATATGTCCTTGTGGACGGCAGGTCCGCGCCGGGAAGCTTGCGGCTTTACATTTCTAATGCATACGCTGACATCCCCCCCGCGTCGGGCACCGCTGCGGTGCTGGATCCGCTCACCCGGCAAGCGGTCAATCTGACGCCTTCAAGTAACGCATTGTTTGGCAACTCGACATTGGAGGCGCGTTTTATGGCTTCTGGTGCCTGGGGGCAATTGTTGATCTATCCCGGTGCGACGCAGTTGCGTGCCTTCGATGGTGCCGGTAGTGACCAAGGCGCCCTCGAAGCGGGGAGCGGCGTCCGCTTGACCGGTGCCGCCGGTGTCAAGCTGGTGGCGATTCAGGAAATCACCGGTCTGGTGAGCTTGCCCTGAAATGTTCATTCGAGCGCGTTGTGCCTCTCCTGATGCCGGCTTTTCCTACGTGGAGACTTTGCTGGCGCTGATTTTGTTGATGATCTTGCTGGTGCCGGCGATGAATGCGCTTTCCTCCGCGCTGCAAGGTAGCGCTACCAGCGTGCCTGAGCGGGCGCTGAGCTTGCGGGAAAAAATGGAAGATGTACTAAGTCGTCCCTATAGCGAGTTGTATGCAGCGACCTCTATCTCGGATACGACAAGTACGATCAAAACGGCTTACTCAGATCCTGCCGGTACGGCAAATCGCCGGGTGGTTGTTTTTTATCGCTGTACCACCACGACCGCGCATGCCTTGACGACATCGAACACCGGCATGCTGCGTGTCAAAGTGTATTTCGAGGCTGATGGCAGTAATAACGCACTGGAAACCCTGGTAGGGAGATGGTGGTGAGGGTTGGGCCTTTTTCCCCGCTGTGGCAGCGTGGCATGACCTTGCTGGAGTTGATGGTTTCCGTGGTCATTGGCACCCTGCTGCTACTCTCGCTGAACTCAGTGACCAAGTTGGCGCTTGATGTCCGTACCGAGCGACGCGCAAGCAACGAATTGACATATCAGGGGCGTTTTGCCCTCGACAAGCTGGTTGACCGTGCACGTAGCCTAGCCCCCAAACCCCTGACGCTGCCAAGTGCAGGCACTACTGGCGATTGGTTTGCACCTGCCGGTTGCAGCGGCAGTGCGTGCACGATGTACTGTCGCAAGAGTGCCACGCGCCAGCTGATTGAAACCACCACAGCCGATACCACGTGTAGCGGTAGCGCAGTGCTGGCCAATTACGTTGATAGCTTTTCTGCGAGCTTGCCTGCTGCCATGGGGCCGCTGGACCGGCATACGGGCGTGCTCACTCTCACCTTGAGTCAGGGCGCAGGAACGAGCCTGAGTTTGCGGACCCAGATTCGCTTCGGCGGGGGGCTGATGTGAAGGAGCGTGGCTTCATGCTGATCCCGGTGGTGATGTTGATGAGCCTGGTGGCCGTGCTCGCTTACGCGGTCAACCGGGAAAAGGGCGTCAATACCGTTTTGCAAGGGCGGGAAAGTGATATTGACCATGCGCGATACGCCGCCGAAGCCGGCCTGCTCGCCTTGAATGCCCGTGTTCAGTCGCTTGGCTGTGGTGCGACCTATCCCACTGCGGCCTCACCCTGGAGCCAGTCGGCCTTCGGGAGTGCTGCCTATAGCGCTTACGCGACGACAGCAACTGGTAACACTCTCACGCTGGTGTCCACCGGCACTTACAAAGGCAGTTCAGTAACTGTTCGCCGTAGTAATGTGATCGTATACCAATCCGCCACCCAATCTCAGTCGTTGGCTCCTGGGAGTACAGGTATAGATACCTATATTCGCGAAGGGTCGAATACCAACTTCGGAGACGAAAGCAGAATGCGTCTGAAAAAAAGTGAGCGCTACCCATTGATTCAATTCGATCTGGCGGCAATTCCCCTTAAAAGCCTTGTGACCGAAGCCTTGTTGCGTATCTATTTTGACTCTCCCGATGGTGGTGCTACCGTCTCGGCATATCGAGTGCAGTCTTTTTGGCAGGAAGGTAATGGTCAGAGTTCTAGTGGCGCAAATTGGACTCGCCGCAGTAGTAGCGCGTTTTGGAGTAGTTCTGGTGGGGATTTTCACAGTACTCATGTCAGCGAGTCTCCCATCTATTACAGCTATTCTTGGTATTTGGGAACGTACTACTATATCGAGCTTGATATCACAGAGGCCACCAATGCATGGATGTTGGGGCGTTTTCCTAATTACGGCGTGTTGCTGAAATCTTCCTCTACTGAGAACCACTATTTGTATAGTAGCGATACGAGTTCTTCTGACTTTCGGCCTGCTTTAACAGTTACCTATTACCCACCGTGTACCTATTGATCGTGAGAGAGCATTCGTACGTGCCAAAACCGCTATGATTGCGGCGTTAATTCACTGATGCCACGATGCGCCTCCCTCTAACTAACTTGAAGCATTTGTCTGACGCATTTACCGTGCACTTTAGTCGTGCGCCGGCAATCGGCCTCTACCTGGGGAAATCTGCGGTCAACCTCGTGCAGATGGAACAAACGGCGAGTGGCGCGCGGATTCGGGCGATGGCTGCGCTGCCCCTTGAAGGTGCCCGCGAGGCATTGGCGGAACGGCCGCGCGAATTCAAGGCCTTGTTGCAATCGGCCTTCAAAGCCTACCCCTTTGTTGGCAAACGGGTTGTGTCCAGTTTGTCGAACAAGGATGTGAAGATCAGCACCATGAGCTTTCGCCGTCAGCCGGGACAGTCGGATGACGAGGCTTTGGTCGTTGCCTTGCGTGAACGCATGCCCGACGAGCTGGATGATACGGTGGTGGATTTCATGAGCCTGCGCCCCGCCGAATCAGAGGCAGAGCAGGGTGAGGCGCTGGTGGCATTGGCTTCACGCACGAAAGTGACCGAGTATCTGGACCAGCTCACGGCCATTGGCCTGGAGGCGGTGGCGCTTGATGTCGGCCCGAATGCCCTTTCCCGCCTGGTGCGGCATTCCGGCGCGCAACACTGGCGCGAGTTTCCCAAGCTCCCCAATGCCCTGTTGATCAATGTGGGCCTGAATGCCAGCTTTCTCAGTGTGATCTGGGGGCGGCGCCTGATTCTTGACCGGCAGGTCTCGTTTTCTGAAGGCGCCTTGGTCAGCCGTTTGCAAAAAGTGCTGGAGATGCCCGAGGCGCTTGCCCTGCACCTGTTGCATGAGCTGGAGTCGAGTGGCAATGCTGCGGAGAGTCAGAGTACGGTCCTTGAGTTATTGCGTCCCGAAATGGCGGTGCTCTTGCAGGAAATCAACAAGACGCTGGTGTACATGGCATCCAAGACCCGTGGAAAGTCGGTTGATGTGATTTATCTGGCGGGCAGTGCTGCGCGCTATCCCAGCTTGCTGAATGGTTTCCAGAGCCAGTTGCAGGTGCCTGTCGTACCCTTGGAGCCGGTGTCCTTGTTTGCGCATGATGCGCGGATTCGACCGCAACTCGGCTTGCGTCCCGGTATCGTGCTGGCTACCGGCCTGGCTTTGCGTGAGGTACGTGAACTTGGCTGATATGGACCTGATTCCGGATGACTACCGGCAGCAACATCGCTTGCGCCGCATTTTGCGTCAACTGGGATTGGCTGCTTTGGTGGTGTGCCTTGTGGTTGGCTTGGCGCGTGGTGCGCTCGCCATGTTGACCCAGCGCGACAGCCTTGCCATCACAGGTTTCGAACAACAAGAACAGCTTGTCCGTCAGCAGCAGGCCGAATTGGCCAGCCTGCAACAGCATTACAAGGTACTTCAGGCCAGATTGGCGGATGGCGGCAGCATAGAGGGCAGTAGTATGCGGGTCTTGCTGCGAGCGATTGATGTCGCACATGCCCCTGATGTCTGGTTTGAAAGCATGAACTTCGAGCAAGCTGCGCAGGCCCGCGTGCAGATCAATGGCGCAGCCCTTGGGCATGCACGGCTGGCGGCTTTCATGCGGAATCTGTCCGCACAGCCGGGGGTTGCCGAGGTCCGGCTGATCGACAGCAAGCCGGGCGCGTCCGGCGATCAGCAGGCCATTGCCTTTACCTTGGCCATGAAGCTGGTGCCAGAGGCAGGGAAATAATGGAGGCGCTCGTTCGTAGCCTTTCACGTTTTGACCTCAGGCTGGTTGCCGGCATGGGCGCGCTGCTGGTTGCCGTGCTGGCGCTTGAAGGCTGGGTACTGGTGCTGCGCGCGCCATTGGCGACTTACCAACAGCAACTCGATCAGCGTCAATTGCTTGAGTTGCGAGCCGGCACCCAACCCGTTCAGGATGCTGAGATCGGTCGTCTCCGGGCTGCCGTAGCTGCACTCGAAGCGCGTCAGCCGACAGGGCGGGCGCGGCTGGAAGGCAGTGAAGACGCAATCGTGACCACCCTCATTGAAGTGCTGGATCAGGTGGCAAAGGCGCATCGCGTTGCGCTGCTCACGGTTCATCCCGATGTCAAGGCATTGCCGGGGCAGGCGGCCTCGCCGGTGCGCCAGTCTGTGCCTGGCGCGCTGCGGTTTTCAGTGGGGGCCAGCGGTACCTATCTTGATCTGGCGTCATGGATGCTGGATTTTTCGGAAAAATTTGGCGCCCAGGCGCGAATCGACAGTTATGAAATGCGTGCACAAGAGACCGAGGAAGGTCGAAAAATCACCATCGAACTGACCTTGCTCCTGATGCCGGGTGCCGAAGGCGAGGTCAAGTGAAACGAGAGGCTCTGCTTTTGGCGACTCTCTGCGGACTGACATCAAGTCCGGTGTGGGCGCTTGACCTGGGTTTGCAGAAAGATCCATTTGCTCGCCCCGGCTACCTTGCTACGGGCGATGCAACAGCTTCCGGCAGTGACGCATCTGCTGCAACCTGGCCGCCGAAGTTAAGCGCAGTGATGGTTGCAGGGCGTGAGTCAATGGTGATGATTGACAATCGAAGATTGCGACTGGGTGATGAGATTGACGGCTACCGGCTGCGTCAGGTTCTGCCCAGACAGGCGGTTTTCCTCAAGGAGGGGCGGCGTTTCGTGGTCGATATCCTGCCGCCACCGTCGAAAAATGAACAAAAGAGGGGGCAGGAATGAAGGCTTCGCGCTTCATGGGGTGTCTGGCGATTTACCTTGCGCTGGTTTCTGCGGTCGACCTGGGTGCGGCGGAGAAAACCCCGGTGCCGGTCGTGCGGCAAAAAATTTCGCTGAGCTTTCGCGATACGCCGGTCATCGACATCTTCGATGTGCTGTCCAAAAAAGACAGGGTCAACATCGTGCTGGGCAAAACCATCACCGGCAATATTTCGCTCAATCTTTACGATATTTCGGTGCATGACGCGATTTTTCGCGTTGCCGAGGCGGCGGGCTATGTGGTCGAGTTCAGAAAGGGCGAGTATTTCATTGTCGAACGAAAGGATGTCGGGCTCGATCATTCCGATGGCTATGTTCGGGTGAAAAGCTTCAAGGTGAATTATTCCGATCCGCGTCAGGTTGCCGATATCTTGGCCAAGCATCTTTCGAAGGCAGGGAAGGTTACGCCCCTGATCCAGCGGCGCATGATCGTGATCGAGGATGTGCCGTCCTATCTGACGCGCGCCGAGAAACTACTTGAAGAAATTGATGTCCGGCCGAAGCAGATCCTGATTGAGGCCAAGGTGATGGACATCATCCTGGATGATGGTGAAGTGTTCGGCGTTGATTGGAGCCGGATTTTTGGTGGCTCCAAGGGGAAAGTCGGCACTGAGGGCCTGTCCCAGGGGGACGCGATTGGTGGCGCCAAACGCCCCGGATTTTTCCTGAGCTTCGTCGATAACGGGCTGAGCATGTTCCTGGAGGCGCAGACGACGCGCAACCGGGTGCGTACCCTCTCCTCTCCGACCCTGTTGGCGCTGGAGAATCAAGAAGCCAAGACCGTCATCGGCAATAGCACCGGGTACAAGGTGACAACCACGATCAATCAGGTGACGAGCGAAAGCATCCAGTTTCTCGAGTCAGGCGTGATTCTGAAGGTGACACCTTCGGTCGATCAGCAGGGGCGGATACTGCTCAAGGTTCATCCGGAAGTCAGCTCTGCAACGGTCAACGCGGGGATTCCGAGCAAAAAGAGCACGGAAGTGACGACCGAGTTCCTGTGCGAGGATGGCCAGTCTGTCTTCATCGGCGGCCTGCTGAAGAAAATCAGTACCCAGGAACAGAGCGGTATCCCGGTGCTGGGTGACATGCCGGTTGTCGGTACTCTCTTTTCTACCCGCACCGAAGGGGCCAACAACACGGAAACCGTGGTCATTATCACGCCGCGTATTGTGCGCGATGCCCGTGAGTTGGCCGGGCAGAAAAGCGATGCAGCTGGCGGCGAGGGGGCTGATGCAGGTTCGCCAGCCGCTGAACCCAAGGTCTGGCGAATTGAACAGGGCGAGCAGGAAATCGAACAAGCTCGCCAGCAACTGCAACCCTATCGTCCGAACTGGTTCGAACCCCTGCCCTGGACGTCACGCTGAAGGTTTATTTTTCCCGTTCGTAAATCACGTCGGCGCGGCGGTTTTCGGCCCAGGACTCTTCATCGCGGCCGAGCAGCTTGGGCTTGGTTTCTCCCAGCGTCTTGACGTTGACCTGAGCGCTACCGGCGCCGTGACCAATCAGGGTGGCGCGAACGGTCTGGGCGCGTTTCATGCCCAGTCGCCGATTGTAGTCGGCAGGGCCGCGGTCATCGGCATTCCCCTCAATCCGAATCTTTGCCGCTGGGTGGGCTGCCAGATAGCGGGCGTGGGCCTGGAGAATCGGGTCGTAATCGGCCCGCATTTCCGCCTTGTCGAGGTCGAAATACACGCTGCGCTGGGCGCGCAGGCCTTCTTCGTCCATCTTGATCGGCGCATCGGCCACCTGTTGGGCTGCAATCGTTTGCGGTCCCTTGAGTTCGTCAGGCACCGGTTGGCCGAGCAGTCCTGGGTGCACCTTGAGCGCTCCGGACTGCGCAATTTGCTTGCTGACCGGGCGATTGCCGTTGGAGGCGCAGGCGCTGAGCAGGCCAGCGAGCAGAAGGGAAAGGAGCAGAGAGGGGCGCATGATGGTCCGGGACGGCAATCGAAGTCTCGAATGATAGCGGCTTGGTCGCCTGACTACCAGCTTCAGGCTTTGACGGTGCGCTCGAGTTTTTCCAGTCCGGCAATCACGTGCATGGAGTGGCGGTCAAAATCGCCGTTCAAGGTGCGTCTGGCCTGACGCTCTCCGTGCACCTTGAAGGTGCCAACCACCTCGCCGGCTGCACGGTGGAATGCCGCATGATCGTCGCGGAGCTGGCGGAAAGTGCCTTCACCTTCATAAAAACGTTTGCCGTTGCTGTGTATCCACTTGCCCAGCTCGCAACGGTCATCGCAACAAATGACGGTTTCGTCGAGTTGCTCCGTGCTCTGGCCGTCAATGTAGGCGATCAGGCGACGGCGCCAGTCACGGTGGGCGCCGATCCATTTCTGAAAATCGAGGTCTTCGTCATTGAGACCCTCGGTATTGCGCCCCTGGAAAAACGAGAATTTGCGAAAGAAGTTGAACAAGGCCACGGTTGCTGTCCGGTAAATGGGTATGAAAGTGTTTTCTGAAATTCTAAACTACTCGCGGCCATGTCGTACGTTGACACATTCGGCTTCGCTGGGAGGCAGCCGGGTGGCGGATGCTATAATCGCCCCCCACTTTCGCTTGCGCACGTTACACGGTGATATTTACCCTCGGCATCAACCATCATTCAGCCCCGCTCGCCATTCGCGAGCGCGTTGCCTTTGGTGCCGAGCGCTTGCAGCATGCCTTGGGCGAACTGACGCGGGCGCACGCCGCGCGCGAAGTCGCCATTCTGTCTACCTGCAACCGTACTGAAATCTACTGTTCGGCTGATGCGCCGGAAGCGGTGATCGACTGGCTCAGTGCCTACCATCAGGTGACGCGCGAGGAGTTGCTGCCCTATCTCTATACCCACGATCAGCCCGCTGCAATCCGCCATGCTTTCCGGGTGGCCAGCGGCCTGGACTCGATGGTGATCGGTGAGCCGCAAATTCTTGGGCAGGTCAAGGATGCGGTGCGCGCGGCAGAGCAGGCAGGTACGCTGGGTACGCAGTTGCATAAGTTGTTTCAGCGCGCCTTCTCGGTTGCCAAGGAGGTGCGCAGCACGACGGCCATTGGCGCCAACATTGTCTCGATGGCTGCTGCCGGCGTGCATCTGGCCGAGCGGATTTTTGAATCGGTGGCCGGTCAGCGCATCCTGTTCATTGGTGCAGGCGAAATGATCGAACTGTGTGCCGCGCATTTCTGCGCGCAACAGCCGAAGGCGGTCACGGTAGCCAACCGCACCGTGGAGCGCGGACGTGCGCTAGCCGAACGCTATGGGGGGCAGGCCATTCGTCTGGATGAACTGGCCGAGCATCTGCCACAGCACGATATCGTGGTTTCCTGTACCGCCAGCCCGCTGCCGATTATCGGTCTGGGCATGGTTGAGCGCGCCATCAAAACCCGGCGCCATCGTCCGATGTTCATGATTGACCTGGCGGTGCCACGCGACGTCGAGGAAGAGGTCGGCAAGCTGGACGATATTTTCCTGTACACCGTGGACGATCTGGCGCAGGTGGTTGAAAGCGGGCTGGAGTCGCGCCAGGCCGCGGTTGTTGAGGCGGAATCCATCATTGGCCAGCGGGTCGAGGATTTTCTCGGCTGGCTGCAAGCCCGGGATACGGTCCCGGTGATTCGCGCCCTGCGCGATTCGGCCGAGCGCATGCGTCGTCACGAGCTGGATCATGCCGTCAAGCTGCTGGCCAAGGGCGAGGCGCCGGAAAAAGTCCTGGAGCAACTGGCGCAGCGTCTCACCAACAAGCTGCTGCATGCCCCCACCCAAACCCTGAATGCAGCAGAAGGTGTTGAGCGGAGCGAGTTGCAAAGTGCGGCAGAGCGACTTTTCCATCTTCATCCCGGCGATTGACACGCTGGCTTTTGCCGGCCGCCCGGCTCGATTCGTTCCCCAACTTCCTGCCGTCTACGGTCAACCGATAAATCGCCATGAAATCCTCCATCCGCCAGAAACTCGATTTGCTGGTCGATCGTTTAGACGAAATCGACCGCATGCTTTCCTCGCCCGATGCCGCGAGCGACATGGCGCAATTCACCCGCTTGTCGCGGGAGCGGGCCGAAGTCGAACCCGTGGCCATTCAGTTCAATGCCTTTCGTCAGGCAGAAAAGGATATTGCCGAAGCTGAGGCCATGCTCGCCGACCCCGATATGCGCGAGTTTGCCGAAGAGGAAATGGCGGTCGCGAAGGCGCGTCTGCCCGAACTGGAAATCGAACTGCAGAAGCTTCTGTTGCCCAAAGACCCCAACGACGAGCGTAATGTGCTGCTGGAAATTCGGGCGGGAACCGGTGGTGACGAATCTGCCTTGTTCGCCGGCGATCTGTTTCGCATGTACTCGCGTTATGCCGAACGTCAGCGTTGGCAAGTGGAGGTCATTTCCGCTAGCGAGTCGGAATTGGGCGGCTATCGCGAGATCATCTGCCGTCTGGCGGGAGCGGGTGCTTACTCGCGGCTGAAGTTCGAGTCCGGCGGCCATCGCGTGCAGCGCGTGCCGGAAACCGAAACCCAGGGCCGCATCCACACGTCGGCCTGTACGGTAGCGATCATGCCGGAAGCCGACGAGGTCGAGGATGTGAACCTCAACCCGGCCGATCTGCGCATTGACACCTTCCGTGCATCCGGTGCCGGCGGACAGCACATCAACAAGACCGACTCGGCCGTGCGCATTACCCACTTGCCGACCGGTATTGTGGCCGAATGTCAGGATGGCCGTTCGCAACACGCCAACAAGGCTTCGGCCATGAAGGTGCTGGCGGCGCGGATCAAGGATGTGCAGGTGCGCGCGCAGCAGGCGCATATTTCCAGCACGCGCAAGAACCTGATCGGCTCCGGCGACCGTTCCGAACGCATTCGCACCTACAACTTTCCGCAGGGCCGGGTGACCGATCACCGCATCAACCTGACGCTCTACAAGATCGGCGCGATCATGGATGGCGACATGGATGAGTTGCTGGGGGCGCTGGCGGCGGAACATCAGGCCGACCAGTTGGCCGAACTCGCAGAGCAAAACTGAAAATGACGCTGGGAGAGGCGTTGACCGCAGCACGGCAGCAGATCGACCGGCTCGATGCCCGGCTTTTGCTGCAATACGCCACGGGCTGCACGCACACCGATCTACTCGCCCGCCCGGAAACGCCCGTGTTTTCCCCGGCGTATGCGCAATTTTCCGAATGGGTGCAGCGCCGCGCTGCCGGTGAGCCGCTGGCCTATCTGGTCGGTGAGGCCGAGTTTCGGGGCCGGGTGTTCCAGGTCTCTCCCGCCGTACTTATTCCCCGTCCGGAAACCGAGGTGCTGATCGATCTCGCGGTCGACCGGCTGAAAACCCTGAAAACGCCCCGCGTACTCGACTTGGGTACCGGCTCCGGGATTGTCGCCATTTCGCTGGCGCTGGAGTGTCCGCACGCGCAGGTGACGGCGGTCGACCTTTCCCCCGCGGCACTTTTCATCGCACGCAACAACGCGGGGCGACTCGGGGCCGTCGTCGAGTTTTTTGAGGGCGATTGGTACACGCCGCTGACCGGTCAACGATTCGACCTGATCGTTTCCAACCCGCCTTATGTGGCCGCGGGGGATCCGCATTTAGCCTTGAACGGCCTGCCGTTTGAACCGCAAATGGCGTTGACCGACGGGGCCGATGGTCTGGCCTGCATTCGCCAGATCGTCGCCGCGGCGCCTGCCCATCTTCAAGCGGAGGGCGCGCTGATGTTCGAGCATGGCTATGATCAAGGCGCAGCCAGCCGGAACTTATTGCTCAGCGCCGGGTTCAAAGCGCCATTCACGCAAACCGACCTCGCCGGCACCGATCGGGTGTCCGGTGCTTATCTGTAACTCCTGGAGCCAGCATGTCCGACGTCAAACAACGCATTCACGATACCGTCACCAACAACCCGGTCGTTCTTTACATGAAGGGCGATGCCCGCTTTCCACAGTGCGGTTTCTCCGCGACCGCCGTACAAATTCTGAAGGTTTGCGGGGTTGAAGACTTTGTTACGGTCAACGTGCTGGCCGATGAAGAAATCCGCCAGGGGGTCAAGGAATACGCCAACTGGCCGACCATTCCGCAGCTTTACATCAAGGGTGAATTCATCGGCGGCTGCGACATCATGAAAGAGATGTATCACAGCGGTGAAATCCAGCAATTGCTCGAAGGCATCGCCAAGCCGGCCTGATCCAGTGCCCTGAACGCAAAAAAGCCCGCCAGTACGCGGGCTTTTTTCATGGGGACGAGCAGGCAATCAGACTTCGGCAACCTGAAAGTCGATGTTCGGGCCGTCCATAACCACTTCCTTTACCGCACAATGGGCAATGCTATCCAGAATGACGGCCTTTTGTTCGCTGGTGAAATGCGCCGGGAAGCGCACGTCGGTCTTGAACCTGGCCAGCGACAAGGGGCCACTCGGGCCGGCAAAAGGCTTGCAGTTGATATCGATGCCTTCGGCCGGAATTCCCAGCTCCTTGCAGGCCTTTTTGGCGAAGACGGCGGCGCAGGCCGCCAGCGCGGCGTAGAAGGCCTCCAGCGGATTCATCAGGGAACCATTCAGCGCGTAATTGGCTTCGTGCTTGCTGGTAGTGACCTTGATCATGGGGGTGTTATCGACGAGGGTGCTGTACATGCTGTTTTCCTTGGCTGATTGAGGCGGCTGGTGCGCCCGGTTTGTATATTTATAAACGCTTATATATTAAACCGCTGATGAAAAAGGTGCAAAAAGCAGCGAAAAAAAACCGCCGGGGCAGCGGCGGTTTTTTGGGGCGATCCCGCTTCAGTCCAGGCGCTTTCGGGCGCGGGCGATTGCTGCGCGCACTTGCGCCGGCGCCGTGCCGCCGATGTGGTTACGGCTGGCCAGCGAGCCTTCAACGGTCAACACGCCATACACATCATTTTCGATCAGCGGCGAGAACTGCTGGAGTTCTGCCAGCGTCAGACCCGGCAGGTCGACGCCCTTGGCCTCGGCCGCCTTGACCGCATGGCCCACGGCTTCGTGGGCGTCGCGGAAGGGCAGACCCTTCTTGGTCAGGTAATCGGCGAGGTCGGTGGCGGTGGCGAAGCCCTGCGTCAGCGCCGCCTGCATGTTCTCGGCGCGCACCGTGATGCCGCCGGCCATGTCGGCGAAGATGCGCAGCGTGTCGGTGACGGTGTCGACGGCGTCGAACAGCGGCTCCTTGTCTTCCTGATTGTCCTTGTTGTACGCCAGTGGCTGCGACTTCATCAGGGTCAAGAGGCTCATCAGCTGGCCATAGACGCGGCAGATCGGAAGAGCACACGTCTGAACTCCAGTCACACAGTGGTATCTCGTAT
>CALAGF010000181.1 GCA_937892345.1 uncultured Rhodocyclaceae bacterium | reverse complement strand
GGCAGTGGTCCCAGTGCCGGGCGGTCCAACTGCTCAAATGCGTCACGTCGGTTACGGGGTTTGGGGAGCAATGGAACCAAAAACCAACGTAAGCTCTGAATCCCACCGTAAAGGGGCTTTCCGATCTCCAGCTCACCCGCCAGGCATTACTCTCTGATCAGTGCCTCGATGATCGGGCAGATCGTTCCGCCGTCTCCCGCATCACATTGCTGCACCAGTTCGCCTAACAGTTGCTGCATGACGACCAAGTCGGCCATCTTCTGCTCGATCAACGCGAGCTTGCGTGCAGCCCGTGCTCGCGTTTCGGCACAGGCGCACGACTCATCCAGCGTCAGCAGTCCACCGACTTCCGAGAGCGTGAAACCCAGCGCCTGAGCCCGCTTGATGAAACGCAGTCGCTTCACCATGTCCACCGGATAGCGCCGATGGCCACCCAAGGGTTTGGCTGGTTCATCCAGCAGCCCGCGTCGCTGGTAGTAGCGGATCGTCTCGACGTTCACCCCGGCGGCGTCTGCCAGCTTGCCAATGGTCAGCTCTGTGGCCATCACTTTCTCCTTGATTCCGTACTTTGGTACGGAGTTTAGAATAGCACCTAGGCAATCAGGCTCAGGAGATGGGAATGGGGATGCAACTCACCGGGAAAGGCTCGCTGGTCGCGAGTTCGCTGACCGCCATCGGTGCGTCGGTGTGCTGTGTCGGGCCACTGGTGCTGTTGGCACTCGGTGTCGGCGGTACGTGGGTGGGCGCTCTGACCATGATGGAGCCACTACGCCCCCTCTTCATCGGGTTGACTCTACTGTTCCTGGGATTGGCATTCCGCAAGCTCTACCTGGTGCCACAGGTTTGTACGCCAGGTACACCCTGCGCCGATCCGCGCACGCTCGTGCGACAGCGACTCGTGTTCTGGATCGTCAGCGTGCTGCTGCTCGGCCTATTGGCCGTGCCGTGGCTCGCCCCGCTGTTCTACTGAAGGAGATTAACCATGCGCAAACTGCTGATCGCCGTGCTTTTCGCCTTGCCCTTCGTGGCGCTGGCGGCTCCCCCGAAAACCGTCACGCTCGACGTGCAGAACATGACGTGCGGACTCTGTCCGATCACGGTCAAGAAGTCGCTGGAGAAGGTGTCCGGCGTGAGTGACGTCCAGGTCAATTTCGACCAGAAGACGGCGACCGTCACCTACGATCCCGATAAGGCCCAGCCCGAGGCACTGACTGAGGCGACCGCGAACGCGGGATACCCCTCCACAGTGCAGAAGTGAGGTCACGATGAGCGCCATTGTCCTTGAGTCCGTGCTGACTTGCCCGCGCTGCGGCTTCGCCAAGCCGGAAACCATGCCCACGGACGCCTGCCAGTTCTATTACGAGTGCAGCAACTGCAAGGCGCTGCTGCGCCCCAACCCAGGGGATTGCTGCGTTTTCTGTTCGTTCGGCTCGGTGAAGTGCCCGCCGATCCAGCAGCAGCTTGGGTGTTGCTCATAGCGTTTAGGGGGATCACAGGTCGTCGTCTGGATTACGCAGTGGCCGCAGCTCGCCGCGCGCAACTTCTTCCGGTACCGCAAAGGAATACCGCCCGAGCATGTTGATGTGCTCGTAGATCAGCGGCGATAGCCGGGCCAAATCCTCTTCCAGCACTGGATAGCCGTGCTGCTTGAGCCGTTCCACGGCCGCCGTCATGTAGAGGGTGTTCCACAGCACGATGATGTTCACCACCAGGCCCAGAGCACCGAGCTGGTCTTCCTGGCCTTCGCGGTAGCGCTGGCGGAGCTCGCCGCGTTTGCCGTGGAACACGGCGCGGGCCAGGCTGTGCCGGCCTTCGCCTCGGTTCAACTGGGTCAGGGTGGCGCGGCGCTTGGACTCGTCGTCGATATAGGTCAACGTGTGCAGAGTCTTTTCGATCCGCCCGAATTCGGCCAGCGCCTGGGCCAGCCGGGTGGGTCTATCTCCCGTTTGCAGCGTGCGCATGATGCCAGTCGCCGGCACCCGGCCGAGTTTGAGCGAGCCTGCCAGGCGCAGCAGGTCGTCCCAGTGCTCGGCGATCAGGTCGAGTTTGACCGACTGGCGGGCCAGCCCGTTGAGCTTGCCGTAGTCCGCGTCCGGGCGCGTGCGCCAGAAGCGGGTACCGCCGACATCGGCCAGCCGCGGACTGAAGTGGTAGCCAAGTAGGCGGAAGAGCCCGAACACCACATCGCTGTAGGCCCCGGTGTCGGTCATGATTTGCGTCGGCTGCAACTCGGTCTGCTGTTCCAGCACGACCGCCAGCAACACCAGGCTGTCGCGCAGCGTGCCGGGCACGGTGATGGCGTTGAGGCCGGAGAATTGGTCGGAAATCAGGTTGTACCAGGTGACACCCCGGCCGGTGCCGAAATACTTCGGATTGGGGCCGGCATGCACGGTGCGCACCGGTACGACGAAGCGCATGCCATCGGCGGAGGCGACCTCGCCGCCACCCCAGACTTGGGCCAGTTCCAGTTGGCTTTGCGCTCCGACCAGGATGGCGTTAGCCGCTGACAGGGTGTCGTCGCGGATATAATTCTGGCTGACCCAGGACAGCCGGTCACGGCGCAGCGCCGGGTTGTCGGTGCGGATCAAGGGCTCCAGGCCGGTGTTGCAGGCCCCGCCCAACAGCACCGCGCAGAGGCTGGTGACCAGGTTGTCGGCGCGTGCATTGCGTTCGGAGACATGGGTGAAGGCCTCGGAAAAGCCAGTGCGGGCGGCGATTTCCAAGAGGATTTCCGGCAGATCGACACGCGGCATCAGGTCAGACACGGCCGCCCGCAGTTGCAGCAACGAGCAGGGCTCGTCCAGCTTGTCCAGCGCCCCGAGCGACAGTTCGGTCTTGCCCTCGGTGTTCTCGCTCAGTTGAATCGCCGGGTTGTCGGGCAGGCGCGCGGCTACTGCCAGCCAGGTTGCATCCAGCTCGACGGACAAGGCGTCCAGGGTGGTTTTGGCGTCGATGGTCAGGCCCAGTGACCGGCAGATGATCGGTCGCGCCGCCAGCCATTCGGCACCGTCGAGCAGGCCAAGGCGCGGGTCGGCATAGCGCCAACTGGGCGAGACGAAGACATCGCGGCGGCGCAGGGCCGTGCGCAGCGCATCGAGCGTGCAGAACACATAGGCACCCATGTCGAGGGAGCCATCTTCGCGGGTGATGTGCTTCTGCCAAGCCTTGGCCACGATCTCCTGCGGCGCGTCATCCTCTGGCTTCCGGCGCGGCAGGTTCAGTTGCAGCCACTCCAGACTAGCCGCCACGCCCTTGCCGGCCGGGCTGAAGCCGAAGCGGATGTGCTTGAGCAGGTCGGGCAGGAAGCGGCGCACGCTGCGGTAGCGCGCTTCCAATGCAAGAAAATAGACGTCATCTACCGGGCGGATCAGCGCGTTGACCTCTTCCAGGGCCTTTTCCAGGGTGGTCCTCGGCAGGTCGTTGAACAGCCGGGCGCGCACGTTGTCATCGCTGATCGAGCTGTCCAGCACGACCTTGCACGCGGCGGCGAGCGTCGCGGCCGACCGATCCAGGTCTTTCAGGCTGCGCATGCGGGCTTTCTTGTCGGCCTTCTCCGCGTTGCTGAACAGGTCGCGCAGCAAGGCCTCCAGGACTTCCAGTGCGTCGTCGTGCGCAGTCGCCTCCAGGCAGAGTGCGAAGGCCACCAGTGTCGCCATCCGCCGCGACGCCGGCAGCCGATTAATCGCGGTGACCTTGGCCGTGTTGGCGAAGCGGGCCAGGGCGGCGATACGGCTGGGAGGGATGTGCGCCGCCGCCGGCAAGGTGATGCCGATGCCGCGCACGTCATCGAGCCGGCGCAGTGCCCGAATCAACGCGGGGCCACTGACCATGACCGGGCCGGAGCGCAATTGATCCAGCCGGGAGCTGCGGTTGCCTTCGGCCACCGTCAGCAAGTCTTGCAGTTGCAATCGCTGTTCCTCAGTCACGCTGCGGCCCAGCGTAAACCAGAGGCGTTCTTCGACCCGACTGCGCAACTGGGCGATAAAGCGCTCTAGTTGAGACACACCAGGCAGGAGGACTTTCTGTGTGAACAGCCACGAGGTGGCTCGCTCAAACAGCACTCCCGGCCGGTCGGTGCCCGTCCAGCAGAGGGCATACAGCCAGCGGCTCAAGCGAAAGCCGATGCCCGGATCGGTGAAATGACGATAGCCAAAGCGGTTCTGAATATCGGTGGCATGTATCCAGCGGCGATGATCGCTATAGCGCTGGAGGCAGTCGGGGTCTGGAATCGCCAGTTGTCGGCAAAGCACCTGCAGGACTTCCACCGGCACGGCGGCGGGCTTGTCCGGCAGAACGCCAACGAAGCGGACGGTGGTCAGCAGAACGGCATAACCCAGACGGTTATGGTTACCCCGCAGCACCTGGATGGCTTCACGGTCTTCATCGCTCAGGTGGAAGTAACGTTCCAGCTCTTCACGGCTGGGCGAATCAACATAGCGGCCAAAACCGTCGCGTTGCTCTTGAGTCAGAAAACCGACCGGCATTGATCACAGCACCTCGACGCAGAACACGGCGGGCGTGACGATCCGCGTGCGTTCGATGTGCCCGCGTTGCAGCAGGCCGGCGCGGCGATCACCGGTTATCAGGTAGTCCGCATCGCCCGCCAAGGCCATGGCCAGCAAAAACGAGTCATCCGGATCATCGGCTTCGACCTCGATGGTCAGGCGCTCCAGTACCACAGCCCGTTGCAGGTTATTGATCATGGCGCCCACCTTGGCGGGCTGTAGGATGGCCTGAAGCTTGGGATAGCGGCTGGCTCGACGAATTTCATCGAGTTGCATCCGCGAGGTCACCACCTCGAAACGCGCCGCCCGCCAGGCACGGTAGATCGCATCGGGCGCGCCATGTGGCGAGATCAGGGCGCTGAACAGGATGTTGGTATCCAACACGACCCGCATCAGCGCTTACGTGCCCAGTCGAGCGCTTCGTCAACCGCGTTGGTCAATTCTGCCTCACTCAGATGGGCGTTAGCGGCCTTGGCCTGCTCAGCGCTCAGCTCCAGGATGTGTGCCCGTACCGCTTCTTCGATGAAGCGCGACAGGTCGCCCTTACGGCCGCCGCCCTGGCTGGCCAGAAACATCCGAAGCGACTGGTCGGTGTCGGCCGAGACGGCGACATTCCAGCGAATGGTATTCATAGCGTTCTCCGCTAATAGGTGTTTGTGTGTTTATACGCCAATCACAAAGGGCGATGCAATGGTTCGACAAAACGAAGGTTTTGCCGAACTCTATCGAGGAATGGCTCGGTTCGTTAAGCTCCCCGCGCTACGGTTCAAATAACTGGTACGCTTAATCAAAGTTCAACTATTACTAACGTAGTCGAGTAAACAGTACTTTTGATGAAGATCGGTTATGCGCGAGTGAGCACTCGGGATCAGAAAGCCGACCTACAAGTCGATGCCCTGAAACAGGCCGGGTGCGAACGCATCTACCAAGACATCGCCAGCGGCGCGAAAAGCGCCCGGCCGGAGTTGGACAAACTGCTGGCCAACGTGCGGCCGGGTGATGCCGTGGTGATCTGGAAGCTGGATCGCCTTGGGCGTTCCCTCAAGCACCTGGTCGAGTTGGTCGGCGAGCTGGCAGAGCGCAAGGTCGGCTTACAGAGCCTGAATGACCCCATCGACACCACCCACGCCCAAGGCCGCCTGGTGTTCAACCTGTTCGCCTCGCTGGCGGAGTTCGAGCGCGAGCTGATCCGCGAGCGGACTCAGGCGGGTCTGTCGGCCGCACGGGCGCGTGGCCGGATCGGTGGCCGTCCCAAGGGCCTGCCAGCCAAGGCTGAGGCCACCGCCATGGCGGCCGAAACCCTCTACCGCGAAGGTCGCCTGAGCGTCAGCGCGATCGGCGAGAAGCTGCACATCTCCAAGAGCACGCTGTACAGCTACCTGCGCCACCGTGGTGTCGAGATCGGCGCGTACCAGAAGAGCGCCAGGTCACGCGACCAGCAGCCTTCGGCCGCGTCGCCGGCAGAGCCGCCCGCCGCCGAGCGGGTGGCCACCGTCACCCTGCGCCTCGCGGTGGTGAATAACAGCAAGTTCGTGCGCGGCCGGAAGCGGGCCACGGAGAACATTGAGCGCTACTGCCTGGAGCCCTATGGCATGAAGCGGCTGGATGCCGGCCACTATGAGTTGACCATTCCGTATCGGAGCGACGATGAGCTGGACAAGAGCGTGCATGACCTGCTGACCGAGATCAGCCAGGAGGCCGACATGCGCAACTGTTTTGTCGAGATGGGCGCCTGGGAAGAAGACACCGAAAAGCGTTGGTAGGGCTTACGTTGGTTTTTGGTTCCATTGCTCCCCAAACCCCCTCTTCAACGCTGAGTTCGGTATAAGACATAGGGGCAGCACCGTACCGGAAAGGTCAGGTGTTGCACTCAGTTTTTGCCGCCGCCC
>CALAGF010000180.1 GCA_937892345.1 uncultured Rhodocyclaceae bacterium | reverse complement strand
TACCACTGTGTGACTGGAGTTCAGACGTGTGCTTCCGATCTCTTCGTCCCCGAGAGCCATTCCGGCGCGGCCGGCGATTTCGATGAAATCGACTTCGCCAACTTCCTGGAAGACCAGCCATAGCTGACTCGCAGCCAAACGCAGCAAACGGGAGAAGCATTCGACCGTCGCCCAGTCAGCGCGATCAAACTGCGGTGCGGGCAATGAAGGGACAACAGACAGAGCATCAGCCAGGCCGGCAAGCCCAGAAAGGCTGCGCAGCAGTTCAAGCATGGCTTGCTTCTGGTCGGCATGAACGCCGCCAGCCGGAAAGCCCGAACGTTTGTCGACGGTCTTGCGGACCGTGCCGGTGCTCGTGAGCAGAAAGTCAGCCAGCGCCTGCCAGCCGGGAAGGTCGTCGATGGAGGCTTCCAGCGGGACGGTCCAGTTGCGCAGCGCATCAAAACAGCCCGGAGCATTGGCAGCAGCAAAGCGCGCCAGAGGCATGATCTCGGCTTGTCGTGCGCTGTCCAGTAAGTCAGCCACACGCGCCAGGTCACGCTCGATCAGAGCAGCAAACCCGGCCTCCACTTCGGGACGCAATGCCCCGCTCTCAATGCGAGAAGCGTGATGAACCCATTGGTCGCGGCGGCTAAGCATGGACACCAACAGGGATTCCAGGCGGCCCGCATGGTTGTCCATGAAGGACAGCGCCTGTGCCACCACATCGGCATCAGCGGTACCATCATCGACCATCTCCAGTGTGCGCTGGGCGGCGGTAGCGTAGTGGATATCGGGCTCGGCACACACAGGCGGCTGACTGCCGAAACGGCTGAGGTAGGGCATTTGCCGCGCGAGATTCGCGCACAGGGCATCCAGTGTCGTGATGCGAAGGCGGCCTGGGTGACCCAACAAATTCCAGTGACAGGCGGCATCACGCTTCAAAACCTCTTGTGCCAGGTCGAAGGTTTGGCGCTTGTGCGGCTCGGACGGCACAATGCCGGCGGCCGTGCGTTCAAGGCTACCAAGGATGCGGTCCCGCATTTCCGTGGATGCCTTGTTGGTGAAGGTCAGGGCCATGACTTCTTCGGGGTTTTCGACGACCGCAAGCAGTCGCAGGAAGCGCTGGGTCAGCAGCTCCGTTTTCCCGGCCCCGGCCGGCGCCTCAACAATGAAGGAGTTGATTTCCAGCGCCTCTTGCCGGGCCTGTGCATCCTGAATCAAAGAAGTAGTCATCTGACGGCCATGCCATGAGAGTTGGTATGGGCCTATTTTGCCAATGTGAATATGCCGGTTTTGGAATTATTCAGGGCGCGGAAGACCCGCTCTGAGCATGCAGCCGCCGATACTCAGGCAGGCGCAGCAGAGGCAGAACATCGCAATACTGAAGTTCCTTTTCGTCAGCAAAGAGCACCGGTGCATGACCGTCCTTGATTTCCTGTGCGATGGCTTCCAGGCGCGCTTCCCAGTGCTGAATCACGCTGGTCCAGGAGGGATACGCTGCTGGCGGGAAAAGCCGTTGCTTATCGTCGCCAACCCCCGGAACGCCCGGCAACATGTCGGAGTCTTCGGCCACGCCGACAAACGCCGGCTTGTCGAGTTGCACCTTGGCAAAAGCAATGGCGGAGACATCCTCGCCGGCGAGGGCCGCATAGATGGGCACTTGGGGTTCGGTGATCCGCTGGGAGGCCCAGTTCTTGATATCGATGCTGGTGCCGGTCTTGTAGTCGATGACGATGCGGCGGCCGTCGGCCAACTCGTCAATTCGGTCGATGACCACATTCACGGCAATATCCGCGACCCTGATGACGCGCCGTTCCTCCCGGGTAACGACAGTAAACGGGACGGTACGCTTGGCTTCGATTTCCAGCCACAGGCCAAGAATGCGCTCCAGCCGCTTGGCCTCAATCTCTCGAATACGAGAAGATAAGGTCTGATGCGAGCTTTTCTCGAACTGCGCGATACCGGCGATAGCCGCGCGGGAAATTGCGGCGGCACGCTCATCGCTGTTCAGCGACCGAAGAGCATTGGAACTCGTTACTTCAGTCCAGAATGCTTCGAGGGTGGCGTGTACCAAGGTGCCGCGATCAGCAGGGTTGAAGCCTTCAACCGGCTCATTGAGCGCCTTCGCACCCAAACGATACTGGTAAAAGGCCCAAGCCGGGCAAATCGCTTGCGCCTGGAGCAATGAACTCCCACCACCGACAACTTCACCGGCAGCGACTGGGGGCGCAAGGGTGTCATCAACTGCTTCACAAGCCCCGGAATTGGCACTGGCCAACTGGTTGGCAAGCGTTTGCGGGTAGGCATAGTGGGAAACGATCTGAGCCATTCCTTCAAGCAGGGGACTCGGCCGACGAATCTTGTTCCCATCGGCCAGAGCATAGGAAAAAGTGATTTCAGGCGCCGCATGCAGCAGTCGAGAATGGACGCGCCGGGCAAAGTCGAATTCGACCTCTGCACTTGAGCGCGCGCTTCCAGCTTCGCGTTGCACCGTGGCCGGCAGCAAAGGGTTGGGGCGGGGAGCGGGCGGCCAGGTGTCATCGTTCATGCCCATCACCCAAAGGGCGTCGAAAGATAGACCGGCACTTTCCAGAACCCCCAAAATCTGGATGTTCGGATTGCCGCGCGTTTCAGGCTGGAAGATCCTCTGCCTGCAAATCTGGTTGAGACGGCGAACAGCCTCTGTTGCGCCAATTGGGCCAAGCAGCGCATCAAGAGCCGCAAGGTTGTCTAAAACATCAGCGAATGCCGCGCGCGCCTGGAATTCAGGACTGGACAAAGGCCTTTCTCCCGGCCACCCGGCGGCCCCAAGGCAGGCACGGAAATGGTC
>CALAGF010000179.1 GCA_937892345.1 uncultured Rhodocyclaceae bacterium | reverse complement strand
CTGCCCGATCGAAATGGCCATCGTTGATGAACAGGGCGTTTTCCTGAACCCGCCCGGTTCATTGACCGGCATTCCGATCGAGAAGCTGAAGGCATTTGGTCTGTGGCGGGACGCGGCGTAATGGCGACTGTCACTTTTTACGAGAAACCCGGCTGCAAGGGCAACCTGCGGCAAAAGACGCTGTTAGCCGCAGCCGGCCACACCGTTCAAGCCAAAAATCTCAAAACAGAGCAGTGGACCGCAGCAAGGCTTCTGGCTTTTTTGGGCGATTTGCCGGTTGACCGCTGGTTCAATCCGGCGGCCTCGGCCATCAAGGCGGGCGAGATCGTTCCGGCCAGCCTGACGGCGGAAACCGCCCTCCCCTTGTTGCTGGAAAACCCTTTGCTCATGCGTCGCCCGCTGATGGAAATCGGCGAGCAACGCAGGGTCGGTTTTGACATTGCTGGGGTCGACGCCTGGATTGGCCTGAAAAACGTGGCATTGCCGGAAGGCAATATCGAAGCCTGCGTGCATGGTCCGGAAGGGCACGGCAGTTGCGGCAGCCACGCCCACGAGCATGCGGACGAGGAAGACCATGCCGGCTGCGGGACTCACTAAGGCCGCGGTTGAACTCGCACCGGGCGTCCATTGGGTGGGCGCCCTTGATCCGCATCTGCGGAATTTCGACATCATCCTGAAAACCGCCAACGGCACCAGCTACAACGCCTATGTGGTCCGTGGCGAACAGGGCGTGGCGGTGATTGACACCGTCAAGGAAAGTTTTTCGGACACCTTTTTCGAGCGGCTGGAATCGGTGGCACGCTACGACGAAATCACGACCATCGTCCTGAATCATCTCGAGCCGGACCACAGCGGCGCCCTGCCCGAGCTGCTCAAACGCGCCCCGCAAGCCAAAGTGTATCTCTCCAGCCGCGCCCAGATGATGTTGAAGGCGCTGCTCAAACCCAGCGGCGAAAAGCCGCCCGAATACATCCCAGTCACCACCGACGATACGGTTGATCTCGGTGGCCGCAGCCTGCGCTTTCTGCATACGCCCTACCTGCACTGGCCGGATACGCAATGCACCTATCTGGTAGAAGACGGCCTGCTGTTTACCGGCGACATCTTCGGCTGCCATTTCTGCGATGCCCGGCTGTTCAACGATACGGTGGGCGATTTCCGCTTCTCGTTCGAGTACTACTACGCGCACATCATGCGGCCCTTCCGCGAATATGTGCTGGATGCCATCGCCCTGATCGAACCGCTGGACATCCACCTGATCGCCCCGGCGCACGGGCCGATCCTGCGCCACCAGCCGCGCGATTACGTGCATCGCTATCGCGAACTGGCCACGCCGCGCCTGTTCAACGAAGCCAAGAGTGAAAAAACGCTGGTGGTCTTTTACATCTCGGCCTACGGCAATACCCGCCGCATGGCTGAATCGCTGGCGGCCGGCGCCGAAAGCATGGGCGGCGTGCGTGTCTCCCTCTACGATCTGGAAGGCGGTGAGTCGGGCATTTTCACCGACCTGATCGAAGAAGCCGATGGCCTCGCCTTCGGCAGCCCGACGATCAATGCGGATGCAGTCAAGCCGATCTGGGACGTGCTCTCCTCGCTGACCACCGTCAATGTCAAAGGCAAGCTGGGTGCGGCCTTTGGCTCCTACGGCTGGAGCGGCGAAGCGGTGCGCCTGATCGAGGACCGACTGCGCGGGCTGAAGCTGCGCGTCCCACTCGAAGGCCTGCGCATCAAGCTGGTCCCCGACGATCAGGAACTGGCCCAGTGCCGCGAACTCGGCGAACAACTGGCCTGCCATCTCACCGGCCACGTGGCACCGCGCGAAATCGAATTCAGCCAATTGCAGGCCACGCCCGCATAACCCAGGGAGCATCACATGCCAAAAGCCAAAGTCACCTTTCAGGATATCGGCGTATCCGTCACCGTGCCGGCCGGCACCCGCCTGATTGAAGTCTCGGAAAAAGTCGGTGCCGGCATTACCTATGGCTGCCGCGAAGGCGAGTGCTGCACCTGCCTGACCAAGGTAGTTTCCGGTGCCGAAAATCTGGCCCCACCGAGCGTACTGGAAGATCAGGTGCTGAAAGACAACATGGCCCCACGCGGCCATCGCCTGGCCTGCCAGGCCCAGATCATCGGGGGCGAAATCGTCGTCAAGCCGGCCTGAACGCCGGACGCCCCCTGCCCAACAAGATTAAAAGCACGCGATACCCAGCGACAACAGAGAAATTCAACCCAACCCGCTTTTCAGGAGAACCCGAACATGGCCCTTATTACTTTCAGCAGCCCGATGCACAAGGACAAAACCGTCTACGCCGTCGCTGGCAGCCATACCCAGACCGTCCTTACACTGGCCAAGGAACACCACATCCCGATCGATTTCGGTTGCCAGGAAGGCAACTGCGGCACCTGCCTGGTCAAGGTATCGTCCGTCGACGGCAAGCGCGCCCCGATGGGCGGCCCGCTCAACGTGCGCGAAGTGGCTGCCCTGCTCGAACTCGGCCACATCACCAAAGCCGAAGTGGAACAGATGTACGTCGATGACATTCCGCCCACCCAATGGCGTCTCGCCTGCCAGATGATCATCCGCGACGAAGACATTCTGGTCGAATACCCCAGCAAGTAAGGCCCCTGCCATGAACGGTCCGGATCGCCATTCGCTACGCGCCTTGCGGCTTGCCGAACTGCTGGCTGCGCCGGCACAGGGTGCGGCGGCCAGTGATCCGAACCGTCCCTTGCTGGCCAGCATCGTGGCTGGTCAAGCGAGCGGCGACGGGTGTCTGCCGGCCGATCTGGGCCTGGGTCATCGCGCGGCCAGCCATCTGCTGGCCACCTATTTTCCCGGTTGCCGGATTCGCGGTCTTGAGCGCGCAATCGAGGCCATTCCGGAATGGGGGGACTTGCAAACACTGCTACTTGCCAATCGCGCCCGATGTCAGCCCTCCGAATTGCTGCTGGCCAGCATCCTCGCCACCGCCTGCGCCGGCCACAATCATCTGTGGCAGGATCTGGGGCTGGCAACCCGTGATGAACTCAGCCGACTGATGTGGATCAACTTTCCCGGACTGGCCCGCGCCAATACGGGCGACATGAAATGGAAGAAGTTCATCTACCGCCAGTTTTGTTCCAACGAGGGCATTTACGTTTGCCCTGCGCCTTCATGCGGCGTCTGCGCCGATTACGCAACATGTTTTGGACCCGAGAACTGATTGCCCGCAATGCGCCCATCCGGCGCCGTGTCACCCCTGACCGAACGCCGGCTCAAGCGCGTGCAGTGGCTGCGTATCTGGGCCTTGCGATTGGCGATGCCCTTGGCGCCACCGTCGAGTTCATGACCCCGAAGGAAATCCGCAACCAGTACGACATCCATCAGCACATGATTGGCGGCGGCTGGCTCAGGCTCAAACCTGGACAGGTCACCGACGACACCACCATGTCGCTGGCACTGGGCGAATCCATCCTCGGTTGCGGCCGGGTCGATGCACTGGGTGCTGCCCACGCCTTCGATGACTGGATGCGCGGCAAGCCCGTGGATATTG